>NZ_BAAAQB010000007.1:0-570 GCF_039531445.1 Arthrobacter humicola | reverse complement strand
CCCGTCGCAGCACACGATGAGCACATCCCTGACGCCGCGGTTGGCCAGTTCGGCGCAGACCCCGGCCCAGAATTTCGCTCCCTCGGCGGCCTCGACCCAGATGCCCAGGACGTGCTTGAAGCCCTCCATGTCCACGCCCACAGCGATGTGAGCGGCCCGGTTCTGGACCTGATGTCCGTCACGGACCTTGATGACGATCGCGTCCAGATAGAGGATCGGATAGAGCGGGTCCAGCGGGCGCTTCTGCCATTCCAGCACCTCCTCGAGGACCTCGTCGGTGATCTTCGAGATGGTCTCCTGCGACAGCTCCGTCCCGAGCGTGGATTCCAGGTGATGGGCGATGTCCCGGACCGTCATCCCGCCGGCGTAAAGGCTGATGATCATGTCATCCAGGCCGCCGGTCCGGCGCGCGCCCTTGGGAACCAGATGCGGGGTGAAGGAGCCGTCACGGTCCCGCGGAACGTCCAGATCCACGTCCCCGGCAGAGGTCCCCAGGGTCTTCGGATAGGACCCGTTGCGGGCATTCGGCAGGAACCGCCCGACCGGGTCGCCTTTGTCATAGCCCAGGTG
>NZ_BAAAQB010000006.1:0-349976 GCF_039531445.1 Arthrobacter humicola | reverse complement strand
GGCCCCGAATACAACATCATCGGCGCCTAACCGCACCACACCCCGACAAGGGACCGACAGCAAAAGCGGCGCCACATCCACCGTGGCGCCGCTTCCCGGCCCTCATACGGAATGATGGTAGACACCATGACCCCAGCAGAATCTCCCGAAACCACCGGCAACGGCGACACCAAGGGCACCTCCGTCATAGTCAACGCCATCGCCGTGCTGCGAACATTCACCGCCGACGAGCCACTGCTCGGCGTCACCGAGATCGCCAACCGGGTGGGCCTGCACAAGAGCACCGTTTCCCGGATCCTGGCCACCTTCGAACAGGAACACCTGGTGGAACGCGACCCGGAGAGCCGCCGCTTCCGGCTGGGGCTGGGACTGATCGCCGTCGCCGGACCGCTGCTGGCCGAGCTGGAAGAACGGCGCGTGGCCTACCCGGTCCTGCGCGAACTCACCGAACAGACCGGCGAAACCAGCGCCCTCATGGTGTGGAACGGCGCCGAATCGATGTGCGTGGAACAGATCGCCAGCCACCACCAGATCAAACACACCACCCCGCTGGGTGCCCGGTACACGGACGCCATGAGCGCCTCCGTTCAAGTGTTCCTGTCCGCCGAGCAGTCAGAACGTGTCCGGACGCTGCTGCGCAGCGGAGCGATCAGCTATCCGGGACTCGACGACGCCGGCCTGGACGGCTACCAGATCAAGCTCAAGGATGTGACCGTCCGGGGCTGGGCCATCAACTACGGCGAATCATCGATCGACGAAGTGGGCGTCGCGGCCCCCGTCTACGACCACCGCGGTGACATCGTGGCGGCCGTCCTGATCTCGGCACCCCGGTTCCGCGTTTCACGGGAAAGGCTGCAGAGCCTGGGGGAAGCATGCGCCGCCGCGGCCCACAAGGTCACCACACGCCTGGGCGGACGCGCGCCCCAGAGCAAGAACTAACGCGCCCGCACAACCGCACCCGCTTCCGCACCAGCCTCAACTGAGCCGGGCCAGCCTGGCCGCCAGATGCAGTGCAGCCAGCCGGCCCGTGGTGCGGGGGTCGCCGCCGCATAGATCGAAGATCCGCCGCAGCCGCTGGTGCATGGACTGCCGCTCCACGTGCAGCTCCCGGGCTGCGTGGGCCGTGTTGCACCCGGAATCCATCCACACCGCCAGTGTGTCGAGAAGTCGCGAATGGCGTTGCGCATCATGATCCAGGAGCGCGCCCAGTTGCTGGCGCACGAAGGTGCGCCGCTGATCGGGATCCAGAGACTGGACGGAGAGACGTTCCACTGCGAATGCCTCCGCGTCGACCACCGGATGGGGCCCGCCGCCGGGACCGGATTTTTCCCGCGAGGCGGCCAATTCCAGGGTGAGCTTGGCTTCGGACAGCGACCAGGGAGCGTCCGAGATTCCGGTCGCCAGTGGTCCCACCGCGGCCTGCATCCCATCTATGGCCGGAAGCTCCAGCAGGGCGGCCAGGAGCCTCTGCCGGCTCTCTTCCGGGGCATCCCCTGCCAAGCCGACTATTGCGAGAAGCTCGGCGTTGTCGACATAGCTCGCATGGAACCGTGCCGCCCGGGCCAGAAGCTGCTCCACCGACGAACGCAACTGTTGCGAGAGATCCGAGCGGACCACCACAGCCGCGAGCGGCGCGGAGGCCGGAATTCCTGCTGCCGAGGCCAGCTGTTGAAGCCTCCACGGCTGGCTGCCGGAATCCACCGCCCGGATCAAGGCAGCTCCCGCAACCTCCCGGAGCCCGGGCGACATCCGCTGCAGCATGGCCAGCGCCAGGATATCCACGGAACGTTTGCCGGCAGTCCGCGCGAGGTTCTCATCCTCGTCCGCCGGGACCCGGAGCACCAGCTGAGCCGCAAGGATTCCGCGCACGGGCACATCGATCCGGATCAGACGAGCATGTTCCTGCGGCGCGGGGATAGAGCCGCCGACTGTGTCGCCGACAACGGTGTTCTCTGGCGCTGCACTGGCCAGGGTCACACCTGTAAGGGAAGCGAGGGCCACCTCGGCGTGCGTGATTCCGGCGAGTACGGCCAGAATCCGGTCCAGGCTGCCGCCATGTGCCAGCTCAACGGCCATCGCGTGACTGGCTTCGTCTGCCCGCCGCAATTGGGACACCGACTCGCTGACCAGGGACGAGTTGATGGCCTGCATAACACTGACAAACGGCACCACCTTGCGGAGCTCGATCAGAGGAAGCCCGGCTGCCTCGGCGGCTGACACCATCAAGGACGGGAGCGAAGGAAGAGCGACGCCGGTTTCGATGGCCAAGGCCGCCACTCCCCGCTCTGCCAGCTGGTGGATGTAAGCGACCCGCCGGTCCTCAGAGGCGAGAGCGAGGGCCTCGCCTCCCGTCAGCAGAAGCTCACCGCCGTCGAGCAGGGGAGCGATGTCCAGAATCTCGCTCGAGTGCACCCACCGGAGCTGGGTCCGGGCAGCTCTGCTGCTGGCCGCCCGGACGACGGGATCGGCGGCCGCCAGCGTCGGGTGGTGCAGGACATCTTGAAGACGTATTGACATGACACTCCGTCGCGTAAAGCAACCATTAACTAGACACATCATATATAGGCGGATGTGGCATGTGCCACATAATCTTGAAGCACCCCAATCGCTCACGGAGGCTCCAATGCGTGAAAAATCCCCCTTGGTTTCGGCCGGCACCGCACCAGCGGCCAGCGAAGACCACGAAGCGTGGCTTCACCCCATCCCCGAATCAGAGCGCACCCGCAAGGTGTCCGGCCAGTTCTGGATCTGGGCCGGCGCCAACCTCGCCCCGATCAACTGGGTGCTCGGTGCGCTCGGCATCCAGCTCGGGCTGGGGTTCGCGGACACCGTCACCGTTCTTGTCCTTGGAAACCTGATCGGCATGCTGCTCTTCGGGTGCTTTGTCCTTCTGGGCCAAAAGACGGGAGCGACCGGCATGGTGCTGGCCCGCGCGGCCTTCGGGCGGCGCGGAAACTACCTCCCGGCGGCCATCCAGGCCCTTCTGGTGATCGGCTGGTGCGCAGTCAACACCTGGATCATCCTGGACCTGGTCATGGCGCTGTTCGGAACCTTGGGCTGGGTTGACCCGGAGGCCCACAACTATGCGTGGAAGATCGGCATCGCCACCTTCATCATGGCGGCCCAGGTGGCCATTGCCTGGTTCGGCTACAAGGCGATCGCCGCGTTCGAGAAATGGACCGTCCCGCCGACCATCATCATCCTGACCGTGATGTCGGCAGTGGCCTGGTTCGGCATGCAGATCAACTGGACCTACGCCGGCCCGGCAGGTCACATCCTGGAAGGCTCCGAACGCATCGCCGCGATGAGCGCCGTCATGACGGCCATCGGCATCGGCTGGGGCATCACCTGGTTCACCTACGCCGCAGATTACTCCCGCTTCGTCAGCACCTCGGTGCCCAAGCGCAAGGTCTACCTCGCTTCGGTGCTGGGCCAGTTCATCCCCGTCGTCTGGCTGGGCATCCTGGGGGCCAGCCTGGCCACCAACACCGGCGAAATCGACCCCGGAAAACTCATCGTGCTGAACTTCGGCGCGCTGGCCCTGCCCGTGCTGCTCATGGTGCTGCACGGCCCCATCGCGACCAACATCCTGAACATCTACACCTTCTCCGTGGCCACTCAGGCACTGGACATCTCCATCAGCAGGCGCAAGTTGAACCTGTTCGTCGGCGTCTTCTCACTTGCCGCCGTAATCTTCTTCATCTTCCAGGAAGATTTTGCCTCCGTACTGGATGCCTGGCTGATCGGGCTGGTCGCCTGGGTGGCCGCCTGGGGCGGAGTCATGCTGGTCCACTACTTCTGGATCGAAAAGCGCTGGCCCGGCAACCCTGACAGGCTCTTCGACGCCATCGGCACCAAACGCCTGCCGGGCGTGAATCCGGCCGGCATCGCCTCCCTGCTCATCGGCATCTACGCCACGTGGTTGTTCATGTACGGGCTGGTGCCGGCTATGCAGGGACCCATCGCCGTCGCCCTGGGCGGATGGGACCTGTCCTGGCTCGCCGGGGGACTGGCCAGCGCCGCGTCCTACGCCATCCTCGGCCCGCGGTTCCACCGCAAGTTCCTCGACGTTCCCGCCGTCAGCGAATTGACCATAGAGGTTGTCATGCCCCAGGCGACCGACCTTCCGGTCCCGAACACCACCCGCGCGGCCCTCTAGCGCGACAGGCAGGCGGAGGGAACGCCAGTGCGACCCGGAGCCGAAACCTAAGGAACTTATCGCAGTCAGGAAGCACAGGTCCCCGGCGCGGCCCCTCATCACGGGGTGGCCGTGCCGGGGACCTCTCTGCGCTTACGCGGGCTTGGCCATCGCGTAGGCCGCGGTGGCGTAGGCGAGGGCGCCGGACATGTCCTTGAGCAGATCCGGGTTGGTGTTCGCGATGGTGTCGCAGGCCTCGTGGTAGCAGGGATCCAGATGCTTGCCGGCCTCGCCGCCGTAGGCCTGGACCTGGGCCTGGGTTTTCTTCTTCTCATCGCCGGTGAACAGCCCGCCGCCCGGAATGCCGGCCGTCAGGAAGGCGTCGTAGTCGGAACCGCCATCGAAGGGCGTGGTTTCGGCGGGGAGCGAGTTCTCCTTGAAGAAGCGGAAGAAGATGTCCTCGATCGCCTTGGACCCGGCCGGCCCGGCGTGGCCGAAATCCGTACCGTCGCCGTCGTGCACGGACCGTACACCGTTGGGCGAGGCCACCATGTCCACATTCAGGTATGCCGGGGTCTGGCTGCGCTCCTGCGTGCTCAGCGAATCGACGTAGTGCTGGGACCCGTAGAGGCCGTCCTCCTCCCCACCCCAGAACGCAAACCGGACCCTATTGGCCGGCGTAATCCCGGACTCCTTCATCCACCGGGCGGTCTCAAGGACCGCTGCCACCCCGCTGCCGTTATCGTCAATTCCCGGGCCGTCCTTCACGGAATCCAGATGCGCGCCCACCACCACGGTGCGCTCGGCGCTGCCCTCCGTGTCGGCCAGGATGTTGAACGACTCCACCTTCGGCTTGCCCCGTCCCTCCCCTTTGAAGCTGAAGGTCTGCCGGACTGGTGAGTACCCGGCAGCCCGCAACTGCTCCTCGATGTAGCGGGCCGATTCCTCATACCCGGAGGTGCCCGAGGCGCGGTTGCCGCCATTGGCATCAGCAACCTGCTGCAGGGCCTTCAGGTGGTCCACCATGCCCCGGGACTTGAACGCGGCCAGCACCGTACGCGCGTCCACAGGACTCACCGGATCCAGCGGCGGAACAGCAGGCCGGGAAGGCGCAGCACTGGCGGATTTGGCGGGCTTGCTGCTCGCGCTGCCGGTCGGGGTGCCGGCCGCGGTCTCGGAGGTGCAGGCCGACGTCGAGAGCAGAATCACCGCGAGGACTGAGGGGAGGACGTGTTTGCGCAAAGTGATCATGCCGAGGAGCCCCATCATTAGTCGGTACAAGTTCGCTTGCTTTCCGGCCGAAAAGGTCAAGACGCTCGCCACTGACGCTCCAGTAAGTCGCGGCCGCCATCGCCCGGCAGATACTCCTATCCGATCGAACCATTGTGGGCCTTTCTGGGGTAAGTGCAACAGCGCCCTAGTTTGAAAGGGCTGTGCTGTGCAGCCGCTGGTTGCTCGGCCAAGCGGCCCCGGCCCTGTGGCGCTCCCAGCCAGCTGGGCGGCCGCTACGCCAGCATTGCCTCGACGTCCGCCACTTCCGGGTAGGCCGTTTGCGTCCCTTTCCTGGTCGCTGCCAGGGCGGCGGCGACCGAGGCGAAGGCGGCAGCGGCCGGGAGGGATTCCCCGGCAGCCAGGCGTGCCGCGACGGCCCCCGTGAAGGCGTCGCCGGCGCCGGTGGTGTCCGTGGCGTTGACCCTGGTGGGTTCAATCCGGGTGACGTGGCCCCCGGCGCCGGCACCCGAGTCCAGGACCACGGAGCCGTCAGCGCCCAAGGTGACCACAACGCGCTGCAGTCCGCGATCGGCAAACCTGCTCCGGACCGGCGCCCACGCCGCCGTGTCCGCGCCGGCGTCGGGCACGGCGGTGCCGCCCAGGAACAGCGACGCCTCGTGCGCATTCACGAGCAGAACGTCGCAGAGGCCGGCGAGACTCGCGGGGATCTCGGCGTAAGGCGACAGGTTGAGCAGGACTGTTGCGCCGGCGTCGTGCCCCAACCGGGCCGCCGCTTCAACGGTGTCGAGGCCAACCTCGAGGCACAGGCACACCACCGATGCGCGCTCGAACACGTCGGCTGAGCCGGCAACATCCTCCGGTGCCAGCGTGCCGTTGGCACCGGCCGAGATGATGATGTTGTTCTCACCGCTCGCGTCCACGGAGATGACGGCGACGCCGGTGGCCGCCTCGGGGGAGCGGCGGACGCGGGAGACATCCACGCCCGCCCCGGCGGTGGAGGCCAGGAGCATGGTGCCGTTGGCGTCGTCGCCGACCGCGCCGATCAGGACGACCCGGCCGCCGAGCTTGCTCGCGGCGACGGCCTGGTTGGCGCTTTTGCCTCCCGGGTTCACCGCAAAACCGTTCCCGTGCACCGTTTCGCCGGGAAGCGGTAGCCGCTCGCAGTAGATGGTCAGGTCCGCGTTCAGCGAGCCGACGACGACGATCGGGGCAGGGGTCGCGATGGTCACTTCGCCTCAGCTTCCACGGGCTTGGGAATCAGCAGTGAAGCAGCAAATGCCGCCACGGTGATGATAAGGCCCACCGCGATCGCGTTCAGGTAGGAAGCCTGGGCGTCGCCCAACGCGGAGGAGGCCACGAGCGCCGCCGGGAGGACCAGAAAGCTCAGGCCCGCACCCAGGTTGAACGCGCCGGCGTTCATGCCGGGGAGGAAGCCGGGGTTGCCTTCGGGGGAGAGGACAACGCCCAGGCCGTTGAGCATGATGTTGACTGTGCCCGCGTACATGATGCCCAGCAACGCTGTTCCGGCAATCATCATGGGCAGGCTGCTGAGGCCGAAGAAGGCAATGATGGCCAGGGCCACGACGCTGCCGGCCATGCCGATCCGCAGAACCTTGGTGTAGCCAAGAACCGGGGCCAGCCGGCCGGTAATCGGGCCGACGATCCAGCCCAGCAGGGCATAGGGGGTGAGGATGATCAGCGACATCTCGGTGGGGCCCACGCCGAAGCCGGGGGCAGTGGCCTGCACGTAGGCGGGAACGATCCCGTTGATGACCGCGAAGACGCCGGTCATCGTCAGGGTGGTGGTCAACAAGGGCGCCCAGGTGGAGCGCCGGCGCAGGTGCGCGGTTTCCACCATCGGCTGCGGGGTGCGCTTTTCCACGATCCAGAAACCGCAGAAGGCGATCGCGGCCACGGCGACCAGGGCGATGGCCAGGGTGAGTGTGCCGGCAGAAAATGCGCTGACCAGTTTCGAGGCTTCGTTGAGGGCGGTCAGCAGGGCGCCGACCGCGATCACGATGAAGAACACGCCGGGCCAGTCCATTTTGGTGCCGACTGCGGGCTTGCTTTCGCCGGCCAGGACGGCGACGAGAGCCGCGGCCAGGAGTGCCAGGGCGACCATGAGCCAGAATATGCTGCGGAACCCGAAGTGTTCGGCGAAGTAGCCGCCCACAAACGAGTCCACGCCGGCAACCCCGCCGTTGACGGCGGTGATGAGGCCCATCAGGGCGCCGTACTTGCGCGGGTCGCTGACGGCCGAGCGCAGCATGATCAGGCACAGCGGCACGGTGGGACCGCTGACCCCTTGGACGATGCGGCCGACGAAGAGCCACGTGATGTCCGGGGCCATGGCCGCGATCAGGGAGCCGACGGCCATCATCACCATCATGCCCAGCAGGATTTTCTTGCGTCCCACAATGTCGCTCAGGCGTGGCAGGAAGAGGGAGAACAGTGCTGCGGCGGTGAAGAACCAGGTCTGGGACAGGCCGATCACGGCCTGGTCCGTGTGCAGTTCGGTGCCCATCGTGACCAGGGCGGGGCTGAGCATGGAGGCGTTGAGCTGGAAGGCAACGCAGGCCGTCAGCAGTGCGGCGGTGAGGGCGGTGACGCTTCCGCGCGTGGTCTTGGGTTCGTAGGTCAGGGTGCTCATGAGTTGGCTGCTCCTGCGTCGACGCTGACGGCGGCGGACGGGTTCACGTCGCCGATGCGCACCAGGGCGTCCGTGACGAGGTTCCAGAATTTCCCGTGGTCGAGGTCCACGGCCACGGAGGTGTGGCAGTCCGCCGGCGCCGGGGCCCGGAAATCGGCCACGGTCATGCCGAGCGTCAGCTGGCCCTGCAGTTCGATGTTCACCGGCACTTTGCGGGTGGTCATGACGGTGGGATCGATGACGTAGGCCACCGCGCAGGGGTCGTGGACGGGAGGGTAGTCAAAGCCCTGGGCGTCCTTGTACGTCTTGGTGAAGAACTCCATCAGTTCCAGCACGAACTGGGCGGGCCGGGTGCCCACGGCAGCGATCTTTTCCACGACCTCGGGGGTCGCCAGGGCCTGGTGCGTGAGGTCCAGGCCCACCATGACCACCGGCCAGGGCTCGTTGAAGACGATGTGTGCGGCCTCGGGGTCGATGATGATGTTGAATTCGGACACGGCACTCCAGTTGCCCACGTGGTAGCCGCCGCCCATGAGGACGACTTCCTTCACGCGTTCCACGATGCGCGGTTCCTTGCGGGCCGCCATGGCGATGTTGGTCAGTCCGGCCGTGGGCACCAGGGTCACGGTACCCGGCTCGTGCGCCATGACGGTGTCGATGATGAGGTCGACGGCGTGGCGGGGGTCCAGTTCGATGTTCGATTCTGGCTGGGCGGGGCCGTCCATACCGCTCTCACCGTGGATGTCCGGGGCGGTTTCGATGCTGCGGACCAGCGGCCGATCGCAGCCGGCGGCGAAGGGGACACCGGTGATGCCGGCAATCGTGCCGACCGAGAGGGCGTTGCGGGTGACCCGTTCGAGGGTCTGGTTGCCGACGACCGTTGTGACGGCCAGGAGCTCAATGTCCGGGTTGCCGTGAGCCAGCAGCATGGCCACGGCGTCGTCATGTCCCGGGTCGCAGTCCAGGATGATCTTCCGGCGTTCCGGTTTCAAGGTGATGGGATCCACGTCTATCTCCACGTCGTTGGGGGTCCGCCGGGGCGGCGCACTAAAGCGTTCAGTGAGAGTTTGGCACTCTGCCGAGATATACGTCAAGCGCTTAACGTTCATGACGTCAAGCGCTTGATGTATTGCGGCGCATACATCCGGCTGCTCCCGGTTACGATCGAGGTATGGAATCCGGCGATCACGTGCAAGAACTTCGCGGGCGCACCCCGCGCGTCACTGCGGCCATGGTGGCCGCGCGGGCCGGGGTCTCCACCGCAACGGTCTCCCTTGTGGCCAACGGAAAAACCCGGGGGAGGGTGTCGGAGGACAACATTTCGCGGGTCCAGGAAGCCATTGCCGAACTCGGCTATGTGGTGGACAGCATCGGCAGTTCCTTGGCCAAAGGCATCAGTTCGATCGTCATTCTCGTGGCCCCGGACATCTCCAACCCGTTCTTCGCCAAGGTCATAGCCGGCGTCCGCGGCTCCCTGGGCGCCGACTACCAGCTGCTGCTCTCCGTCACGGACGCCGGGGAGTTTCCGCGCGTCGACGACGTCCGCCGGCTGCTGGCCCTGCGGCCGGCCGGGCTGCTGGTGGACGCGCCCAGCGCGGCGTTCCTGGACGAGCTGTCCGTCGCGGGACCGCTGGTCCTGCTGGACGCCCCGGGCCTGGAGTCCTTCGCCCCCTCGGTGAACCTCGACGTCGGCCATGGCGCCCGCCTGCTGGCCCGGCACCTGGCGGACTCCGGCCACAAACGGGCAGCGTACGTGGACAGCGTGACCGGCACCGCGACCTTCGAGATCCGCCGGGCGGCGTTCCTGGCCGAGTCCGCCGCACTGGGCGTCACCGTGGCGCCGGACCATGTCATCGGCACCACCATTGACGTGGGCGCGGCCGCGTCAGCGTTCGCGGCGGTGTGGCCGGCCTGGCAGCGGGACGGCGTGACCGCCGTCGTCTGCGCCACCGACACCCATGCCTACGGGGTGCTGCAGGAAGCCCGGGTGGCCGGTGTCCGCATTCCGCAGGAACTGGCCGTGGCAGGCTTCGACGACCTGCCGTACTCGGCCACGTCCAGCCCGGGTCTGACCAGCGTCCACCTGCCCGGCGACGCCCTGGGGGCCAAGGCCGGCGAACAGCTCCGCCGGCTCATGGAGGGCAAGGGCCTGGAAGAGTCCCAGCTGATCCTCCAAAGTTCACTGATCGTGCGCGGTTCCACGGAGCCGGCCGGCACCTAGGGCGCCGATCCGACGAGTTGCCGCAACCACCAACGTCCCTCCCGAGGAGTTGTCACCATGACCAACGCACCCTCTCTGACCATCCAGAATGCCCGGATCTTTGACGGACATTCGCCCGAGCTGGCGCGAGGATCCATCGTGTTCCGGGACGGGCTTATTCAGGAGATCGGCGACGTCATCCCCGAAGGTGAGGTGATTGACGCCGGCGGCAGGGTGGTGGTGCCCGGTCTCATCGATGCACATTTTCACGCGTACGCCGTGGGACTGGGCGGCCTTGAGGTTGAGCGCTCGCTCCTGAGCTACGCAGCCTTGGTGGGGGCGCGCCGGTTGGGCGCCGCAGTGCGGCGGGGATTCACTACCGTGCGCGATGTGGCCGGCGGGGACAGGGGGCTGGCCCGCGCCATCCATAGCGGCCTGGTCACGGCGCCGAGGTACTACTACACGGGCCCTGCACTCAGCCAGACCGGCGGCCATGGCGATCCTCGGTCCGCGGACCTGGACGTCTGCTTCGATCACGGTCACATGTGTGCCGTAGTGGACGGAGTGGACAATCTGCGCAAGGCAGTCCGTGAACGGTTCCGCACGGGAAGCCACGCCATCAAGATCATGGCCTCCGGAGGGGTCGTGTCCCTGACGGATCCCATCCGGCTGCCGCAGTATTCAGCGGAAGAAGTCCGGGCGGTGGTGGACGAGGCCACCCGGCGCAAGAGCTACGTGGCGGCCCATGCGTATTCGCCCGAGGCAATCAGGCATGCAGTGGAAAACGGGGTACGTTCCATAGAACACGGGAATCTCCTGGACCGGGACACCGCGCAGCTGATGGCCGAGCGCGGGAGCTTCCTGGTGCCGACGCTTGCCGCCTACGATGCCATGAGCAGAAGGGGAGCAGATCTGGGTCTGAACCCCGTATCCCAGGCCAAGAACGCCGAGGTACTTGAGGCCGGGAAGGTCGCTGTGGAACTGGCCCTGCAGGCCGGAGTCAAAGTCGGCTTCGGATCCGACCTGATGGGGGACCTCGAGGACGATCAGCTCGTCGGCATTCGGCTTCAGATTGAGGCGGCAGGCGTCCTGGAGACGCTGAGGTCACTGACCTCAGTAAACGCGGAACTCCTTCAGGATCCAAGCATCGGGGGCATCAGCTCCGGGATGGCAGGCGATGCCGTGATCCTGGATGGCGACCCCTTTGCGGACCCGGAAGTTCTCTGGGACCAGAACAGGCCGAGGACTGTCATCCACGATGGTCGCATCATCCGGTGACCCCCGTTTCCCGCTGCGGAACGGACGCGGGCGGGGCTACGCGGTGGTGTCCGGAATGATGAGGACCGGCCACTCCCGGCGGCTGACCAGGGCCGCGGCAACCGATCCTTCGAGGAGCCTGTCTATCCACGCCAAGGCACCAGGTCGCTCGGCGCCCACGACCAGCAAGGATGCGCCGACGTTGTCCGCCAGACGGCCAAGGGCCTTGGCGACGTCTCCGTTGAGGACGCGGAAGGACCACGACTCCCCGGGCTGTCCGAGGACCGCTTCAAGGTTCCGCAGCAGCTGCCCGGACGGAAAATCGGTCTCTTCTTTCACCACCGGGTCGAGTGAATGCGCCGTCCGGATGCCGTCCGGCTCCCATTCCGTCAGGAAACTGGAGGGGTCTACAAAGGCGCAGACAAGGTGCTGTCCCAGCCCGCTCGCGAGATCAGCGGCCGTGCGGACCAGATGCTCCGGAAACATCCACTCGACGCAGAGCACGATCGGACCGTCCGGCCAGGCCTCATCCGGCACGGGAATGCACACCCTCGGGGGCCAGTGTGCGGGATAGCGCCGGGACGGGCATGGCCTAGTTCCCAGTGAGCTCCGCATGCAGCTTCCGGACCCGGGCCTTGATATCGTCCCGGACCAGGCGCATGCGGTCCATGCCCTCGATACCGCGCTCGGCGGGTTCGTCCGTTTCCCAGACCTCGAAACGGGTGCCGTCGCGGGGTTCCAGTTTGGCTTCGGTGCCCAGGACGATCACGGCATCCACGGCGTCCAGGACCGCGTCGGTGACCGGTTTGGGGTGTTCACCCGTGATGTCGATCCCAAGTTCGGCCAGGGACTCCGCGGCCTGGGCGTTCAATGACGCACCCGGCTTGGTGCCTGCGGAATGGACGGTGATCCCGTCGCCGGCGAGCTGCTTCATGAGCCCGGCAGCGAGCTGGGACTTGCCGCCGTTCTTGCTGCAGACGAACAGGATGCTGGGCTTTTTCGCGGTTTGGGTCATGTGTCTAATTCTTCCTTGTCTGAGCCTGGGTTGTTGAGCAGTGCTGCTGTCAGTGTCTTGACCCGGTCATGGATCTCATCACCGATGATCCGCACGGCCGCGACGGGCAGGCCGGCCGGGTCTGCCAGCCGCGCACTAATCCGTTGCAGGACCTCGGTATTGTCCTGCAGCTGAACGAGGTCAGTTCTCGCCGGAGCGGCCGTGGGCCAGCCCGGTGGGGAACCCGACGAGCACAGGCTCAGGGGCTCCGCAGCATCCGCCGGAGGTTTCAGCCACGAACCCCGCAGTGGCAGCCGGGACGTCGCAGCTGGTGCCGATGTCCGAGGAGCAGACGCCGGTCTCGGGGAGTTCGAGCTGGACGGCGTCGGCCGCTTCCCGGTCCCCGGCCAAGGCCGCGGCGACGGAGCGGACCTGCTCGTAGCCGGTGGCGAGCAGGAAGGTCGGGGCGCGGCCGTAGGACTTCATGCCGACGATGTAGAAGTCCTGCTCGGGGTGGGCGAGCATCTTGCCTCCGTGCGGTTCCACGGTGCCGCACGAGTGGAATTCGGGGTCGATCAGCGGGCCGAGGTCACGCGGGGCCTCGACGCCCGGGTCCAGTTCCAGCCGGAGTTCCCGGAGGATGCCCAGGTCGGGGCGGAAACCGGTGGCCGGAACGACGACGTCGGCCTCCAGGGTGCGGCCGTCCGTGGAGGTCAAGGTGACGGTGCCGTCGGACACTGCAAGGGAGGCGATCCCGAAGCCGGTGTGAAGTTCCACGGCACCGGACTCGACGAGGCTGCGGAGCCGGCTGCCGAGTTGGCCGCGGGCGGCCAGCCCATCGGCGTCGCCACCGCCGTAGACCTTGGCCGCGGAGGCGCCGCGGATCGCCCAGACGATCTTCGTCCCGGGCACCTGGGCTGCGAGCTCGGCGAGGTTGAGGAGGGTGTTGGCTGCCGAGTGCCCAGCTCCGACGACGACGGCCCGGCGCCGGGCGAACGTCTCACGGTCGCGTCCCAAGACGTCCGGCAGGGGTGAGGAGACGTGGTTGGCCACGGCAGCTTCTCCCACGGCGGGCAGGCCCGAGGTTCCGAGCGGGTTCCGGGTGGACCACGTGCCGGAGGCGTCCATGACAGCTGCGGCCTGGTAGTCGCGGACTTCGCCGTCGGCGTGTTCGACCCGGACCACGAAGGGGGCGGTGTCGCGGTTCCGGCTGTGGGTCTTGTCCATGTCCTGCCGGGTCACTGCCACGACGCGGGCGCCGGTGTGGAGTCGGGACGCGATCGCCGGGAGCGCGGCGAGCGGGGTGAGGTACTGGTCGATGAGGTCCCCTCCGGTGGGCAGCGCCGTCGGCTCAGGTGCTTCCCAGCCGGTACGGGCGAGCAGGCGGACGGCGGCGGCGTCGGTGTTGTACTGCCACGGAGAGAAGAGCCGGATGTGGCGCCACTGCTCGATGGCGGCGCCCGCCGTCGGGCCGGCCTCGAAGATGAGCGGCTGCAGGCCGCGCTCGAGCAGGTGCGCTGCCGCGGCGAGACCGATGGGCCCGGCTCCGATGACAGCTACGGGAAGCGTAGTGGTTACAACCATGGTGTCCTCTTCATCCGGCGGGGTTGCGGTCCGGCACCCAACTAGCTCTCACTTAAGGCCGTTTTGAGGGCTCAAAACGGCCCCTGCTGCGAGCTAGTTGGGCAGGCCGGGAGGCGGGGTGCTGCGTGGTGCAGTTCAAGAGTGGGTGGGGTCCTCCACCAGGGCGGTGGCGATGCTGTCCGCGTCCTCGAGCGCGGCGAGATAGCGTTCCGCGTCGAGGGCGGCGGCGCAACCGGTGCCGGCGGCGGTGATGGCCTGGCGGTAGCGGTGGTCGACGGCGTCCCCGCAGGCGAAGACTCCGGTCAGGTTGGTGACTGTGGTCGGGGAGTCGACCTTGATGTAGCCCTCGGCATCGAGGTCCACCTGGCCGGACAGCAGTTCGGTGCGGGGCACGTGGCCGATCGCGACGAAGATCCCCGTGGCCGCCTGCTCACGTGTCTTCCCGGTGACGGTATCGGTCAGGGTGACGCCGGTGACCTTTCCGTTGCCGTGGATCCCGGTGACGGCGGAGTTCCAGGCGAAGCGGATTTTGGGGTTGTCCTTGGCGCGCTGGGCCATGATCCTGGAGGCCCGCAGCTCGTTTTTGCGCACGACGACGGTCACGGTCTTGCCGAAGCGGGTCAGGAACGTCGCTTCCTCCATCGCCGAGTCGCCGCCGCCGACCACGATGATGTCCTGGTCACGGAAGAAGAAGCCATCACAGGTAGCGCACCAGGAGACGCCGTGGCCACTGAACTTCTTCTCCTCCGGCAGGCCGAGCTCCTTGTAGGCGGACCCGGTGGCGAGGATGACCGCGGGCGCTTCATGGGCCTGCCCCGCAGCGGTGACCACGCGCTTGAGGTGACCGGTGAGCCGGACCTCGGTCACGTCGTCGAACACGACCTGCGCGCCGAATTTCTCGGCCTGCTGCTGGAGCCCGTCCATTAGCTCCGGACCCTGGATGCCGCCCGGGAAGCCGGGGAAGTTCTCCACCTCGGTGGTGTTCATGAGGGCACCGCCGGCGGTGACGGCTCCGGCGATGACCAGCGGCTTGAGGCCGGCGCGGGCGGCGTAGATGGCAGCGGTGTAGCCGGCAGGGCCGGATCCGATGATGATCAGCTGTTCTGTACTAACGATGTCGGCGGTGACGACGTCGGCGCTCATGGCGGTCCTCCTTGGGGGCCGTTTACTTGGCGGGGGCGAGGGAGGCGATCAGGTCCTCGATGCGCCCCTTGATCTCGTCGCGGATCGGCCGGACGGCGGCGACGCCCTGGCCGGCCGGGTCTTCGAGCTCCCAGTCCTCGTAGCGCTTGCCGGGGAAGATCGGGCAGGTGTCGCCGCAGCCCATGGTGATCACGACGTCGGATTCCTTCACGGCCTCGGTGGTGAGGACCTTCGGGATTTCGGCGGACATGTCGATGCCAAGTTCCGCCATGGCCTCGACGGCTGCGGGGTTGACCTTGTCCGCCGGGGCGGAACCGGCGGAGCGGACCTCAATCCGGCCCTGGCCGAGGGCGGTGAGGAACGCTGCGGCCATTTGGGAGCGGCCGGCGTTGTGGACGCAGACGAACAGGACGGAGGGCTTCTTGGCGGTTTCGGTGCTCACGGGGTTTCTCCTGGAATCAGTTGGGTGACGGGTGCGTCGCGGTCCGGTTGAGGTCCTGTGCCCGACACGTGCAGCGCTCGGCAGAACATTGATGATGATCGATGCAGAAAGTATCGGACGATAGATTGATGATTGTCAATATTTGCAAAATCGCCTTCACTGCCCCCGTCGGGCATCCCGGCCGGCGTTGGATGAACCGGCGGGACATGCCCCTTGTCCGCAGCGGGAAGGAGTGGGCGGTCAGGGTCGGGTAATCAGGCGGCGAGCACGCGCGGCGCGAGGTCATTGATCCGGTGGGCGATGTCATTGAAGGCGTTTTCGAAGGCTTCCTCGGTGCCCAGGCGCAGCGGATCCGGCACTGACCAGTGCACGCCGCCCAGTCCGGGCAGCTCCTCATGGGCATTGTCGCAGACCGTCACGACGAAGTCCCCGTCCCCTGCCACCTGCTCCAGGTTGCGGGGAGGAAGGTCGGCGAGGTCCACGCCGTGACGCCGGGCGACTTCGATGGCACCCGGGGCGATGCGGTCCGCGGGATGCGTTCCTGCCGACATGGACGGGATTTCGCTGACCTGCTGCCACAGTGCGGCGGCCAACTGGGACCGTGCACTGTTTTTCGTGCAGACGAACAGGACGCGGCGGGCCCCGTGTTCCGCGCCGGGCACCAGGCCCTCCAGGGCGCCGGCGGCAAGCCGGATGTAGCTGCGGCGCCTGTCGGCCTCGGAGCGGTGGCGGGTTGCCAGTCCGGCATCTTCCAGGGCGCGCAGGTGGTGGGACAGCAGATTTGACGGCATCCCCAGCTCTGCCTGCAGTTCCGTGGGGGAGAAGTCGCCCAGGGTCAGCAGGTCAACGATGCGCAGCCGCGCGGGATCGGCGAGGGCGGCATGTTTGGCTGCCCGCGCCCGAAGATCCTTGATTGCCTCAATATTCATTGATTCAATTTTGACTGAGTTAATTCTTTGGGTCAAGCTGTTGCCATGACTTCCCACCAACCGCCGCTGTGGCGTCGTGCCGTCGCTGAACTGCTCGGCACCAGCTTGCTCGTGATGATCGTCGTCGGTTCCGGAATCGCCGCCCAGCAACTCTCCCCCGGCGACGTTGGCCTGCAGTTGCTCCAGAACAGCACGGCCACGGCGCTGGGCCTGACGGTGCTGATTCTGGTGCTCGGACCCGTGAGCGGCGCGCATTTCAATCCTGTGGTCTCCCTCGCCGACTGGATTCTGGGTCGACGCAGCGGCGCCGGGCTGACCCTTCCCGAGCTTGTCACCTATGCGGTTGCCCAGACCGTGGGTGCGGTCATGGGCAGCGTGCTCGCGAACGCCATGTTCGAGGTGGGCACGTCCATCTCTGCCAAGGAGCGCGCAACCCCAGGTCATCTGCTGGGCGAGGTTATCGCTACCGCGGGTCTGATCCTGCTGATCTTCGCCCTCGCAGCCACCTCGCGCGGCGTGCTCGCCGCGCCGGCGGTGGGCGCCTATATTGGGGCCGCGTACTGGTTCACGTCCTCGACGTCGTTCGCGAACCCGGCGGTCACAGTCGGCCGCATCTTCAGCGACACCTTCGCCGGCATCGCACCGGCCTCCGTTCCCGGCTTCGTCGTGGCGCAGCTGGTCGGCACGGCAGTCGGCCTTGGCCTCCTCCTGATCCTGTTCCCCTCCGCGGCCCGCACCGCGGACGACGCCGTTCTCCCGCGCAGTTCCGAAACGGCCAGATCCTAGCCGTCGCCGCCCCTGGCGGGCCGACCCCCCTGCGTCTCCACCCCAACGCGGCATGCGCCCCAGCCACTCCCGCCCGGGGGCTCCCCTAACATTGATGATTGTCAATATCAAGGCATAATGGGTACATGAACTCCCTGCCTATACTCGAGCCGGCCACAGATGAATCCTGCTGCGCCCCGGCAGGAGTGCCTGCCTTGGGTGCTGAGGAGGCGAAGCAGAAAGCCCTGGTCTTCAAGGCCCTGGCCGATCCGAACCGGCTGCGGCTGCTCTCCATCGTCAAGGCTGCCGGAGCCGGGGAGGCCTGCGTCTGCGATCTCACCGAGCCACTGGACCTGGGGCAGCCCACCGTGTCCCACCACCTGAAGATCCTGGTCGACGCCGGCCTGCTGCACCGCGAGAAGCGCGGCACCTGGGCCTACTACTCCCTGGTTCCCGGCGCCATCGAGCAGACGGCCGGCATCCTGGCCTCCCTGTGAGTCGCAATTCGGAGCCCGACCTCACGATCCGTCCGATGCGGGAATCAGACTGGCCCGCGGCCCAACGGATCTACGGCGAGGGAATCGCGACCGGGCAGGCAACGTTCGAGTCCGCGGCGCCGGACTGGCCCAGTTTCGATGATTCGCGGCTCACCGACCACCGCCTCGTGGCGCAGGCGGTCGACGGCGGCGTCCTCGGCTGGGCGGCGGTCTCCGCCGTTTCCACCCGTCCTGTGTACTCCGGCGTCGTGGAACACTCCATTTACGTGTCCGAGGCCGCCCGCGGCCAACGGATAGGATCAGTCCTCCTCCGGTCCCTGATCGCCTCGACGGAAGAGCGCGGCATCTGGACCATCCAGGCGAGCATCTTTCCGGAGAACGAACCGAGCTTGAAGCTGCACCTCGCGCATGGTTTCAGGGTTGTGGGGCGACGGGAAAAGATTGCCCGCATGGCCCGCGGCCCTGCCGCCGGCCAGTGGCGGGACACGGTCCTGATCGAACGGCGCACACAGGCCCTTTAGTTCTTGCGCTGGGGGCACGGCGGGGGCAAAGGTAGTCCCCAAGAGCTGACATTGCGGCCGCGACCCAGGAGGACACCATGAATGCCAGGACTCCCACCACCGAGGACCGGCTGCGTGCCATGTTGGAGAACATCAAGGCAGCAACCGCCAACACGCGCCAGGCGATGGACGCCCCCGGCGATGAGGACTGGGTGCAGGACGGCGAGTCGGATGCTGAGTACCTGCGGGCGATCCAGCGTGACACGATTGCCAGGCTGGACGCCACCGCCCAGGACATCGAAGCCCTGCTGGCCGAGCGCCTGGGCGGCTAGCCGGGAAGGCAACGGCCCCGCCGCACACGGTGCGGCGGGGTCGTTGCGGCGGGTCAGGCAGGCTGGGTGCTGAGAGCGGTCAGCGCCGACAATCTGTCTTCACCCACAGGCTCTTCGGGCAGCATGGGAATGAGGGCGACCCGGTCTGTCAACGTTTGCACCTTCGCGATCTGTTCGATCTCGCTCGCGGCGCGGGCCCGCAGGAACGGCGACTGCGGGTGTGCGGCTGCGATCGAGTTGTTGATGACCCAAGCCCACGGATGGATGCCCGCCCTTTCCAGATCATCCTGCAGAACCTCGGCTTCGAGCACAGGTGTCGTCTCAGCCAGGGTGACGAGGACAACCTTGGTCTGTGCCGGATCCTGAAGCCGCATGAGCGGTGTCACGAACCCCATCGTGCCGCCGACCTGGCGGGAGATCTCGCGGTGGTACGACCCCGTGGCGTCCAGGAGCAGCAGTGTGTGGCCGGTCGGCGCCGTGTCGATCACCACGAAGTGGCGGCGGGATTCCTGGACCACCCTGGAGAACTGCCGGAACACGGCCACCTCGTCCGTGCACGGGGACATGAGGTCCTCGGCCAGCGCCGCGCGGCCTTCGTCGTCCAGGCTCCGGCCCTTGGTCTCCATCACGTGGCTTCGATATTCCTGGATGGCCGCATCCGGATCAATGCGGGAGACTTTCAGGCCCGGGGTGGATCCCTGCAACGTTTCGGTCAGATGGGCAGCCGGATCTGTCGTGGTCAGGTGGACCGGGTGTCCCCGTTTCGCGAGGGCGACGGCGATGGCGGCAGCGACTGTGGTCTTCCCGACCCCGCCCTTCCCCATGCACATCACGAGACCGTGGCCGTCGAGCTCCACTTCGTTCACCAGGGCAGCCAGCGGGGCATCTTCGACCTCGGCGTCCGCCGCCGCGCCGGGCGGCATGCCGGCCCCGGCGGCCGCGAACAAGGTCTCGAGGGCCGGAATACCGACCATGTTGCCCGGCTTCAGATCCAGAACGTCGCGCGGAAGGGCGGCAACCGAGCCGGGCATGGCGGCGACGGCGGCAGCTTCCCGGGCGCGCAGGGCCTGCGCGAGTTCCTCCTCGCCGGCAGCGGGCGGCAGGACGCCGTTGAGGACGACGTAACCCCCGCCGATGCCGATCTCGCCCAGTTCCCGATAGGTTCGCTCGATCTCCGTCAGGGATGATGTCTGCGCGCGGCTGACCAGGACAAGGCGTGTCCGGGCCGGGTCGGTGAGAGCCTGCAAGGCCTTGGCGTACACCTGCTTGTGCTTCTCGAGCCCTGAGAGGGGGCCCAGGCACGACGGATCTCCCTTTCCCGTCTCGAGGAAGTCGGTCCATGAACCGGGCAGTTGCAGCAGCCGGATCGTGTGGCCCGTCGGGGCGGTGTCGAAGACGATGTGGTCATACTCCGCGTAGGCCAGGTCGTCGGCGAGCAGGTTGGTGAACTCGTCGAACGAGGCGATCTCCGTGGTGCACGAGCCCGACAGGCCTTCAGCAATGCTGGCCAGTTCGGTCTCCGGCAGGAGGCCGCGCACGGGTGCGATGATCCGCTCACGGTAGGCTTCGGCGGCCTGCTCCGGGTCGATTTCCAGTGCGGAGAGTCCCGGCACCTCCTGGATGGGCGTGACGTTATTTCCGATGGTCACACCAAAGACCTGACCCACATTCGACGCGGGGTCGGTGCTGACCAGAAGCACGTGCATTCCCGCTCTTGCCAGGGTCAGGGCGGTCGCGCAGGCCACTGAGGTCTTGCCGACGCCGCCCTTTCCCGTGAAAAACACAAACCGGGGCAGGTTCTCAAGGAACTTCACGCCGGAACTTAGCAGCAGCTCGTGGAGCCGCCGCAGCAGCCGCCGGACTTCTTTTCGGTGAGGCCTAACTCCGGGCGCGGGGTCGGCTCTTCTGCCGCTTCGCCGAGTCCGGCGAACGTCAGCAACTGCGCCCTGCTCGGGTAGGCGCCGGTGGCGACGGTGACGCCGTCTACGACAGTGAGCGGCAGGCCCTTGGATCCGACGGTGTGCATGTAGCCGCGGACCGTCTCATCCGTAGCGAAGGCCGTCGGGTCGCTGGCCAGATTGTGCCGCGCGATGTCGGCGCCGAGGCCCTGAAGGTGGCGCACGTTTGCGGTCACGTCCACCAGGGACTGGTCGACGTCGGGGCCGCAGACGCCGGTGTCGCAGCAGAGAGCGGATTCATAGATTCGGATGGCAGGCATGCAGTTCTCCTTGGCTCTTGCGGTGGTTCGATCCAGTGCCGAAACCCTGTGCCGTCCTCATTGAGGCAGCTGTCCAAGGGGATGCGGCTTGCGAACGAGTGCGTCACATTCATCAGTATATTGATATTCATCGATGCATGCTAGCCGGGCGGCGCGGACCGCCTAGTGAACTCCCTGTCATGCAGACTCCGTCGCTCCGTTCTAGACTCGGATCCACGCTCATCCCCGACGAGGAGGTCACGATGGCCGGCGGCAGCCGCGAACCCGGCAGGACGGTGACCTCGAAGGTCCTCTCCATCCTGGAAGCCTTCGAAAAGTCCCGGGGAGCCCTCAGCCTGACGGACATCGCCGAAAAATCCGGGCTCCCGCTGAGTACGGCGCACCGGCTGGTCAACGAGCTCACTGAATGGGGCTTCCTCTCGCGGGAGCCCAACGGCCGCTACCAGCTCGGCATCCGCCTCTGGGAGCTCGCCCAGAACACCGGCCGCCAGCTCCGCGACGCGGCCCGGCCGTACGTTCAGGACCTCTTCTCGCTCACCGGCGAAACCGCGCACCTGGCGGTCCGGGCCGGCCACGAGGTGCTCTACATCGACCGCGTCTACGGCTCCAAACGGGTGCCGCGGGCCTCCCGCGTCGGCGGCCGCCTGCCCATGCACGCGACCGCCGTCGGCAAAGTCATCCTGGCCTTCGAGGAGGACTGGGTCCGCGACGCCTACCTGAACCGGCAGCTCGAGCGGCACACCGCGCACACCCACGTTGACCCGCAGAAGCTGGCGGCCGAACTCGCCCAGATCCGGGAGCAGGGCTACGCCACCACCCTCGAGGAGGTCCGGCTGGGATCCTGCTCGATCGCCGTCCCGGTCTTCCATACCGGCAGGATCGGCGCCGCGATCGGGCTGGTGCTGCCCACCAACCAGGCCGCCACGATGACCCGCCACCTGCCGGTCCTGAGGGGCATCTCGGCGCAGATCGAGCGCGCCACCGCCCGGATCCCGCTGGAAACGCTGCTGGGCAGCAATGTTGCGGGAACGGACTAGGCCGGGATCCCTGCCAGGAACAGGCCCTGCATCAATTGGCTTCCGCTCAGTGGAAGTGAGCCCTGCCATTCCGGCGTGATCGGGGCCACACTGGTGAATAAGAACCCGCGGCATGCAGTGGCGCTGCCGGCGGGACCGAAAACCAAGGAGCCCAGATGTCATCGTCGACTGAAACGGCCGGCCGCTGTCCCTTCGGGCACGGCGCCGAAGCCCCCGCCGGGCACCACGGCTACGAGCCGTTCCAGATGAAGAATCCCTTCCCCGCCTACGCCGAACTCCGGGCCGAGCAGCCCGTCATGTTCGACGAGCGGATCGGCCTCTATGTCGTCTCCCGCTATGACGACATCAAAGCCGTCTTTGAGGACTGGGAGACCTTCTCCAGTGAAAACGCCCAGGCGCCCGTCCGTGAACGCGGCGCCGCGGCCAAGAAGATCATGGACGACGGCGGCTTCACCGCCTACTCGGGCCTCTCCGCCCGCCGCCCGCCGGAGCACACCCGCATCCGCGCCGTGGTCCAGAAGGCCTTCACCCCCCGCCGCTACAAGGCCCTGGAGCCCTTCATCCGGCAGAACGTCGTCGAGCTGCTCGAAACGATGCTCGCGCGGCCGGAACACCGCGGCGACATGGTCAAGGACCTCGCCTACGACGTCCCCACCATCACCATCCTGACCCTGATCGGCGCCGACGTCTCCCAGGTGGACACCTTCAAGCGCTGGAGCGATTCCCGTGCCGCCATGACCTGGGGCGACCTCAGCGACGAGGAACAGATCCCGCACGCCCACAACCTCGTGGAGTACTGGCAGGAATGCCTTCGCCTGGTCCGGGTGGCCCACGAGTCAGGCGGCGATAACCTCACCGCGGACCTGGTCAAGGCGCAACAGGAAGGCGCCGAAATCTCCGACCACGAGATCGCCTCGGTCCTCTACAGCCTGCTCTTCGCCGGCCACGAGACCACCACCACCCTGATCTCCAACGCCCTCCGCGAACTCCTGGCCCGCCCCGAGCAGTGGCAGCAGCTTGTGGAGGACCCCAAGAAGATCCCCGCCGCCATCGACGAGGTCCTGCGCTACGCGGGCTCGATCGTCGGCTGGCGCCGCAAGGCCCTCAAGGACACCGAAGTCGGCGGCGTCGCGATCAAGGAAGGCGCCCAGCTGCTGCTCCTGATGGGCTCGGCCAACCGGGACGACACGAAGTTTGACGCCGGCGAGGACTTTGACATCACCCGGCCCAACGCCCGCGAGCACCTCTCCTTCGGGTTCGGCATCCACTACTGCCTGGGCAACATGCTCGCCAAGCTCCAGGCCAAAATCGCGCTCGAGGAAGTGGCCCGGCTCGCCCCGGAGCTGCAGCTGGAGAACCCGGAAGCCATCGCCTTCCGCGAGAACCTCTCCTTCCGCGTCCCCGAGACCGTCCCCGTCAGCTGGAAGGCCTGAGAAATATGCACAGCAACGAATACATCCAGTTCTTCGACGGCGGGATTGAACCGAAGCTCGAAAACCTTGGCGGCAAGGGCGCTTCGCTGGTCACCATGACCTCCGCCGGCATGCCCGTCCCGCCCGGCTTCGTGGTCACCACCGCCCAGTTCGACGCGTTCATGGAGGAAGCCGGCATCACCCGGGACATCCACGAGCTCCTCGCCGGCCTGGACCCCGAGGACATGGCCCAGGTGGACAAAGTCGCCGCCGCCATCCGCGAGGACATCCGCTCCCGCCAGGTACCGCAGGCCCTGCGTGAACTCACCGTCACCGCGTACGAGTCCCTGATGGCCCGCTTCGAGGCGCCGGTTCCGGTGGCCGTCCGCTCCAGCGCCACCGCGGAGGACCTCCCGGACGCCTCCTTCGCCGGCCAGCAGGACACCTACCTCTGGCTCGACGGCGTCAAGGCGGTCACCGAGCACATCCGCCAGTGCTGGGCCTCGTTGTTCACCTCCCGCGCCATCATTTACCGGCTTAAGAACAACATTCCCAATGAGGGCCTCTCGATGGCCGTGGTGGTGCAGAAGATGGTCAACGCGCGCGTCTCCGGCGTCGCGATCACCATGGACCCCACCAACGGCGACCGCTCCAAGATCACCATCGACTCCTCCTACGGGGTCGGGGAGATGGTGGTTTCGGGCCAGGTCACGCCGGATAACATCATGCTGGACAAGGTCACCCTGGCCGTCGTCTCCGAACATCTCGGCGACAAACATGCCGAACTCGTCCCGGATGCCGCGGCCGGCCGTCTGGTGGAGCGTGAGGTCGACGCCGAACGCCGCGGCCGCCGCAGCCTCACCGATGCCGAGCTCACCGCCGTCGCGCAGATGGCCAAGCGTGCGGAGAAGCACTACAAGTGCCCGCAGGACATCGAATGGGCCCTCGACGCTGATCTGCCGGACGGCGAAAACCTGCTCCTGCTGCAGTCCCGCCCGGAAACCGTGCACTCTTCCAAGCCAGTTGTCCCGTCCTCGGCCATTGCCGGCGGCTACTTCAGCGGACTCAGCCCCGCACCCGCCGCCTCACCCGCTGCCACGCCGCCGCCGGCCGGCAACGCGCCGTCGTCCGCCACGCCGTCGTCCGCCACGCCGTCGTCCGCTTCAGGATTCAGCCTCGGCAGCATCACCGCTTCGCTGCTCAAGCCCTCCTTCTAGACGTTTTGACCCGCTAGTCCGCTCCGTCACCCAGGCTCAATGCTGAGCCCGTATTGAAAGGACCGCCATGTCCCTGAAGTCCTTCCCCAAGCCCTCCGAGCTCCCGGTTCCCGCCGGCGCCGAGGGCTGGGAAAAGATCTACCCGTACTATCTGGTCTTCCAGGACAAGCTAAAGGAGCAGGAGGACGCCAAGTTCTGGTTCTGCGACAGCCAGCACTGGCCTACCGTGTTCAAGCCCTTCGAGACGATCGGCGGCGAGTTCGCGGTTAAGTGCCTGGGCCAGTACAACGCCCGGCACCTGATGATCCCCAACGCCAACGGCATCGAGTTCCGCATCCACCTGGGCTACCTCTACATGTCGCCCATCCCGGTCCCGGCGGACCAGATCGCCGCCCGCGTGCCCCTGTTCGAGCAGCGCGTGGGCCACTACTTCCAGAACTGGGAGCAGCTCCTCAAGCAGTGGCACGTCAAGGTCAAGGGCACCATCGATGAGATGGAAACCATCTCCTTCCCCAGGCTCCCGGACATGGTCCCCATGGAAGACATCCTCTCCGGCAAGGGCAAGGACGGCTCTGAGAAGCTGCTGGAAAGCTACGACCGGCTGATCCAGTTGGCCTACCAGAACTGGCAGTACCACTTCGAGTTCCTCAACCTCGGCTACATCGCCTACCTGGACTTCTTCAACTTCTGCAAGCAGGTGTTCCCCAACATCCCGGACCAGTCCATCGCCACAATGGTGCAGGGCGTGGACATGGAGCTCTTCCGCCCGGATGACGAGCTCAAGCAGCTCGCCAAGCTCGCCGTCGAACTCGGGCTGCAGTCCCACTTTGGTAACACCGACGACGTCGACGCCACCCTGGGAGCCGTCGCCGCCGCCCCCGGCGGGGACCGCTGGATGGCCCAGTACGAGGGCGCGAAGGACCCGTGGTTCAACTTCACCGTGGGCAACGGCTTCTACGGCCACGACAAGTACTGGAACGAACACCAGGAAATCCCGCTCGGCTACATCGCGGACTACATCCGCCGGGTGGACGACGGCCAGGAAATCATGCGCCCGGTCGAGGCTCTGATCACCGAACGCGACCGCATCATCGAGGAATACCGGGACCTCCTGGAAGGCGAAAACCAGGCCCTCTTCGACGCCAAGCGCGGGCTCGCCGCCACCGCCTACCCGTACGTGGAGAACCACAACTTCTACATCGAGCACTGGACCATGGGCGTCTTCTGGCGCAAGATCCGTGAACTCAGCCGCATGATGCAGGCCGAGGGCTTCTGGACCGAACCGGACGACCTCCTCTATCTGGGCCGCAACGAGGTCCGTGACGCCCTGTTCGACCTCGTCACCGGCTGGGGCGTCGGCGCCAAGCCGATCGGCCCCGACTACTGGCCGGAGGAGATCGAGCGACGCCGCGGAATCGTGGACGCGCTCAAGACCGCCCGGCCGGCCCCGGCGCTGAACACCCCGCCGGAATCCATCACCGAACCCTTCACCCGGATGCTCTGGGGCATCACCACCGAGCAGGTCCAGCAGTGGCTGGGCGCCGGAGAAGCGGTCGAAGGCGGCGGCCTGCGCGGCATGGCGGCCTCGCCCGGCGTCGTGGAAGGCCTGGCCCGCGTTGTCACCGACGCGGACCAGCTCTCCGAGGTGCAGCAGGGAGAAATCCTCGTCGCCACCGTCACCGCGCCGTCCTGGGGCCCGATCTTCGGCAAGATCAAGGCCACCGTCACGGACATCGGCGGCATGATGAGCCACGCGGCCATCGTCTGCCGCGAATACGGCCTCCCGGCCGTGACCGGGACCGGATCGGCGTCCACCACCATCAAGACCGGCCAGCGGCTGCGGGTGGACGGGACCAAGGGCACAGTCCAGATCCTCGACGCGCTGATTCCCGATACCGGGGAACCGGAGCTCCAGGTCGCCGGGCCCGGGGCCCACAGCCACAGCCATGTCTGACCAGCGGATGAATGACTCGAACATGCCTGCTGCGGAATATGACGGTGCGGGCCGGCCTGCCCGCACCGTCCTGATCACCGGCGCCGCCGGCGGCCTGGGCCGGGCGTTCGCGCTCGGCTTCGGCCGCCGCGGCTACCGCGTGGCGGTGGCGGACGTGAACCTCGACGGCGCGGAGGAAACGGCCAAGCTGGTCCTGGACACCGGGGCCGAGGCGGCCGCCTTCCTCGCCGACGTCACCAGCCTCGACTCCACGGAGGCCCTCGCGAAAAGCTGCGCGGACTTCGGCAACGGGAGCATCGACGTCGTGCTGAACAACGCCGCCGTGTATGCGGGGGTGACCCGCAGCCCGTTCGAGGACATCGATCCGGCCGAGTGGGACCTGGTAATGAACGTGAACCTCAAGGGGCCCTGGCTCGTGACCCGGGCGGCCAGCCCGTACCTGCCCGAGGGCGGCCGCGTCATCAACCTCTCCAGCGCCACGATCTTCAGCGGCTCGGAACAGTGGCTCCACTACGTCGCCTCCAAGGGCGGCGTGGTGGCCCTGACCCGGGTGATGGCCAAGGAACTGGGCCGCCGGGGGATCACGGTCAACGCGATCGCCCCCGGCTTCACCCTCACCGAGGCCAGCTACGGGCTAATGGAGAATGCCGAGAACTACGGGGTGGACCGGGGCGCCATCAAGCGGGCCAGCCAGCCGGAGGACATCGTTGGCGCGGCGCTCTTCCTGGCCGGGCCGGACAGCTCCTACTACACGGGCCAGACCATGGTGGTCGACGGCGGCCGCCAGTTCATCTGACTCTGCCCTTTTTTGCCAACTTCCCGACTTCAACCCCAAGTTCGTCCCCAAGGAGGACCAATGCCAACGGTTCATTTCACCGACGCCGAGGGCGCCGTCCGCGACGTCCAGGGCAACGCCGGCGACTCCGTCATGGAGACCGCGGTGCGCAACGGCGTCCCCGGCATCGTCGCCGAATGCGGCGGCTCGCTGTCCTGCGCCACCTGCCACGTCTTCGTCCGCGAGGACTGCCTCTCGCAGCTCCCGGCGATGGAGGACATGGAGGACGAGATGCTCTACGGCACCGCCGTGGACCGCGAGGACAACTCGCGGCTGTCCTGCCAGCTTCGCCTCACCGATGAGTTCGAACTGTTCGTCACCACCCCGGAAACCCAGGTATAGCCGTGGGCACCAACGCGGTTGAGCAGGCCGCCCCCGCGGCGGCAGCTGAGGACGCAACGCCGTCGGGCACCCCGGCCCGCACCGGGTTGCTCATCATCGGGGCGAGCCAGTCCGGCGTTCAGCTCGCGGTATCGCTGCGGGCCCTCGGCTTCGACGAGCACATCACCCTGCTCGGCGACGAGGACCACCGCCCCTACCAGCGCCCGGCCCTGTCCAAGGAGTTCCTGCAGGGCACGGTGGAGAGCGAATCGCTGATCTTCCGGTCCAACGAATACTGGGCCGAACACAACGTGGACCTGATCAAGGGCGAATACATCGTCAAGATCGATAAGGAAGCGGACGGTTCCGGCGTTGCCTATTCCTCCTCGGGCGGGCAGTTCCCCTTCAAACGCCTGGCCCTTACCGTGGGCGCCCGGGCCCGGAAGTTGGAAATCGAGGGCGGGGACCTCGACGGCGTGCTGTACCTGCGCAACGCCGACGACGCCCTGGCCCTCAAGGCCCGGGTAGGGGACGCGCAGGATGTCGTGGTGATCGGTGGCGGTTTCATCGGCCTCGAAGCCGCGTCCAGCCTGCAGAAGATGGGCAAGAACGTCACCGTGCTCGAATTCGGCCCGCGGCTGGTGGGCCGCGCCGTCGGCGAGGAAACCGCCGAGTACTTCCTGCAGGCACACCGCGCCCGCGGCCTGGACATTCGGCTCGCCACGAGCGCCAAACGCTTCACCGCGAACGACGCCCCGGGAGGCGCTGGCCGGACGGTGTCCGGCGTCGAACTCCAGGACGGCACCGTGCTGCCCGCACAGATCGTGCTGATCGGGATCGGCGTCATCCCCAACACCCAGCTGGCCGAACAGCTCGGCCTGGCCGTGGACAACGGGATCGTCGTGGACCGCTTCGCGCTGGCCTCGGACGGCACCACGGTGGCGATCGGCGACTGCGCCAACATGCCCAATCCGGTGCCCGGCTCGGCGCCGGGGGAGCGGATCCGGCTGGAAAGCGTCAACAACGCGATCGAACACGCCAAGGTGGCGGCCTACTCGCTCACCGGCCGGCGCGAGGAATACGCCGGCATCCCGTGGTTCTGGTCCAATCAGGCCGACCTCAAACTCCAGATCGCCGGCCTCTGCAATGGCTACGACCAGACCGTGCTGCGGCGCGACGCGGAGCGCGGGAAATTCAGCGTCCTCTACTACCGCCAGGGCCGGATCATCGCCGCGGACTGCGTCAATGCGCCGCTGGACTTCATGGCCGTCAAGAACGCCCTGGCCAAGGGCCAGAATATCCCCGCCGAGGCTGCCGCCGATCCGGCCACACCCCTCAAGACGATCACGACGGACAGCTAGCCCTGCGGCTGGCCGCCCCCGAAGGAGCATTATGACCACCCCCAAGACCCCGGTTGCCGACGCCGGCCGCGCAGCCGGGACTGCCGCCGCCCACCGGGCCGACGCCAATCCCGCGGCTGTTGATTCCGCGACTGCGGATTTTGCCGCCGCCTACCCGGTCCGGCCCGTCCCTGCGCCGGGACCGGTGGACACCGCCCCGATCGCCACGACGCCGGCCGCGCTGGAGGAACTCGACCCGCTGTGGCGTGCCGTGGTGCACGAGACCCGCACCCGCGGCAACGACATCCACCTACCGATCTCCCTCGCCTTCGCCGAGCGGCTCTGCCGGGCCTACCCCGATGCCGACGCCGAGCTCGTACGCGTGGCCACGCTGCTGCACGACACCGGCTGGGCCCACGTGGACGAATCGCGGATCATCTCCGAAGGCTTCGCCGGCGACTGGCGCAAGGCCGCGATCCGCTATGAACACGAAAAACAGGGCTGCGACGTCGCCCGCCGCGTCCTCCCGGGCCTGGGCTACTCCGCCGAGTTCGTGGAGCGGGTCTGCGACATCATCGACGGCCACGACACCCGCCCCGCGGCCCACTCGCTGGAGGACGCGCTGATGCGCGACGCGGACAGGCTGTGGCGCTTCGACCACGCCGGGATCGCCCTGGCATCCTCCTGGTTCGGGATGGACCCGGCCACCTACACGGACAGGCTGGCCACAGAAATCGTGCCCGAACTCATTACCCAGGCGGCGCACGACATGGCCGTCGCGGACCTGGCCCGCTCCACCGCCCTGCTCAAGACGGCGGTGATCCGATGACTGCGGCTACCCATGACGCTCCCGCACTGGCCGCACGCGCTGCACTGACCTTGCCGCACACCCACGTGGACAGCATCTTCATTGACGGGGCCTGGACGCCGGCCCGGGGCACCGGCCGCAACCCGGTCACCGACCCGGCCACCGGCGAAGTATGGGGCTCCGTCCCGGACGGCACTCCGGAGGACGTGGACGCCGCCGTCGGCTCCGCCCAACGCGCCTTCCAGGGCGAGTGGCCGCGGCTCGCGCCCTCCGAGCGGGCCGCCTATCTGGTGCGCATCGCCGAGGAAGTGGAGAAACGCGCCGACGAGCTCTCGCTCACCAACACCCGGGAGAACGGCTCGCCCGTCTCCGAATCCTCCGGCGCGGCAGCGAACGCCGCGGGCATCTTCCGGTACTTCGCGACCCTCGCCGGCTATCTTGAGCGTGATGACGTGCGCGCCTTCCCGCGCGGCGGTGGCGAATCCGTGGTCCGGCGCGATCCCATCGGTGTGTGCGCGCTGATCGCGCCCTGGAACTTCCCCATCAACCTCGTGGTCATCAAGCTGGCCCCCGCACTGCTGGCCGGTTGCACCGTGGTGATCAAACCGGCGTCGCCCACCCCGTTGTCCCTCCGGGTGATCATCGACGCCGTGGCCGCCGCCGGAGTTCCGGCCGGCGTGGTCAACCTCGTCACCGGTTCCGGCCGGCTGGGCGACGCGCTGGTCAAACACCCTGGCGTGGACAAGGTGGCCTTCACGGGCTCCACGCCGGTGGGCCGGAAGATCGCCGCCGCCTGCGGGGAGCTGCTGCGTCCCGTCACCCTGGAACTCGGGGGGAAGTCGAGTGCGGTTGTGATGCCGGACGCGGATCTGGACGCCATGTCCAAGGTCCTGATCCGCTCCTCCATGCGCAACACCGGGCAGACCTGCTATATCTCCACCCGGATCCTTGCCCCGGCCAGCCGATACGAGGAAGTGGTGGACATGGTCACCGCCACGATCGCCGCCGGCAAGCAGGGGGACCCGCTGGATCCCGGGACCGTCTTCGGGCCGTGCGCCACGGAATCGCAGTACCGGACCGTGCTGGAGTACGTGGAGTCGGGGCTGGCCGAAGGCGCCCGGGCCACCACCGGAGGCCGGGCGGCGACCCTCGGCGGCGGCCTCGAAGGCGGGTATTTCGTGGAGCCCACCGTGTTTGCCGACGTCACGCCGGACATGCGGATCTCCCGCGAGGAGATCTTCGGCCCGGTGATCTGCATCCTGCAGTACGACGACGCCGACGGCAGTGTCGATGAGGCGGTTGAGCTGGCCAACAACACCGAGTTCGGCCTGGGCGGCCTGGTGTTCGGGACGGATCCGGAGGCTGCGCTGGCCGTCGCGGACCGGATGGACACAGGATCGGTGGGCATCAACTTCTTCGCCTCCAACCATGCCGCACCCTTCGGCGGACGGCACGACTCCGGCCTCGGCACCGAATACGGCGTCGAGGGCTTGAACGCCTATCTGAGCTATAAGTCGATCCACCGGAAGGCCTGACGCCCGCGCCCACGGGAGGCTTCCCGGGCCACGGGAGCCTCAATCCACGGGACATGCCCTCCCCTGACGCCCAGCGATGGACATAAGCCCACTGTGTCCATTGCTCAGGCCTAGCGCGGGGCATGTCCCAAGTTGGCCGCGGGACATGTCCGTTCCGGGTGCGCGGCGAGGAACCTGTTCATTGCTTGGCAAAGCAGGAAGTCTGGGTAGCGCCGGAGGACATGTCCCCTTTAGGCAGGCGCCAGGGCGGCCCCGGCCATGCACCGTTGCGGTCCGCCACGCGCACCGGGCCGCATAGCCTTGGCGCACGAGGGCCGGGCCTAGAATGGTCACGATGATGTCAGGACATATAGCCGCTGCTAATGGGAAGAACGTGCTGAGCGTCAGCGCGGGCATCATCACATCGGTCTGGTTGCCCGGCTCCATTGTTGACGTCCACGACGCCAGGGACGCCATGCGGGCCGTCGAGCAGATCAGCGGGGGAATCCCGATGCCGATGCTCTCTGAAATGACCGACGTGGAGATCAGCGCGGCGGCCAGGTATGAGTTCGCGCAGACTGCGGGTGTTGTGGCGATTGCGGTGCTCGGATCCAGCACTGTAGACCGAGTAGTCGCGGCGGCAATGAGCCGGCACACCCGGTATCCCCACGAGTTCTTCACGTCCCGGGACGACGCCATGGCCTGGCTGAGCAACTTCGCCGCCAGCGTCAGCCGGCCCGACGGATACACGGACGGCATTTCGGCCCTGACGTGACAGCCGCGGCCGGGTCGTGGTTAGCGTTCGTCAGCAGTGTCCGGGCCGCTAAGCCTTGTCCGCACCTACGCTTTGTCTACAGCGGCGGCGGCCTCGGCTTCCTTGACCTGCCGGTTGGTCGAGGCCCAGCTGGCCAGGAGCCGCAATGCATCCTCTGACGGCGAGCCTGGCTCGGCCGTGTAGATCAGCAGGGACAGCCCGGCGTCGGCCGAGACATCCATCGCCTCATACATCAGATGGAGGTCCCCGACCACCGGGTGGTGCAGGTTCTTGACCCCGGTGTAGTGCTCGCGCACATTGTGCGCTGCCCACAGGGTGCGGAATTCCTCGCTCCTGGTCGAGAGCTCGCCGACGAGGTCGGTCAGCCCGCGGTCATAGGGGTCCCGGCCGGCCTCGGTCCGCAGGATAGCGACGGTGTCATTCGCCGCACGCTCCCAGTCCGGGTAGAAGCTGTGCGAGCGGGCGTCCAGGAAGATGAACCGGGCATGGTTGGCCGGGCGGGCGGCGCCCGCATACATCTCCGAATACAGGGCGTAGCCCAGCGGATTGGCCGCGAGGATGTCCATGCGCCCGTTCCGCACAAAGGCGGGCGCGCTGGTGATGGCGTTCAGCGACAGCTGAACGCTCCGGCGCACGGACTCGGCAGGCCGGGGACGACGTCGGGCCCGGCTCCCCGGGGCCGCCGCCCGGGCCAGATCGAAGAGGTGGGACCGTTCGGCGTCGTCGAGCTGCAGAGCCCTGGCCACGGCTTCCAGCACACCCTCCGACACCCCGGACAGGTTTCCCCGCTCCAAACGGGTGTAATACTCGACGCTGACGCCGGCCAGCATGGCGACTTCCCCGCGGCGCAGCCCAGGCACCCGGCGTTTGGCCCCGTAGACCGGCAGCCCCGACTGCTCGGGCGTGATCTTCGCCCGGCGCGAGGCAAGGAACTCGCGGACCGCGTCTCGATTATCCATGCCATCAACGTTAGGCGCTACGGGCCTCTAAGGGAGACCCTGCCAGTACCCCTATCAGCAGGGACTCCCTTGGGGGCGCGATCCACGGTTTGATGGATGGTGTTCCGTTGAACAACCCCCAACGACGGAACCACCCCCCAAAGACCAACAAGCAGGAGATTCATTGCTCACCGTCAACGCTTACGCATCACCCTCCGCGACCGAGCCGCTCGTCCCCACCACGATTGAGCGCCGCGATGTGGGCCCGCATGATGTCCTGATCGAGATCAAGTTCGCCGGGATCTGCCACTCGGACATCCACACTGTCCGCGGCGACTGGGGACCCCAGTCCTACCCGCTGGTCCCGGGCCACGAAATCGCCGGAATTGTCGCCGAGATCGGCTCCGCCGTCACCAAGCACGCTGTCGGAGACCGGGTCGGCGTCGGCTGCATGGTCAATTCCTGCGGCGAGTGCGTCAACTGCCAGGCCGGCGAGGAGCAGTACTGCCTCTCCGGCAACACCGGCACCTACGGCGCCGTCGACCGCGACGGCACCATCACCCAGGGCGGCTACTCCACCCACGTCGTCGTGACCGAAGACTTCGTGGTCACCATCCCCGAGGGCATCGAGCTCGACGTCGCCGCGCCGCTTCTGTGCGCCGGGATCACCACCTACTCGCCGCTGCACCACTGGGGCGCCGGCCCCGGCAAGAAGGTCGCGGTCGTCGGCCTGGGCGGGCTTGGCCACATGGCCGTCAAGATCGCCCACGCCATGGGCGCCGAGGTCACGGTCCTCTCCCAGTCGCTGAAGAAGCAGGAAGACGGGTTGCGCCTGGGCGCCGACCACTACTACGCCACGAGCGACGAGAACACCTTCACCGAGCTCGCCGGCAGCTTCGACCTGATCATCAACACGGTCAGCGCCTCGATCGACATCAGCTCCTACCTGCAGCTTCTGGCCCTCGACGGCGCCCTGGTCAACGTCGGCGCCCCCGCTGAGCCGCTCCCGGTGAACGCATTCGCCCTCATCGGCGGCCGCCGTTCCTTCGCCGGCTCGATGATCGGCGGCATCCGTGAAACCCAGGAGATGCTCAACTTCTGCGCCGAGCACGGCCTGGGTGCCGAGATCGAGGTGATCCCGGCCGGCAAGATCAACGACGCCTACGAGCGCGTCCTCGCCTCGGACGTCCGCTACCGCTTCGTGATCGATACCGCCACCCTGAACTAGAGGAAGTGCCAGTGGAAATCCAAGCCAAGAAGCCGAGCGTCAAGGGTCCGGGGCACATGTTCAACGGCGACGTCTGGTTTGACGTCATCGCGGCCCCGCAGCCCGAGCCGTCCCGCATGCGCGTCAACGCGGTTCACTTTTCCCCTTGCGCCCGCACGGCCTGGCACTCGCACGCCGTCGGGCAGACCCTGCACGTCACCGAAGGCATCGGCCTGGTCCAGGCCCGCGGCGGCGAAGTGACCGTGATACGGCCCGGCGACACCATCTACACCCCGCCAGGCGAATGGCACTGGCACGGCGCCGCACCGGATCATTTCATGACGCACCTTGCCATGTGGGAAGGCGTCGGTCCCGACAGCGACCAGCCGGAGTCCGAATGGGGCGACCTCGTCACCGACGAGGAATACAACAGCGCCACGTAGCACCCAGTTCCAAACACCGGCGCTGCCATTGCGGGGTCCCTCCACCCACCCGAGGGGCCCCGCAACTGCACGCCCAATCATCGGTGGTTTTGAGCCGGTGGTTTTGAGTAAATGGTCTTGTCGCGGACGACGTGACGCGGATGGTCCCGGCCGGGATCCAGCTACGATCCCGGGGTGGCCGGGACCATCCAGAAACCTGCCACTTCGCCGGCGCCGGGCCCGGTCGTGCGCCGATAGGCCTGGGCGTAGACCGGCCCCGCGGCGAGGTCCACCTGTGCCTGCGTCGCCTTTCCGCAGTCGAGAGCCAGCTCGAGCTTCCCGCCGTCCCGGAGGCCGTCCTGGGTAATCGAAATGTTGCCGGTGGGCGCGCCGACGCAGGCGGCCGTCACCGTGTACGTCCCCTTCGGTAAAGCCTTGACCGCCTTGCGCACCCCGGCGCCGCCGAGCCCGCCGGCGCCTTCCAGGACGATCCCGTCCGGCCGGGCGCCGAGGACGGCCCCGAGGTCGTGAAGGTTGCGGGTCTCCGCCATGGCGAGTTCCGGACCCGCAGGGGACGGCGGCGGAGGCGCCGCGCGGCGCGTCCTGGTGGGCGCCGCCGTCGTATCTCCCACGTCGTCCGAGTACTCACACGCCGCCAGAGCCGTTGCCGCGCCGGCCACAGCCAACAGCAGCGCCACGCCCCGCATCCAATGTCTTCCCCCGCCGCGCAGCTTGCCCAGTGACCTGCTCAGTGACATGCCCCGAGCCTACTGGACCTGGGACCCGCAACGCCGCGGGCGGGTCCCGGGGTGGCCGCGGCGGGACCGCAGTGCTGATCTACTGCCCCGGCGGCCGGTACGACGGCGTCTTGCTGGCTGCTGCGTCAAGATCCTCCAGCGTCATGAGCGGCTTGAGGGTCAGGCTCACGGCACCGGTGGAATTGATCATAAGCGACAGGGCGGCGGCGCTGGCCTGATCGGGGATGTCGAAGACCCCGAGGACGTCGGTGTCCCCGAAGGCGTAGTAGAAGCATTCGAGGGTGCCGCCCACCGACTTGAGGGCTTCGACCACCGCATCACGCCGCTTCGTGCCGCCTTCACGCATGAGGCCCTTGATGCCGTCGCCCACGTAGTTTGCTTCGAACAGATATTTGCTCATGGTTTTCCCTATCCTGTGATGCCCAGGATCTTGGCCTCCGCAGGTGTGCCCGCTACCCGACGATGGATGGTCCGAGGCTGGCCCCAGAGCGGGGCTCTGCCCACATGCTAGGCCTTCCGCCCCCACCCATACAACGGTTCGTTGACGGGCGGCAGCGACGCCTCGGGCAATCCGGCCCTACCGCCGTGCGGGGGACGGGAACATAATCGCCGTATCAACCCTGTACGGAGCATGGAGGTGGTCGACGTGTCTGTTTACACGCTCGGAATTTGGCTGGTGCATCCCGGCCGCGAGAACGATTTTGTGCAGGCCTGGCGGGATCTGGCCCGGAAAACCAAGGAAGATTTTCCCAACGCCAAAGCCGTGCTCATGCACGACCGTGACGTCAAGAACCGGTTCATCAGCACCGGTCCCTGGGATTCCCTGGAACAGATTGAGCAGTGGCGGGATTCTGCCCTGTTCAAGCAGAGCGTCGAGGCAATGAAGGACATGCTGGAACATTTCGAGGCGCGCACCCTGGACGAGGCAGCCAGCATCGGCTGGGATGCCGCCGACATGTAACCTCTCCCGCACGGAAGCCGGCCCGCACGGAAGCCGGCCCGCACGGAAGCCGGCACGCACGGACGCCGGCTGGCGGGCGGCGGGTGGCCGCGCCGGGTGGCTGCGCAGCGACGCCCGTTCCGGCGGACTATTCGGACTGCAGCGCCTCAAACACGGCGGGCAGCAGGACATCGTTCCTGCCCCAGAAGGGGTCGAAAATTTCCACGTACCAGGCATCCGCCAGGACGAGGGCCAGGGTCTCGTTGGTCTCGGCCGCCCAGTCCCTGAGCTGGTCTTCGCCCACCGGCTCTTCGCTGCTACCGAGCACGGTCACGACGGCGTCGTCCTGCACGGTCACGGGGATGGAAGCGGTGCTCGCCTCCCCGGGGGCGTGGACGACCGTCACCAGTTCGGTCCGGGTGGACAACGCCAGCAAAGCCGACGCCGTCTCCGGGGTGCAGAACGCCGTCACGTAGGCCCGCTGCGCGAGTCCTTCGACCTCCACACCCGGCTGTGATTCCTTGGTGAAGAGCCCGTTCCGGTTGAGGCGGGCGAGCTCGCCGGCGATGGCCGTGGTCTCGTCGTCGAACCCGGGCGAGAAGACCCCCGGCTGGTACTGGCTGTTGCCCTCGAGCCAGCGGGCGGTCAGTTCGCCGGCGGCCGCGATGCTGGTGGCCTGCCGCCAGACTTCACGATCAGCGAGGAGCCGGCCGAAGCTGTCCCGTTCGGTCGTAAACCTATCCTCTGCCATTCAGGCCTCCCCTGTCGCGAATTGGGCTGTGAATTGGGGCGCGGGCTGCTCTGCGGGATGTGTTTCGGGCTGTATCGCGGGCTGTCCCTGCGGGGCGTGGTGCTGCAGCAGGAGCGACAGCCGTTCGCAGCTGACCCGGAGAGCCTCGAGTTCGCGTCGGCCGTAGTCCTCGATAATCCCGTTGATCCGCTCGGCGAGGTGCTCGTCGTCGACCTCGAACGCGTGATTGAGCGTGACCATCGTGAGCCCGTCCGCCTGCCGGATCTCCCAGTCGCCGCCGAGCTGCTGGAGCGGTGCTTCCAGATTCAGTTGCTGGAACTCCGCGCGGTTGCGGGCGGCATTAAAGACGCGCCAGCAGTGGCTTGAACTGAGCGAGCCGTTGGACACCACCGACGTTCGGAGCTCGTGCGTGGTGTCGTCGCCGCTGACGCGCTCCGAATAGACCGTCAGTCCGTCGAGGTACGGCCAGTGCGAGGCGTCCCGCAGCATGCTGAAGACCAGGTCCGCCGGGGCGTTGATGCTGAGCCGGTGCGTGGTCCGGTGCGCAATGCGCGGCGTGCTCACTGACAAGTTCACCCCTCCTGCGTCGCGTTGTCTTTCTGCCGGTCTTCTATGCAGGCTAGGCCAGTTGAGCCCCGCCGTGAACAATTCCGTCCCGCCGCGTCACGAAGTGCAATGTGCGGTAACACTGGGCCCTTCCAGGCCCCGCCAGCGGACTCCGGATGAACGGCTGTTACCGCCTGTATCCCTTGGTTTCACCCGGTTTCACGGCGCTTTGACCGGCTTTCGTGGGCCCCGGATAGTTGCTGGCACCAGCACCACCGACAATTACTCTCAAGGGGAAAACATGTCCAGTCTTGCATTCAAATCGGGTGTCACTGTCGCCCTAGCGGCCAGCACCCTCCTGGGTCTTGCGGCCTGCTCCGATCCCGGTGCCGCAGCTGCCAGCGGCACCACGGCGGCGCCGTCGTCCTCCTCCGGTGTCAAGCAGTTCAACCTCTCGCCGCAGCAGGACCGCATCAAGGTCACAGTGGACGCCGCGGCAGCCAAGCTTGTCCCGGACGCCATCAAGAAGGACGGGAAGCTGACCGTGGCCGTGAGCCCGTTCGCGGCGCCGCTGGCCGTCTACGCGACCGACAACAAGACGCCGGTGGGCAACGAGGTGGACATCGCCGTCGCACTGGCCGAGTCCCTGGGGCTGGAGGCGGACATCGTTCCGACCGCGTGGGCCGACTGGCCGCTCGGCGTCGAATCCGGGAAGTACGAGGCCGTGCTCTCCAACGTCACCGTCACGGAGGAGCGCAAGCTCAAGTTCGACTTCGCCAGCTATCGCGAGGACAAACTGGGCTTCTACGCCAAGGCGGACAGTGGCATCACCAAGGTCGAGTCGGCGTCGGATGTCGCGGGCAAACGCGTGATCGTCGGCTCCGGCACCAACCAGGAAGCGATCCTCCTGCGCTGGGATGAGGAGAACAAGAAGAACGGCCTCAAGCCCGTGGACTTCCAGTATTACGACGACGACTCCGCCTCCCAGTTGGCGCTCCAGTCCGGCCGCGCGGACCTAACCTTCGGTCCCAACGCCACGGCAGCCTACAAAGCCGCCACGGACGCCAAGACCAAGCTGGTGGGGCTCGTGGACGGCGGCTGGCCGCTGAAGGCAAGCATCGCCGTCACCACCAAGAAGGACAACGGCTTCGCCGCCGCGGCCCAGGCCGGACTGAACCACCTGATCCAGGACGGCAGCTACGCCAAGATCCTGGACCGCTGGGGGCTCTCCGCCGAGGCCGTCACGACGTCGGAGCTGAACCCGGCGGGCCTGCCGAAGAAGTAAGCCCGCCCCAAGCGTCGATTGCTCCGTAACCGCCCTTCTGCGGGCTGAAAACGGCGGCTACGGAGCAATCGATGGTGACAAGTAATCCCCGCCGGGAACGTCTCCGGCGGGGATTACTTGTGTCTGCCTGATGGTTGGGGCGCGGGCCCTTAGGCCGTGACCGGGCTGGCCTCGACGGCGGCGTCCGTGCGGAGCGGCGTGGCCAGGCCCAGGTTTTCCCGCAGCGTGCCGCCAGCGTACTGCGTCGGGTACACCCCGCGCTCCTGCAGTTCCGGGACGAGGTGGTTGACGATGTCATCGAGTCCGGTGGGAATGAGCCACGGGGAGATGTTGAAGCCGTCGACGGCGCCGGTCCGGGCGTACTCGGCCAGCCGGTCCGCCACCTCGGTGTAGGAGCCGGTGAAGGTCGAGTCGCCCCGGCTGGTTTTGGCCGACACGAACTGGCGGATGGACAGGCCCTTCTCCTTGGCCTCGGCCCGCCACTGGTCCGCGAGCTGGCGGGCCTTGGCGCCGTGGAAGCCGCTGCCGCGGGTTTCCGAGGTTTCCTCCACCACGGGGTCGATCTCCGGCAGCGGGCCGTCGGGGTCGTAGCCCTGCAGCTCCCGGCCCCAGAACTGCTCGAGGTAGGCGATGGCCTGCTGCGGGCCGATCTGCAGGCTGCGGACCCAGGCTTTCTTCTCGAGGGCTTCCTGAGGCGTGGCGGCGAGAATGAACTCGCTGGCGGGCATGATCTTTACGTCATTGGCGCCCCGGCCGGCCCGGAGTGTGCGCTCCACGATGTCGCGACGGAAGTCCAAGGCGTCCTCGAGCTGCGGGTGCGCGGAGAAGATGACGTCCGCCTGGCGGGCGGCGAAGTCCCGGCCCTCCGGGGAATCCCCGGCCTGGAACAGCACCGGCCGGTATTGGGCGCTGCGCGGCAGCCGCGGGGTGACGTCCACGGAGTAGTGCCGGCCGGTGTGGCGCACGCGCCGGACCGCGCCCTCCGCCGACCAGCGGGCCGAGGAAGCCGAGGCCGCGATGGCGGCGTCGTCCCACGCGTCCCAGATCCGTTTGGCGGTTTCGACGAAGGCCTCGGCGTGCGTGTACCGGTCCGCGTGGTCCAGATAGCCGCCGCGCCGGAAGTTGGCGCCGGTCCAGGCATTGTCCGTGGTCACGATGTTCCAGGCCGCGCGGCCGCCCGAGAGCAGGTCCAGGGTGGAGAGCCGGTGTGCCAGGTCTGCGGGGTCGTTGTACGTGGTGTTCTGGGTTGCGACCAGGCCGATGTTTGTGGTCACGGCGGCGAGGGCGGCCAGGGCCGTCTGCGCGTCGGGCCGGCCGGCGACGTCGAGTGCGTGCGGGCGGCCGAGGTGCTCGCGCAGCCGCAGGCCCTCGCCGAGGAAGAACGCCGCGAACAGGCCGCGCTCGGCGGTCTGGGCGATGCGACGGAACGATTCGAAGTCCGTCTGGGACCCGGATTCGGCTGTTTTCCAGACGGTTCCGGAGTTAACGCCCTGGAAGAAGACGCCCAGCCGGAGCTGCCCGGACGGGGTGAATTCGGTGACGATGCTGTGGCTCATGATGGGCTCCTTAGTTTTCCGCGCCGGCGGCGGTCGTTGAGATGCTGCCCGCGGCGCCCGCCGGAGTGCTGGTGGCGGCGTATCGGCTGGCGGGCCGGGCCAGCCCGAGCTGCTCGCGGAAGGTGGCGTCCGGAGTGTTGGGCGCCAGGAGCCCGCGGCGGCGCAGCTCCGGCAGGACCAGGCGCGAGAGTTCCTCAAGATCCGTGTCCAGCACGGCGGGGTGCAGTCGGACGCCGTCGGCCCACGCCAGCACCTCAGTGAGCAGCTCGGTCAGCTCGGCGGCCGTCCCGACGAACCACGCCCGCGGGCTCTCCCACGCGGTGTGGCCGTTCAGTACGGCAAGCCTGTCCGCGGCGGCCTGGCCGCGGGAGTCCAGCACGACGTCGAGCTCGGCAATCAGCGCAGGCTCACTCCTGCCCCGGGCCAGTCCTGCCCGCGTCTCCGCGAGCTCGGCGGCGAGGAGCTCGGGTGCCGGGGCCGAGACGAGGAGCGCATCGGCCGCCCCGGCCGCGACGGCCTCCGGGGTGAGAAGTCCGGCCGGTGCCAACACGGGCAGCTGGCCCTGAAGCGGCCGCGGAATGATCGACGGACCCTTCACGGAATAATTGCCGTTGTCGACGTCGATGTAGTGCAGCTTGTCGACGTCGAGGTAGCGCCCGGTGGAGACGTCACGGATCACGGCGTCGTCCTCCCAGGAGTCCCAGAGCCGGCGGCTGACCTCGATCGAATCGGCGGCCTCCCGGGAGAGACCCGCCCCGCGCACCGTGTCCCGTCCGACGGCGGCGGCATCGGCCGCGCTCGGCGACGCCGCCACGAGCCAGCCGGCCCGTCCGCCTGAGACGTAGTCCAGGCTGGCCAGCTGGGTGGCGATGTGGAACGGCTCGGTGTAGACAGTGTCCACTTCCGGAATGAGCGCGAGGGACCGCGTCACGGGACCGGCGAACGCGGCACGCTGCAGGGCGTTGAGCCGGGCGGTATCATCCGGGCCGGGCTGCCCTGGCAGGGCGGAGTCGGGCAGGCCGGGGTCGGAAAGCGTCGCGGCGTGGAACCCGGCAGACTCGGCGGCGAGCACGGCGCCGCGGAGGCGGTCCGGGGACAGCACGGCGCCGGGCACCGTGCGGGAAGCCCGCCACGCGGCCGGGTGGCTGCCGGCGCCGTCGAGCTCCAGCAGCAGGAGGCCGCGGCCCCGCGGCTGGTCATTGGGGGGAAGAGTGCTCATCATGCGTCCTGACGTTCGTAGGGGATCTGTTCGCCGGCTTCAACCGCTACCGCCAGGCGGTTCTCGGCCGGGGGCAGCGGGCACGTGGCGAGGTCGGTGTAGGCGCACGGCAGGTTCACGGCCCGGTTAAAGTCCAGAGAAACTGTCCCGTCGGGGCCCGGCGCCGCCACGGTGAGCGAGCGGTTGGCAGCGTAGGTGGACTTGCCCGACGTTGCGTCCGTGAACAGCACGGACAGCGTGCCCGGGGCGTGGCCGTTGAAGGCGGTGAGGCTTAGGTCCTCACCGTGCAGCCGGAAGCGGATCTCGCCCGGTGCCGCATAGACGTGGTGGATTCCCTCGACCGCCGCGCCCACCGTAGTGGGGCGCGGTTCGGCGAACGGGACGAATATTCCTTGAATGGAATATTTTGGATCGGGTGCGTAGGCAGGCGTGCCGCGGTAACCCGTGAGCAGCGGATTGAGGGGATGCCGCGGCCGCACCACATAGCGGCCACCGCGCTTGGCGAGCTCGATCACCGTGTGTCCGGCTCCGGCATCCTCCACCCGCAGGTTAAGCCCTTCGCGCTCGGAGATCGGGCCGAGGAACAGGGTGGCGCCGGTGGCGTCCGGGTTCAGCTCCTGCCCGTCCCGGAGGACGCGTTCGCCTGCCCCCAAAACCAGGCGGACGACGTCGTCCTCGATGCTCCACGTGCCGGGCGCGCCGTCCAGGCGGGCGGGCGAGGCGTCGAGCCAGTGCAGATGGGTGACGGCGAGGAAGCCGTGGGGATCGGCGCGGTGACGTTCGTGCGCCCCATGCCAGTCAGCCCACGCGGCCTCGAATGCCCGGTCGGGCGTGCTTCCGGCGTCTGTGGTGCCGGCGTCCCGGGAGCGGCCGGCGGTTTCAGCGTGCGCTGACGTATCAGCGGGTGTAGACATGCGAGCTCCTGTGGGTGTTGTGGTCGGCTGCGACGCGGGCCGCGGCATCGGGTTCGGCACCTGTTGTGCCGGCGGGGCCGGACTCGGGACGCCCCGCGTAGGGGTCCCCGGAGCCCCAGAGTGTGGTGGGCGCGGCGGCACGCACGACCGGAATGACCTCGAGCGCGAACCGCTCCAGAATCTCCAGCTGCTGGTCGAAGGGCAGCGTGGTGGGCAGGGAGATGGACTGGAGGTCATGGCCGTAGAGCGAGTGGTAGCTGAGGATCTTGTCGATCACCTGCTCCGGGCTGCCCACCAGGGCCGGTCCCTCGGCCACGGCGTGGTCGATGTCGCGGTACGGGGAGTTGTTCCCGGGAACGTTCCGGCCGGTCGTAAGGGCCTCGTAGACCGGGCCGAACTGCCGCTTGGCCTCCTGCGTGGTGTCCGCGATGAACACCCCGCCCGCGCCGGAGCCGGAGCCCAGGTACTGGTGGCGGGGATCGTGGCCGTGGCGTTCGTATTCCTCGCGATAGTGGTCGATCAACACCTTGTAGTTTTCGCGCGGCTGGATCGCGTTGGCCGTGAACAGCGGGTCGCCCCACTGCGCCGCCAGGGCCGCAGTGGTCAGGCTGGTGGCCGAACCGTGCCACACCCGCGGCGCGCCGGCGAACGGACGGGGCGTCGTCGTGGTGGGCTCGGTCAGGGCGGGCCGGAAGCGGCCGGACCATGTGACGTTCTCCTCGGTCCACAGCCGGTGCAACAGGCCGTATTTCTCGGCGAGGAGCTCCCACTGATCCGCGAGGTCCAGGCCGAATAAGGGATACTGCAGCACTTCATTGCCCTTGCCGATCACGAGTTCCAGCCGGCCGCGGCTGAGCTGATCGATCGTGGCATAGTCCTCGGCGACCCGTACCGGATCCAGTACGGAGAGCACGGTCACGCCGCTTTGCAGCCGGATCCTGGAAGTGACTGCGGCGATGGCGGCGAGCACCGTGGTGGGGGAGGAGGAGATGAACTCGCCCGCATGTCGTTCGCCGACCGAGAAGCTGTCGTAGCCGAGTTCCTCGGCCCGGCGCGCCGTTTCCACCACCTGGTTGAGCCGGTCCGCGGTGGAGACGATCTCCCCGGTGACGGGGTTTTTCAGGTGCGGGATGATGTCGAGGACCTGGAACCTCACTGTGTCTTCCCTGTCTCTGTTTTCCCTGCGGGGCCCGTCCCGAAGTTTGCCTCGGTGAAGGTCCTGGACTCGGGAAGGGCTTCCTCGGAGAGTCCCCAGCGGTCCAGGACCTTGGCGTAGGAGCCGTCCTTGATCGCGGAGTTCAGTGCGTCCGTGATGGCCGGGGCCAGGCCGTTGCCCTTGAGCGTGGTGGCCGCGACCAGCGTCTCGGACGGCCAGCCGGCGTTGACCTTGCCCACCACTTTGAGGTCGTCGCGGGTGTTTTCCCGGTAGGTGACGGACGGATAGGGCGCCAGGTTCAGATCCGTGCGTCCGGAGGACAGGGCCAGGATGGTGTCGGCATCGGAGGAATAGTACTGCAGCACCGCCGGGGCCTTGCCCTTGGCCTCCAGCTCCTTGTTCCAGGCGATCAGGATCTTCTCCTGGTTGGTGCCGGAGCCCACGGAGATCTTGAGGCCGGAGATGTCATCGGAACCCTTGATGTTGTAGGTGGAGCTCTTCTTGGCCTCGAAGCCCATGTACGCGGCGCGGTAGCTGGAGAAGTCGAAGAGCTTCACGCGGGCGGCGTTGATGCCCACATTGGAGAACACGGCCTCGAAGTCGCCGGACTGCGTCTTCAGGGGCCAGTTCTCCCAGGAAGTGACCTGCACATCCAGCTCCAGGCCCAGCTTGTCGGCGACCAGTTGGGCCAGGTCCACCTCCACCCCGATCGGGGTCTTGTCGTCGGTGGCGTGGAAGGACAGCGGGATCGCGCCCGCCGTCGTGGCGACGGTGAGCTTGCCGTCCTTGCCGATCAGCGCGGGGACCTCCGCGGCCGCGGCCGCGTCCTTCCCGACCCGGACACGCTGCTGGTCCGGCGAGGTGTTGTAGACGACGCCGTTGCGCGCCGCCGTCGTCGCGGGCTGCCCGCCTGACGCGGCGGAAGCGCCGGGATCGGAGCAGGAGGTCAGGGCCAGCGTGCCGGACAGGGCTCCGAGGAGGACGACGGCGGGAAGCGCCGCGGGCTTTCGACGGCGGACGGTGCGGAGGGCGGGACGGATTGCCATGGGTTTCCTTAGATGTTGAAAGCGGGCTCGATCACCTTGGAGAAGAAACTCCGGGTGCGGTCTTCCTGCGGGTTGGTGAAAATCTGTTCGGGTGTGCCTTGCTCCACGATCTGGCCCTGGTCCATGAACACGACCGTGTCGGCAACGTCGCGGGCGAAGCCCATCTCATGCGTGACGATGATCAGCGTGGTGCCGGAGTTGGCGAGCTCGCGAATGACGTCCAGCACCTCGTTGACCAGTTCCGGGTCCAGCGCCGAGGTGGGCTCGTCGAAGAGCAGGATCTTCGGGTCCAGGGCCAGCGCCCGGGCGATCGCGACGCGCTGCTGCTGGCCGCCGGACAGCTGGCGGGGGTAGGCGCCGGCGCGGTCCTTCAACCCCACCCGGTCCAGCAGTTCCAGCCCCCGTTCGCGGGCCTCGGCTTTGGAGAGCCGGGGTTTTCCGGCACGGGGTGCGACGACGGGCGCCTCGGTGACGTTCTCCAGCGCGGTCAGGTGCGGGAACAGGTTGAAGTTCTGGAACACCATGCCGATTTCGGTGCGCTGCCTGAGGATCTCCTTCTCGCGGAGCTCGTGCAGCCTCCGGCCCCGGACCTCGTAGCCCACCAGGGTGCCGTCGATGGCGATGAACCCGGCGTCGACCTTTTCCAGGTGGTTGATGGTGCGCAGGAGGGTGGACTTGCCGGACCCGGAGGGGCCGACGATTACGGCGACTCCGCCGGGCTCGACCGTCAGCGAGATGCCCTCGAGGACTTCCGTGGCGCCGAAGGACTTGCGGACCTTCGTGATCTCAACGAGGCCCCGGGTGGCTTCCCGGGCTGCGGTGGTTTCCAGGGCTTCGTGGGCTCCGGCGGCCGGAAGGACCGAGGTGCTCATCGGGTGCCTCTTTCCTGGGTAGTTTCCCTTGTTGCGGGTGCATGGGTGGCGAGGAACTTGCGGGCCTTCTGCAGCGGGGTCAGGGGCAGTGTGCGGACGGCGCCCTTGGAGTAGTGGCGCTCGATGTAGTACTGGAAGACGCTCAGGACCGAGGTGATGACGATGTACCAGAGCGTGGCCACGAGCAGCAGCGGCAGGACCTGCTGGGTCCGGTTGTAGATCACCTGGACCGTGTAGAAGAGCTCGGAGTAGGCCAGGACGTAGACGATCGAGGTGCCCTTGACCAGGCCGATGACCTCGTTGAAGGCCGTGGGCAGGATGGCGCGCATGGCCTGCGGCAGGACGATCCTGGTGGAGCGCCGCCATGCCGGAATGCCCAGCGCGGCGGCCGCCTCCAACTGGCCCTGGTCCACGGAGAGGATGCCGCCGCGGATGATCTCGGCCGAATAGGCGGCCTGGTTCAGGGTGAGGCCGAGGACGGCCGCGGCGAACTGGCTGATCAGGGTGGTGGTCTGCGCCTCGAAGAAGCGCACGTCCGTGAAGGGGAGCCCTAAGCTGATTTTCTCGTAGAGGTAGCCCAGGTTGTACCAGAGCAGCATCTGCACCAGCAGCGGCGTCGAGCGGAAAATCCAGGAGAACGTCCAGGACACGGAGACCAGCAACGGGGACGCGGAGAGCCGCATCAGAGCCAGGATGAAGCCCAGGATGAAGCCGAGCGCGCCCGAGATCGCCGTCAGCTTGAGGGTCTCCAGCAGGCCGTTCACGATCGACTGCGCGGTGAACCATTGCGCCACCACGCCCCACTCCCAGCGGGGATTCGTGGCCAGGGACCAGGCGATGCCGGCGACGCCGAAGGCGACGACGGCCGTACCGACCCAGCGCCACGGGTGCCGGGCCGCGACCAGCCGGTAGTCGGCGTAATCGGTGGCGGCCTTGCGGGCCGTTGACCCAGTGCCGGGCTGATCGGCGGGTGTCGGGGCGGCGGGTTCCGGGACGTCGTGTTCCAGGACGGCGGGTCCGGAGGATCCGGCGGGTGTGGTGTCGGGTGTGGTTCCGGCACCGGGGGACGCCGGCTCCGGGGCGGACTGCGCCACCGGGGCTGCTGTTGAACTCATGCGCCACCTCGCTTCTTCCAGTTGGTGTGGGGGTTCGGTTGGCTGCCAATCTAGGGCCGCGCGAAAACGGCGGGCAAGGCGCCAAGTTGCATGCGTTCATGCGGGTTCGCACGGCGTCACACGACGAATTATTGCCTCGATTTGCGCCGCGTTACGCGGGGTGAACGGCCGTGACCGGCGCCTCGACCGGCCCCGTTTCGGGTGCCTAGCATGAGGGCTCCGAACCAGACCCAGGAGGCCCTCATGCCAGCGAATTCCCCGTCCGTGGTCCTCATCGGCGGCGGCCCTCGCACGGCCGGGTTGCTGGAACGCCTGGCCGCCAACCGGCAGGAACTCTTCGCCGGCCCGCTTCACGTCCATGTTGTGGAACCCCACACGCCGGGGTCCGGCCGGATCTGGCGCTACGAGCAGGACGCCGGACTGATGCTCAATTCCACCGCGGCAGACGTCACGATGTTCACGGACGCCTCGGTCCAGTGCGAGGGACCTGCCGTCGATGGTCCGGGACTGGCCGAATGGGCCGCCGGGGTCCTGGACGGCTCGATCGCGGACGTGCCGGAGCTCCCGCAAAAACTCCGGGCCCAGCTCGGTACCCTCACCGGCGCCACCTTCCCCACCCGGCAGCTGCAGAGCGTCTACCTCCAATGGTTCTTCCGCCGCGCCGTTGCTGCCCTCGGACCGGAGACCACCGTGACGGTGCACCGGGACACGGCGTCCGCCGTCGAACCCTCACAGGGGGACCCGGAACGGGTCGACCCGGGACAGTTAGACCCGGAGCAGGGCGACCCTGGCGTGGACGGGTACAGCGTCCGGCTGGCCGGCGGCGCGGCGCTGCACGCCGACGTCGTGGTGGCCTCCCTGGGGCACACCGATTCGCTCCCGGACCGCGAGTCTGCCGCCTGGGCCGGCTTTGCCGCCCGGCACGGCGCGTTCCACGCGGCGCCCAGCTACACCACCGACGTCGACTACTCACCGATCGCCCCCGGCCAGGACGTGATTGTCTCCGGCATGGGCCTGGCGTTCGTGGACCTGCTGGTGCTGCTCATGGAGGGCCGCGGCGGCCGCTTCGAGGAACTGCCCGACGGCGGCCTGCGCTACCTGCCCTCCGGTGGCGAGCCGCGGTTGTGGGCCGGATCCCGCCGCGGCGTGCCCTACCACTCCAAAATCACCTCCACCCTGCGCGGTGACGCTGCGGGAGAGCCCAAGTTCTTCACCGCCGGGGCCGTCGAGGCGCTGCTGGAGGCATCCGGCGAGCTGGACTTCCGCGCCCAGCTCTGGCCTTTGATCGCCAAGGACGCCGGCTATGCGTACTACCGCGAGCTATTCACCGGTTACCCCGAGCGGGTCCGGACCGGCTGGGAGGAATTCGCCGAGCGCTTCTCCGCCGCGGACTGGTACAGCCGGGAGCGCCACCGGCTCGTTGTCGAATCCGTCCCCGACGCGGAGCTCCACCTGGACCTTGAGCGGCTGGACCATCCCTTCGAGGGTCGCGTTTTTGCTGGTCTTGCGGAAGTCCAGGCAGCGGTGGCCGCCCACATCGGCCGCGATCTTGAGCTGCGGACCGGGCCGGACCATTCGGAGACGTTGGCCCTGTTCATCTCCCTGCTCAAGTCCTACATGGACCTTGGCCGGCTGGTTCCGTCCGAGCGGTTGAACGCGCGGTCGCAGCGCGAGGTCCAGAGCTGGTGGCACGGCTTCTTCAGCTTCGTCGATTCCGGGCCACCGCCGCGCAGGCTCCGGGAGATGCTGGCGATCCACCGGGCCGGACTGCTGCAGTTCCTGGGCCCTGGGCTGGAAATCGAGGCCGCGGACTACTCGGGCCGGTTCGTTGCCACCTCGGCGCAGTCCAGGATCACGGTGTCAGCGGCGGCCCTGATCGAGGCCCGGCTTCCGGAGCCGTCGGTGCTCCGCTCCGCAAATCCGCTGCTGCGCCAGCTGCACACCTCCGGGCTCGGCACCGAACAGCAGCTCCTGACCGCGGACGGCACCCACGCGACGGGCCGTCTGCTGGTGTCCGCCCACAACGAGCTCATCAGCCCGGTCGGGGAGCGGCGCGAGAGGCTGTTCGGCGTCGGGCCCGGCACCTCCGGCTGGGGCGCGGGGGCCTTCGCGCGGCCCAGGAGCAACGCCGCGCCGTTCCGCGAAAACGACGCCCTGGCCCGGCGCATCCTGAACCTGCTGGCCGGTCATACGGGCAACCACGGCAGCAACCACCACGCGGTGCCGCAGGCCGCCGCCCGCGGAAAGGACCGGCCATGACTCCGTCACCACCGGACCACTCACCCTTGCGCGACTTGCCTGCGGACAACGCGGACACCCCGCCGACCCCGCCGGAGGAGACTCCGCCGTCGAACAAGTCAGCGCTGACAGTCCTGAACCTGCCCATGAGCGATCCCCGAGTCCGACCCCTCTTGGACGAACTCGCGCTCGAATACGACACCCGTTACGGCAACCTCTTTGGCAAGGGAGCCGCAGCGGAGGAACTGAACCGTTACCCGGCCGAGGAATTCGCTGCGCCCGGCGGGGCCCTTCTCATTGTGCGCGAGAACGGCGAATCCGTGGCCGGCGGCGCCTTCCGCCGGCACGGCACGAACACGGCAGAATTCAAGCGGATCTGGACGCATTCGGCACATCGGCGCCGCGGACTCGCCCGCTTCGTCCTCGCCGAGCTGGAGGCATTGGCCGCCCGCCGCGGCTACCGCAGGGTCTACCTGACCACCGGCCCCCGCCAGCCCGAGGCGAAACACCTCTACCTGAACACCGGCTACGAGGCTCAGTTCGACCTCTCCGCCGATCCCGAAAGCATCGGGCCGCTCGCATTCACCAAGGACCTCCCAACCGAAACCCCAAGGTGAACCCCAACGTGGAGCCACTTAGCGCCCGTCCAAGGCCTCGGGATGGGCACTAAGTGACTCTGCGTTGCTTGCTCGTGGCGCAGCCTGCCATGGGCCGGGGAGCGTTGCTTCGGGCTAGAGTTCCACATGGGGTCTACCCCTAGGACGAAGCATTCAGGAGTCGCCACGAAACGGCGGAGAAGCAGCCGGGAGTCATCAGTGCGGCATGGATCCAAGCCCACCATCCGCGACGTCGCAGAGACGGCCGGGGTCTCGGTCACCACCGTCTCCTACGTGCTGTCCGGCCGGTCCGGCGGCACCACCCGGATCAGCGAGGCCACCCAGGGCCGGGTGCATGCCGCGGTACGCGAACTTGGCTACGTGGCCAACCGGAGCGCCCGCGGCATGCGGCGGGGCCGGACGGAGCTGGTGGCCGTGGCCGTCGCGGACCTCGAGGACCCCCGGGACCGCGCCCTCGCCACGCTGCTGGCCGCCATCCTGCCGGAGCACGGCTACCAGGCGGTCGTCCTGCTGGGCGGGGGCTGGCGGCAGTTCATGCTCGCCGGCGGCGCCGACGGCGTGATCCGCACGGGCGCCTCCGAGACCGCCGAAGACTCCGCAGCCATGGCGGAACTCGCCGCCCGCGGCGTGGCCCAGGTGCTCATCACCGACGACGCCGGCGCCGGCGCCCTTGACGCCAACCGAGACGGCATCCCGGATGTTCCGGCGGGATACGACGTCGTGCCTGCGGGATCCGAAAGCCCGGAGGCCCTGGCCGAGCGCGCCGTCACTGCGCTGCTCGGCCGGCTGCGGAGCTAGCAGTAAAGCTAGCCCCGCCTTTAGGCGTTCAGCGCGGCGGCTTCCGGCACGGTGGTCTCCGGTGCTGCGGCGTCCCGGATGGGGCGCCGGGCCAGCCACGCCGCCACGATGGCGCCGGAGATGTTGTGCCACAGGGAGAAGACAGCGGACGGCAGCGCGGCCAGGGGGCTAAAGTGCGCCGTGGCGAGGGTGGCGGCGAGGCCGGAGTTCTGCATCCCGACCTCAAAGGCGAGGGCCCTGCGCGCCCGGTCGTCAAGGCGCCCCACCTTGCCGGCCAGGTACCCCAGGCCGAGCCCGAAGCCGTTGTGCAGAACCACAGCTAGGAACACGATGCCGCCCGCGGCGACGATCTTGCTGGCGCTTCCGGCCACCACGATCGCCACGATCAGCGAAATCACGACGGCGGACGCCCACGGCAGTGCCGGCAGAACCTTGGCCACGACCTTCTTGAGGAAGAGGCGGGCCAGCAGGCCTGCGACAACGGGCAGGAGGACGGTCTTGAGGATGTCCTGGACCATGCCGCCGGCGTCGATGCTCAGGTACGAGCCGGCCAGGAACAAGACCAGCAGCGGCGTGAAGATCGGGGCAATCAGGGTGGACACGGACGCGACGGCCACGGACAGGGCCACATCGCCCTTGGCGAGGAACGCCATCACATTGGAGGCGGTGCCCGACGGCGCGCAACCCACCAGGATCAGGCCCACAGCCAGCTCCGGTTCGAGGTGCAGGGCGACGGCGATCAGCCAGCCGGCGCCCGGCATGATGACATAGTGGGCCACGATTCCCAGGGCCACCGCCCAGGGACGCTTGGCCACCGAGGCGAAATCGGGCGGGGTCAGGGTCAGGCCCATGCAGAACATGATGATGCCCAGCAGGAACGGCACACTGGGCGCCAGGGGTTTGAAGGCTCCGGGGAGCAGGAAGCCGGCAACGCCGGCCACCACGACGAGGATGGGGAAGATCGTCACCGCGATGCGCGCGATCTTTGCCTCGGCCGCGAGGGCAGGATTGAGGGGGACGTCGGCGGCGGTGCCCGCGTCCCGGGAGGAATTCGGAGTTTTAGTTGCCTCAAGCATCCAAGCATGGTGCCACCGCCGTCCGCGGACTGACTACTTCGTGACCACCTGGTGGACAAATATGTCAGATTTATAGCCATTCCGCCCCCGGCGGGGCTACTTGGGTAGGGTTTCATGAGTGGGTGAGCCCAGGACGGCGAACTCCCCACTCCCTCCGGCGCGGTGCGGCGCCCCACAATCATTGAAATCCGAAGGCTGACTGTGCCTTCTTGACCACGAACGGAGCCAGCAATGGCCGTCAAAACTGCCGCAGATGCCCCGGCCTTCACGCCCGAGCAACTGCAATCCGTCCGGGGCGCCTTGAGGTCCCCGCGCCGGCTCAAAACCGAAGTGCTCGGCGGCCTTGTGGTGGCACTGGCCCTCATCCCGGAGGCGATCGCCTTCTCGATCATCGCCGGAGTGGACCCGCGGATCGGACTCTTCGCCTCCTTCACCATGGCCGTCACCATCTCCTTCGTCGGCGGGCGCCCCGCGATGATCTCGGCGGCCACCGGCGCCGTCGCCCTGGTGATCGCCCCGCTCGTGAAGTCCCACGGGCTGGACTACCTCGTCGCCGCGGTGATCCTGGCCGGCCTTTTCCAGATCATCCTGGGCCTGTCCGGGGTGGCAAAGCTGATGCGCTTCATCCCGCGCTCCGTGATGGTGGGCTTCGTCAACGCCCTGGCGATCCTGATCTTCCTCTCCCAGGTGCCCGAGCTGATCGGCGTCCCGTGGCTGGTCTATCCGCTCACCGCGGCAGGCCTGCTGATCGTCTTCGGCCTGCCCAGGCTGACCAAAGCCGTTCCGGCGCCTCTGGTGGCCATCGTGGTCCTGACACTCATCACCGTCCTGGCCGCCGTCGCCGTTCCCACCGTGGGGGACAAGGGTGCGCTTCCGGACTCGCTGCCCTCCCTGTCCCTTCCCGGTGTGCCGTTCACGTTCGAAACGCTGCAGGTGATCTTCCCCTTCGCGCTGGCCATGGCCTTCGTGGGGCTGCTCGAATCCCTCATGACGGCGAAGCTCGTGGACGACATCACCGACACCCGCTCGCCCAAAACCCGCGAGGCATGGGGCCAGGGCGTGGCCAACATTGTCACCGGCTTCTTTGGCGGCATGGGCGGCTGCGCGATGATCGGCCAGACCATGATCAACGTCAAGGCCTCCGGCGCCCGCACCCGGATCTCCACCTTCCTGGCCGGCGTCTTCCTGCTCATCCTCGTGGTGGCTCTCGGCGGCATCGTGTCGCTGATCCCGATGGCCGCGCTCGTGGCCGTCATGATCTTCGTTTCCGTTGCCACTTTCGACTGGCACAGCATCAGGCCCTCCACGCTCAAGGCGCTGCCCAAGAGCGAAACGCTCGTCATGGTCGCCACTGTCGCCGTCACCGTGGCCACGCACAATCTGGCGATCGGCGTCGGCGTCGGCGTCCTGGTCGCCATGGTCCTGTTTGCCCGGCGGGTGGCGCACTTCGTCACCGTGGAGCGGTCCCTGGCGGAGGGCGATGGCGGCCAACTCGCCACCTACAAGGTGGACGGCGAACTGTTCTTCGCCTCCTCGAACGACCTCTACACCCAGTTCGAGTACGCCCTGGACCCTGACCGCGTGGTTATCGACATGCGCGACTCCCATCTTTGGGATGCCTCCACGATCGCCGCACTGGATGCCATTACTGAGAAGTACCGCCAGCACGGCAAGAGCGTCGAAGTGGTGGGCCTCAACGACGCCAGCCTGGCGATGCGCGAGCGGCTCGCCGGAAAGCTCGGCGCCGGGCACTAGCAGGGCGGCAGTGGCGGCTTGCTGGCGTCGGAGTTTCCCCGCCTTCGGAAGTTCCGGCCGGCGTGTTGCGCCGAACCGCCGGCGATTGGCGGCGTCGTGCGTCCAGAGGTGGGGAGATTCGGCGGCGGGTCAGCTTGGGCGCGCCGGTCCGGTGGTGTTGCGGATCACCAGATGCGGTGTCCTGACCAGGTGAGCCGGGGCGTCGGCTCCTGCCAGCCGCTCGACTGCCCTGTCCACGGCGGCAGTGGCGAGGAGGGGCGCGTCCTGGCTGACAGAAGTCAGTTGCACGTAGCTGAGCCGGGCAAACTGGCTGTCGTCATAGCCGACCACTGACACGTCCGCCGGCACGCGCAGCCCTGCGGTCCGGAGGCCCTCGATCACCCCGAGGGCCGACCTGTCATTGAAGGCGATCACGGCGGACGGGGGGTTGTCCCGGAGCGATGCACAGGCCCTGAGTCCGTCTTCCTCGGTGAGGCCGCCCGGAACCACGAAAGGCTCCAGCCCCCGGCGGAGCATTTCGGTGCGAAAGGCATCCCGGCGCTGGTCGGCCGAGACGGCCGCCCCGCCGTCGACATGGACAATTCTTCGATGACCCAAGGCGGCGAGGTGTTCAACGGCCAGCCGGATGCCTGCGTGGTTGTCGCTGCTGACGGAGTCCACTTGGTCTCCGACGTCGTCGCGCAGGAGGCTCACCACCGGTGCCCGGCGTGCAAACCCGGAGAGCTCCTGGCTGCCCAGCGTCGGAGAGATGAGGATCAGCGCCTCGCATCCCATGTCCAGGAGAGCCTCCGCCGCACGCGTTTCCGGCCGGCCGCTGGCAACCGCGCTCAAGGCGATTTCGTAGCCCCGTTCCGCGGCGCCGGCATAGGCGGCGTCGACGATCTCGGCGTGGAACGGCTCTGACGTGAAGAAGCTCAACCCGAGAAGCCTGGTCCGCGCGCTGCGGAGCAGCCGGGCCCGGCTGTCCGGCCGGTAGCCGAGTTCCCGGGCCGTTTCGAGCACCTTCTTCCGGGTGGACTCGGCCGCGCCCGGGGCGCCGCGCATCACGATGGACACCAGGGCACGTGAGACGCCGGCGGCCTCGGCGACGTCCATGAGCGTGGGGCGGCGCTGCTGTTCGGTCATTCTTGCTCCTTGCTTTCAACCAGTCTATAGAACGTTCTAGACATTCACCGGCAGCAGGTGCATCATGGTTCTACTAGAACGATCTACAACCCAGGCTAGGAGTTTTCATGAGCTATCTGCAGCACCCGGTCAGCGACGACCGGCCCGTCCGCGTCGGACTCATCGGCGCCGGCTGGATTGGCAAGTTCCACGCAGAGTCCGTGGCGCACCGGATTCCGGGTGCCCGTCTGGAGGCCATTGCCGATCCCGCCCTCCCCGCGGTCGAAGCCCTCGCTGGCCGGCTGGGAGTGCGCAAAATCAGCACGGACCCGTCAGACGTGATGAATGATCCGGACATTGACGCGGTCCTCATCGCGGCGCCGGCCCGGTTCCATTCGGACCTGATTGCTGCTGCGGCCCGGGCCGGAAAGGACGTGTTCTGCGAGAAGCCGGGTGGCCGGACTATTGAGGAGTTGGACGGTGCCCTTGATGCAGCCGATGCTGCCGGCGTCATTGTTCAGTTCGGCTTCAACCGGCGCTATGCAAACGACTTCGCAGCGGCACGGAAGCTGATTGACGACGGCGCCGTGGGAGTCCCCCAGCTGCTCCGGTCGCTGACGCGGGATCCGGGCACCGCGGCAGGCCTTGCCGCCCCCGAGCGGATTGCGCCGGGAACCATCTTCCTGGAAACCCTGATCCACGATTTCGACACCCTGAACTGGCTGAACCCGGGCGCCGTTCCGGTCCGTGTCCACGCGGTCGCCGACGCGCTGGTCGCCCCTGAGCGGAAAGCAGGCGGACTGCTGGACACGGCGGTGGTGACGGTGACGTACAGCAACGGTGCCATCGCGGTGGCCGAGGCCAATTTCAACGCCCTGTACGGCTATGACGTGCGCGGCGAAGTCTTTGGCTCGGCGGGCATGGTTACTGCGGGCGGGCCCCAGGCGTCCAGCGCGACGAGCTACACCGCGGCCGGCATCGCCTCCTCCACCGTGCGGCTGAACGTGGATCTTTTCCATGATGCCTACACCGCGGAGCTGGCCCACTTCGTCGACGCCGTCAAGGCGCGCCGCGGGAACCAGGCGGCCCCCGGAACCCCGGGCCCCGGCGGCACCGACGCCCGCAACGCCCTGGCCGTGGCACTCGCGGCGATCCGCTCGAACGAGACCGGGCTTCCCGTGGAGGTTTCCTCGATCGCCGAACTGCGGGCCGCCGAGCCCGCGCTCCACGCCGTAGGGCAGGGAGAATGAGCTTCCGCCTGGCCGTTTGCGCCGAGATGGTCTATGGCGAGCTGGACCTCATCGAGAGGGTGCGGCGGATCCACGGACAAGGCTTCGAGGTGGAACTCTGGGATACGCGCGGGCGGGACATTTCCGCCCTCGCCGCGACTGGTGCACGCTTCTCCTCGATGAGCGGCTACTTCGGCGGCAGCCTGATCGACCCCGAAAGCGCCGACGAGGTGGTGGCTTCGGCCGAAAAGCTGATTCCCACCGCGCTGGAACTCGGAGTCGAGCGGATGGTGGTCCACCCGGCCGAGCTCGGGGAAGGCGGCCGCGCCGTCCGGCCAACGTACCGGTCCACGGGCCAAATGTGGCTGACCGGCCTCCGGACCCTCGAACGCCTGGCAGTCCTGGGCGAGAAGCACGGTGTGACGTTTGCGCTCGAGAACCTCAACACCATCTTGGACCACCCCGGCATCCCGCTGGCCCGGGCCAAGGACACCCTCACCCTGGTCTCGGCGGTCGACCATCCCCACGTGAAGATGATGCTGGATCTGTACCATGCCCAGATCGGGGAAGGGAACCTGATCGAACTCGTCAGGGCCGCGCTGCCGTGGACGGGGGAGATCCAGGTGGCCGACGTCCCGGGCCGGTTCGAACCCGGCACCGGGGAAATCAACTACCGCGCTGTTGCGGCGGCGCTGAGGGAAGCCGGCTACTCCGGCGTCATCGGCCTTGAAGCCGGCGCCGTCGGCGGGCAAGGACTGGCTGCAGGCGATGCCGCCCTGGCCGCGTTCCGGGCCGCGTTCCGGGCGGCGTTCGAGGGCTGAGCGCGGCCTGAGCGCGGCCTGATCGCGTGCACCGGGCCGCCCCGCCCCTGGGTAATGCCGCCGCCCCCGCCCTGCGCGAGGCCGCCACTACCCCTGCGTGAGCCGGTAGCGTTCGATCTGCTTGAGCCGCCGCAGCAGGCTGTCGCGCCGGGGGTGGGGGACGGCGTCGGCCGGCTCGGCGGTGAGCTCGATGTGTTCGGTGCCGTACTGCCACAGCAGCAGGTCATCGAGCAGCCGGTCCGGGCCGGGGGAGTAGCGGTGGTCCAGGGCCTGGCGGACCTCGGTGATCCGGTTGGCGCTGAGAAGACCGGCGAGCTGCATGGTCTGGTTGAGCCCGTGGGCTGCCATGAGTTCCGCAGCCCAGCCCCAGTCGTCGTCGACCTTCCGGTCCACGTGCGGCAGCAGAGTCCGCCAGACGTCGCGGATCCGGTTGGGCGTCAGCGGTGCGGCACCCTCGCCCTCCACATCCCAGTAACTGCGGACCTCCTCATAGCGCTCGTGCAGGTCCGAAAAGGCGCTTTCCACGGTTTCCAGCATGGCTGCCGTGGCGGTGAACTGGCGGTCGAAGTGCGGGGTCCAGGCCCGGGGGTCCTCGGCCTTGAAGCGAATGTCGTGCTCGATCTCGCTCCAGGCGTGGGCGAACACCGTGCGGATCTGGCATTCGAAGAAGTAGCTGCCGTTCGGCGGGACATCCGGGTTGAAGACCTGCTGGTAGTCCTTGACGGCCTCGTTTTGGATGGTCCGCAGGATCAGGTGCCGGCTGGAGTAGCCGTAGGTGCCGGACTCGATCGAGCCGATGTCCTTTTCGCGGTCTCCGCGGCAGTCGAAGAGCTGGCGCTGGCGCTTAATGAGGTTGGCCGCCACCGCGTTTTCCGCCGGCAGCTTGGTGATCACGCGGATGCCCACCATGTCGTTCAGGGTCCGGAAGGGGTCCGGGAACTTCAGCACCAGCGGCCCGCCCGGCTCCAGCGGTTTTTCCGTGCGGGAAATCTTCTCGCGGAAGGATTCGACGGTCTTGGTGCGGCCGGTAACGAACAGCGGCATGACCTCGGTGTCCTTGAACATGGTCCGCAGAGTGAGCAGGACCTCCCGGGTAACCAGTTTCAGCGCAGGCCGGACCCGCTCGTACAATTCCACGTTTTCCTGCACGGAATCGCGCAGGCTCGGGTCCAAACGCTCCCAGTTGCTCGCCATGCGTCCAGCTTACGGCGCACCCCCGACGCCGGGCGGCAGGCACTCCCGCGGCCGGGTCGCAGCCACCCCCGACGCCGGCGCCTCCGGGCGGCATGCAGGAGCCCGACCTGCGCGGGGCCGCGCGGCGTCCACTGTAGGCTCAGCACATGGCTGATGTGCGGCGGCGGACTTGGATCGCTGCCGCAGCGACGGTGACGCTGGGGGCAGTCTCCGCCGCCTGTTCACCGGGCCCCAAGGAGGACGCTGTGAAGAGGCAGAAGTATCACTATGGCGAGGACCCCAGCCAGTGGGGCGAGCTTTTCCTCCCGGACGTGGCCGCGCCCAGGGGCGTGGTGGTGGTGATCCATGGCGGCTACTGGCGTTCGCAGTATGGTGCGGAACTCGGCGAACCCCTGGCCAAGGACCTCGCCACGCACGGCATGGCCGCCTGGAACCTGGAGTACCGGCGGGCCGGCAACGGCGGAGGCTGGCCTAACACCTTTGCCGACGTCCTGGCCGGAATCGACAAGCTCGGCGAGCTCGCGGACGAGCACGGGCTCGGCCTGGACCGGGTGGTGGCTCTGGGACACTCGGCCGGCGGCCACCTTGCAGTCTGGGCGGCGGGACGCAGCCGGCTCTCCGGACTCGGCGCCCCGGACGCGGACCGTCAGCTGGCGCGCAGGGCCGACGACGGCGGCGCGGTGCACCTGACCGGCGTCGTGAGCCAGTCAGGGGTGCTGAACCTGGCGGCCGCCGAGCGGCTCAACCTCAGCAACGGCGCGGTCAGCAATTTCCTCGGCGGCTCGTCGGAGAAATACCCCAAACGGCATAAATACGCGGACCCCATGAGTGCGGTGCCGTTGAGCGTGCCGATCTATGCCGTCCACGGCACTGAAGACGACACTGTGCCGTTCAGTCAGTCCGAGACCTACGCCGGAGCGGCCAAGGCGGCCGGTGCGCCGGTGCAGCTGCTCAAGGTGCCGGGCGACCACTTCGCGCTCATTGATCCCAAGGCGCCCGCCTACCGGAAGTGCCGCGAACTGGTGCAGCAGATGCTGGCCTGACATCCGGGCTGCGAGGGCGGGTGGTGGATTTGTGCGGCGGCGGCTCAGACCGGCCGCCGCCCCCAGGGGGCCGAAAGCGCATAGACTGGAGCCCAGGTGCGCCGGGAAGTCTGGTCGGCATAGTTTCGTCGACCCCACTTTGAGGACCCCATGAGCGACCTGCCCCCTTCTCCCGCACCTCCTCGCCTCACCGTCTTCGCCCGCGGCAGCTACGCGGAAGCGCTGCGCATCGGCGAAATCCTCCGCAAGGAAACCGTCGGCGGCGCGCTTCTGGTCGCCGCGGCGGTGGCGGCCCTGATCTGGGCCAACTCGCCGGCGTCGGAAAGCTACTTCGCGCTGCGCGATTTCACTATCGGCTACGAGCCCTGGCACCTGGACCTGAGCCTGGGAGCCTGGGCCGCCGACGGGCTGCTGGCGGTCTTCTTCTTCCTGGTCGGGCTCGAACTCAAACGGGAGTTCGTCGCGGGAGACCTACGGCAGCTGAGCAAATCCGTGGTGCCGGTGGCTGCGGCCGTGGGCGGCGTGGCCGTTCCCGCGCTCATCTACGCGGCCGTCAACGTTGCGGACGCCGAGACCCTGCGGGGCTGGGCGATCCCCACCGCCACGGACATCGCGTTCGCGGTCGCCGTGCTGGCGCTCATCGGTTCGCACCTTCCCAGCGCGTTGCGCATCTTCCTGCTGACCCTGGCCGTCGTGGACGATCTTCTCGCCATCACCATCATCGCGGTCTTCTACACGAGCGAACTCCACCCGCTCCCGCTTCTGTTGGCTCTGCTCCCGCTCGGCCTCTACACATTCCTGGTGCAGAAATACCGGCGGTTCTTCGGCACCCACGGGCTGGCCGCCTGGGTGATCCTGCTGCCGCTCGGCGCCGCAACGTGGGCGCTGGTCCATGCGTCCGGCATCCACGCCACCGTGGCCGGTGTCCTGCTCGGCTTTGCCGTTCCTGTGATTCGCTCCCGGGCCAGCGGCGGTCCCGAGGCCGGCCCCGGCCTCGCGGAGATCTTCGAACACCGGTTCCGCCCGATCTCGGCCGGCGTCGCTGTCCCGGTCTTCGCATTCTTTTCCGCCGGTGTGGCCATCGGCGGCCTGCAGGGCCTCGGCGCCGCCCTGACCGATCCCGTTGCGGTCGGCATTATCCTGGCCCTCGTGCTCGGAAAACCTGCCGGCATCCTGGGCACGACGTGGCTCATCACCAAAGCCACCCGCGCCAGGCTGGACGGCTCCTTCAAATGGATCGACGTCTTCGGCCTGTCGATCCTGGCCGGTATCGGTTTCACGGTGTCGCTGCTGGTGGCCGAGCTGAGCTTCGGGCAAGGCACTGTCCACGACGACCACGCAAAGGTCGGAATCCTCGCGGCCTCGCTGCTCGCCGCGCTGCTCGCCAGCGCGGTACTCCGGATCCGCAACACGCACTACCGCCGCGCGGAAGAGGAAGAAAGGATCGACTCGGACCACGACGGCATCCCCGACGTCTATCAGCAGGGCCATCCGGCAGGCTAGCGCTGCAGGCTAGCCGGGGGAGTAGATTTGGCGGTGGGGCCGAAGGCGACGCCCGGAGCACGTATGATACCCCAAGGGGTATCATTATTGAGCTGGATTAAGCGCGCCGGACCACCGGCGCCCTCGAAAGGAACAGGCATGAAGAGCATTTCCGTCAAGGACCTGGCCGCCCTGGGCGAAGCCACTGAAATCGTCGATGTCCGCGAGGACGACGAATTCGCGGCGGTCCGCGTCCCCGGGGCCAGGAGCATCCCGCTCTCGCGGTTTGTGCAGTCCCTCGACGAGGTTCCGGCCAGCGGCACCATCTACGTCATGTGCGCCGCCGGGGGCCGCAGCGCCCAGGCCACCACGTACCTGGAAGACCAGGGGTACGACGCCGTCAACGTCACCGGCGGAATCATGCAGTGGCAGGATGAGGGACACCCCGTCAACCGGGGCTGACAGCCCGGGAGGGGCCATGGAAGTCATTGTCATCGAGACCCCGCAGCTCGGGGACCGCAGCTACCTGGTCCACGACGGCTCGGTGGCGTTGGCGATCGACCCGCAGCGTGACACGGACCGCATCGAAGCGGCAGCCCGCGACGCCGGGGTCATCATCACCCACGTGGCCGAGACCCACCTGCACAACGACTACATCACCGGCGGCCTCATCCTGGCCCGCGCGCACGGCGCCGACTACCTGGTGAACGCCGCCGATCCCGTGGCGTTCGAGCGCACGCCCGTCACCGACGGCCAGACGGTCCGGGTGGGCGCGCTCACCGTCAAGGCGGTCGCCACCCCGGGCCACACGCACACCCATATGTCGTACATCGTGGACGACGGCGTGAAGCAGGCCGTCTTCTCGGGCGGGAGCCTGCTCTACGGTTCGGTCGGGCGCACGGACCTCGTTGCCGCGGCGGACACCGTCGGCCTGACCCACGATCAGTACGCCTCGGTCCGGCGCCTCGTCGCTGAGTCCGGGCACGACGCCGCGCTGTTCCCGACCCACGGGTTCGGCTCGTTCTGCTCCTCCGGGCCGGCCTCCGGTGCACGGTCTTCCACGATCGGCGAGCAGCTCGCCGCCAACCACGCCCTGACGGACCCCGACGAGGACCACTTCGTCCGCCAGCTCATCGCCAACCTCACGGACCACCCCTCCTACTACGCCCACATGAGCCCGGCCAACGTCCGCGGACCGGGCCCCGCCGATCTGGCAGTCCCCGAATCGCTCGACGCCGCCGAGCTCGCCCGGCGACTGGACGGCGGCGAGTGGGTGGTGGATCTGCGGCATCGTGTGGCCTTCGCCAGCAGCCACCTCAAGGGCAGCGTCAGCTTCGAATACGGCACGGGTTCCAGTTTCACCACCTACCTGGGCTGGGTGTTGCCGTGGGGTGAACCGCTGACCCTCGTGGGCTCGCAGGAGGATATCGAGAAGGCCATCCGCGACCTCTCCCGGATCGGCATCGAATCTCCGGACGCCGCCGTCGGAACCGACCCGCATGCCCTTGCGCCGCAGGCCGCCCTCGCGTCGTACCCCCGCGTGGACTGGGGCGGTGTGCTGACCGGCCGGGCCGCCGGGGACACCGTCCTGGACGTGCGCCGTGCCGATGAATTCGCGGCGTCCCGGGTGGTGGGCGCGGTCAACATCCCGCTACATGAACTGCTGCTGCGCCTTGAGGACGTCCCTGCCGGGAAGCTCTGGGTGCACTGCACGTCCGGGTATCGCGCAGGGGTCGCCGCGAGCCTCCTCCAGCGCGCCGGCCGGGACGTGGTCCACATCGACGCCAGGTTCGCCGACGCCGGTCCCGCCGGGATCGCCGTGGACACCGCCGCCGCCTGAGCCTGAGCGGCCGGGTGGATGCGCAGCCCGGCGTGCCGGGCTGCGCAGCCGCGCCCCGGTCACGCGGGGAGCTGCGAACAGGTGCAGCAAGACACGGCACCGGACCCGAATCTCTGGCAGAGTATGACCATGCTCACAGTTATTGGCGAGGGGCTGGTTGATGTTGTCCAGCGTTCCTCCGGCGTTCAGGCCCATGTCGGCGGCAGCCCCCTCAATGTGGCGGTGGGGCTGGCGAGGCTGGACCATCCGGTCCAGTTCATTGGCCGCTACGGCCGGGATGCCTACGGCGAAGCCCTGGCGGCGCACCTGAAGTCGAGTTCCGTGCTGCTGCCGCTGGCACCCGACGAGCTTCCCACCAGCGTGGCCGCCGCACTGATTGACGACGCCGGCGCCGCCACCTACACCTTCGACCTCGCCTGGGAGCTCCCCGGCGTCGCGGCGCGCCTCCCGTTCCTCCTGCAGGGAACCACGCTCCTGCACACCGGCTCCATCGCCACGATGCTGGCGCCCGGCGCGGCCGGGGTGCTTGCCGCCGTCGAGCATGCCCACCCGTCCGCCACGATCAGCTTTGACCCCAATTGCCGCCCCAGCATCATCCCGGACGTGGACTATGCCCGCGGGCAGGTCGAAAAGTTTGTGGCCCTCGCGGACGTGGTGAAGGCCTCCGATGAGGACCTTGAATGGCTCTACCCCGGAACGGACCCGTTGGACTCGGCCCGCCGCTGGCTGGCGCTGGGCGGCTCGGAGGGGCCGGCCATGGTGGTGGTGACCCGCGGCGGCAAGGGCCCCTGGGGCATCAACGCCGCCGGCGCTGCGCAGTTCGCCGCCCCCGCAGTGCTAGTCGCGGACACCGTCGGTGCCGGCGATTCATTCATGGCAGCGCTGCTGTCCGGAGTGGTGGACCTGGGCCTGGACGGGGCACAGAACCGCAAGGCGCTGCGCGAACTCTCCGCCGAAAGCCTCCGCGATCTCCTGGCCCACGCCTCCCGCGCCGCCGCCGTGACCGTGTCCCGCGCCGGCGCCAACCCGCCCACGCGCGCCGAGCTGGCCCGGATGGAGCTTGGTGGCGTGGGGACCGGCAACGCATAGCAGGCAGTACCCGAACAGCAGGCAGTACCGAACAGCAACCAGTTCAGGAAAGGCAGCCATGACAGCCCACGATCCTTACGCGCCGCTGCCCGACGTCCCCGCTTTCGACGTCAGCAGCGCATCCTTCCACGACGGCGACACGCTTCCTCCCGCGCAGCGAAGCGGCGTCATGGGCGCCGGCGGCAAGGACGAGTCCCCGCAGCTGAGCTGGAGCGGCGCCCCGGCCGGCACCAAGAGCTACGCGGTGACGGTCTTCGACCCGGACGCCCCCACGGCCAGCGGTTTTTGGCACTGGGCCGTGCTCAACATCCCGGCCGATGTCACGTCATTGCCCGCGGGTGCCGGTTCCCGCGACGGCGCGGCCCTTCCGCCCGGCGCGCTCCAGCTGAAGAACGACGCCGGATTCGCCGGCTACGTCGGCGCCGCCCCGCCCAAGGGACACGGTCCGCACCGCTATCTGATCGTGGTCCATGCCGTGGACGTCGAAAAGCTCGACGTCGGCGGGCACGGCAGCCCGGCCAGCCTCGGCTTTGCCCTATTCAGCCACACCCTGGGCCGGGCCAGGCTGACCGGGCACTACGAACAGCACTAGAGGGCCGCGCCGCCGTCGAATTCGCCGGAGACGCTCGAGTTCGCCGGAACGTTCCGGCGAACTCGACACTTTCCGGCGACCCCGGCGCACGGGCCCGCGCAGTTCCACGTCCGGCAGGCGGGATCGGGGCCGCCGCGGCCAACGTAGACTTGCTGTATGCGGCTCGTAGCAAGCGACATCGACGGAACGATCCTCGGCCATGACGGAAAAATCAGCGACCGGACCGTCCGCGCGTTCCACGCCTGCCGCGACGCAGGGGTGGAACTCGTCTTCGTCACGGGCCGCCCGCCGCGCTGGCTCCACCCCCTGCAGGACCAGCTGGGGCATGCCGGCACCGTCATCTGCTCCAACGGCGCCGTGGTCTGGGACCTTGAGGCGGACCGCATGCTCTCAGCCCGTGCGCTGGAGCTGGACGCAGTGTTCGAGGCCCGCCGCATCATACGGCGCCTGCGCCCGACGGCACTGTTCGCCGCCGAAACCCTGACCGGCTTCCACCTGGAACCGGGCTTCCTCAACTCCGGCACAAGCCCGCTGCTGGCCGAATTCACCCCCGCCCCGCTGCACAGCACCCTCACGGCCGACGACTCCGTGGTGAAGTTCATGGCCATCGTTCGCGAGGGCACCGCCGACGAATTCCTCGCCGAGGTGACCCCCGCCGTCGCCCATTTGGCCGCCGCGACGCACTCGGCGCCGAACATGGCCCTGCTCGAACTGTCCCTGCCCGGCGTCAACAAGGCCGTGACCCTCGCCGAATACGCCGCCTCACTGGGCATCGGCCCCGCAGACGTGGTGGCGTTCGGGGACATGCCCAACGACATCGAGATGCTCCGCTGGGCCGGGGACGGTTACGCCATGGCCAGCGGCCACCCCGAGGCAATCCGCGCCGCCGGCCAGCAGGCGCCGCACTTCGACGACGACGGCGTCGCCCAGATCCTCGAGGCCAAGCTCGCGGAACTCGGCCTCCGGCTTCCCTGAGTTCCACTCCCGAACAGCACCCCCGCGGTGACGTCCCGGTCACCGGATTCCCAGCGGGCGGTCAACTGGCGTTCACCTTGGCCTCCTAGGCTGAAGGCTCGCGACAGATCGTTTGACCGATAGTGGGGAAATCATGGCCAAGTACCGCGTCAACAAAACGGACGACCAACCTCTGCATCCGGCGGAGCCGGACCGGCACTGGCGGCAGTTGCGCCAGGGCGACCGCGTCAGCGTCCGGCTGGCCCCGGGTTTCGAGACCGGCGGCCTGGTGGACGCCGTGACGGCCGACCACAGCGTCGTCTGGGTGGACCTCGACGGCGGCCGCGGCCGGACGCTCCTGCACTGCGGCGACGGCGTCGAAATCCGGCCGCACGACTCCTGACGCCAGCTTCCGCTAACGCCGGGTCGCCCATGCCGCGTTCCGCTCAGCCCGCTCCGGATCGGGGTCCCGCGCGGCCGGATCGGGGCTCGGGTACGCTTCAGGAGTGACGAACCCGCACCCCTACTTTGCCCCCGGCGGGAACCCTGACGGCACCGGCGGCGGCCCGGAGCACGCCGTGCCGGGGGACCAGGACACAGCCCGGGCACCCCTCGCGATGGCCCACCGCGGCTTCTCCCTGGACGGGCTGGAGAACTCGATGGCCGCGTTCCGCGCCGCCGTCGACCTCGGATTCCGGCACCTGGAGACCGACGTCCACACCACCGCCGACGGCGTGCTGGTGCTCTTCCACGACAAGACCCTGGACCGGGTCACCCAGGAACGCGGTCGGATTGCCGACTTGCCCGCCGCGGCCGTAGCCCGGGCCAGGATCGGCGGAACTGAACCGATCCCGCTGTTCGAGGAACTCATCGCGGCCTTTCCCGACGTCCGGCTCAACATCGACGTCAAGGACTGGAATTCCGTCGACGCCCTGGCCTCGGCAATCGAACGCCACGCACTGCACGACCGCGTGTTGGTCGCCAGCTTCTCGGACCGGCGGCGCCGCGCCGTGCTTCGGCAGCTGAGCCGGCCGGCCGCGGGCTCTGCGGGCACGGTGTCCAACGCCGTGTTCGTCCTGCTGGGCCCGGTACTGCCGGCGACGCTGATGGGCTTCGTGGCGCGTCGGGCCCTGCAGGGGGTCCAGGCGCTCCAGGTACCAGTCCGCTACGGCGCGGTGACCGTGGTGACGCCCGGATTTGTCCGGCGGGCGCACCGGCACGGGCTGCAGGTGCACGTCTGGACCGTCAACGAACCGGCGGAAATGCACCGTTTGCTCGATCTTGGCGTCGACGGGATCGTCACGGACCGCGCCGACCTGCTCAAGACGGTCCTCACGGAGCGCGGGACCTGGGCCTAAACACCGCGTCCTGTCAGCGTGCCGGGCCCTCCGGACTGGCAGGATAGTGCCATGCGTATCCTCATCGCCCCGGACAAGTTCAAGGGCTCTCTGACCGCCGCCGAAGCCGCTTCCGCCATCGCTGAAGGCGCCCTGCGCGTCTATCCCGACGCCGAAGCCATCCAGTTTCCGGTGGCCGACGGCGGCGAAGGGACCCTGGAGGCGGCCGTCGCGGCAGGCTACGAGGAAAGGCTCAACGCCGTCGTGGGCCCGATCCTGGCTCCGATCGGTGCCGCGTGGGCTATCCGCAAGGACGCCTTCGGCGGGGCCACTGCGGTGATTGAAACGGCGCAGGCATCCGGCCTGGCGCACATGGAACCGACGCCGGCCAACGCCCTGCGGGCCCACAGCTACGGCTGCGGCCAGCTAATCGCCGCCGCCCTGGACGCAGGGGCCACGGAAATCGTGCTGGGCGTGGGCGGTTCGGCCATGAGCGACGGCGGCAGCGGCGCACTCCGGGCGCTCGGCCTCAAGCCGCTGGACGCCGCCGGCAACGTGGTACCCCTCGGCGGCGGGTCGCTTGCCGACGTCGTGACGGTGGATGTCAGCGGGCTGGATCCGCGGCTGTCCGCCGTGAAGTTCAGGATCGCCGTCGACGTGCGGAACCCGCTGTTCGGCAGCGACGGTGCCGCGCACGTGTTCGGCCCGCAAAAGGGCGCCGACGCGGATGCGGTGGAGCTGCTCGACGCTGGCCTGCGCAACTGGGCCTCGGTCCTGCGCGAGTCCACCGGCCGGGACGTCAACGTCCCCGGAGCCGGTGCGGCCGGCGGCTTCCCGGCGTCGTTCCTGGCCTTCAGCAACGCCGCCCTGGAGGGCGGATTCGAGCTCGTGGCCGGCCTCACCGGGCTGGCCGGAAAACTCGCGGTGGCCGATCTGGTCATCACCGGGGAAGGCTCCATGGACAGCCAGTCGCTGACCGGCAAAGCGCCCATCGCGCTGGCCGATGCCGCCCAAGCCCGCGGCATACCGGTGATCGTGGTGGCCGGCCGGATTCTCGTCACCCCGGAGGACCTTGCCCGGCACGGCGTGGTGGCCGCGGCCCAGCTTCTGGATGTCGCCGCGAGCCCCGACGACGCTGTCGCCAACGCCGCAAAATACCTTGCCTGGGCCACCAGCCAGGTCCTCGAAGGGGCCTGACGGCGGCTCCGACAGCAGGGGCGCCGAAAGCAGCAGCGGAGAAAGCGCCGAACGCCGGGTCCGCAACCCGCTGACCGATGGCCGCGGGGGTCAGGCGCCCGTCTCGTAGTGGGGTTCGGCCACCGGCTTGGACTCGGGGGATCCCTTCTCCCGCAGATAGACCGACGCGCCCACCAGTACGGCGACCGCCAGGAATTCGCTCTGCCAGTTCTGGAACGACTCAAACCAGAATCGGCTCGTGGCGAGGTAGCCCAGCACCGTGACCGTCGGCTGGCCGTGGGCTTGCTGATCGTCGTTGTAATCGGCGCTGCCGCCGACTGCGTGCAGAACAAACGACATCAGGAAGAGCAGCAGGAACATGATCGACAGGGAGTGTTCGTAAAGTTTCAGGACCCACCCGCCGCGCCGGACGGGCCAGGGCGTGGACGGCCTGAACTTGGCCGGCCGGGGATCCTCGTCCTGCGGGGCGGCGCGGCCCATGGGCTTGGACTCCGAGGACCCTTTCTGGAACAGGAAGACTGTCAGCAGGACATACATGCCCATTTGCAGGAATTCCGACTCCCAGTTCTCAAACGTCGCCTCTACGAAGGCCCCCGTGCCCAGGTACTGCAGGACGCTCACCGCCGGCTGGCCGTGGGCCAGTTGGTCCTCGCTGTAACTGGCTGCCCCGCTGAGGACCATGCCGCCGAAGAAGGCGATGAATAGCGCAGCGTTGGCCAGCAGCAGCCCGCGTTCCTTGACCCACTTGCCCATGGTTCCTCCCGTGCCTGCGGCGCGCCGCGCCTGTGAAACGTCTGTCATTGTGGCTTCTCTTCCAGGCCCCTCCGGCGGAGTGCGGCAGGGACAAAGACCATCAGCAGCAGTAGGACAGCCAGCAGGCCGACGCCGGCCATGACGCCGGCCGCCCGGCCCAACGTGAGATCGAAAATGAGGGACGTGGTTCCCACGCTCAGCAGCATGACGCCGCCCAATGACACCTTCGCGATGGTGTCGGCGCTGGCCACGAGGGTAGCCTTCAGCCCTTGCCGGAAGAGCCGGCGGTGCAGGCTCACCGGTAACAGGATCGAGGCCGTGGTGAGAGCGGCCACGATGACGTTGGCGAGGTACAGCCCGGTTTGGTATCCATCCAGCGTCTCGAAACGAGCCTGGAACGGCAGCGTCAGGAGGAAGCCGGCGAGAATCTGGACCCCGGTCTGGAGTACCCGCAGTTCCTGCAGCAGTTCCACCCAATTGCGGTCCATCCGCTCAGCCGGAGATTCGTCCCTGCCGTCATCCTGCGGCGCCGCCGGGCCTGTCATGACTGTTCCTCCGCGCAAACTGAAATCCCTGGACTCCCCAGGAACGCTGAAATCCTTGTCAACGGGGCGCGGCGTGCGCCCCACCCTCAACCTAGGCTTGAGAGTTGCCAAAAACAAGTTGGTAGTAAGTTTGCTGACTACTTTGCGGTTAGGGTAGAAACTGCGTACTTCGCCGGGATAGTTTCCAAGCGGCCGGTCAGCGCCGGTCCGAGGAGCTTCCCTGGAAAACCGACACGTTGGGTAGGTGGACTATGAGTGACTCAAGCAGCGCCGCACAGAAACAGCAGGACCAGCCGAAGGACCCCCGCACCGGCTACTACTCCGGGTCCTTCCCGGAGCAGGTGCAAGAACAGCCAGGCCTCACGGCGCCCATGGAGCCGAAGCCGGACCACGGCGAGGAAAGCTACCGCGGCAGCGACGCGCTCAGTGGCAAGGCTGCCCTGATCACGGGCGGCGACTCCGGGATCGGCAAGGCAGTTGCGATCGCCTTCGCCCGGGAGGGCGCCGACGTCGCCATCTCGTACCTGCCGGAAGAGGAAGAAGACGCGCAGGACACCGCCGCGTGGATACGGAAGGCCGGCCGGAAGGCCGTGCTGCTGCCAGGCGACGGCCGCAGCGAGGACTTCGCGGCGAAGATCGTGAACGACACGCTGACCGAATTCGGCCGGCTGGACGTGCTGGTGCTGAACGCGGCCTACCAGAAGAACCGGGACAGCTTCGAGTCGCTGCCCACAGAGGAGTTCGACCGCGTGTTCAAGACCAATCTGTACTCGCTGATCTGGACGGCCCGCGCCGCCGTCCCGCACCTCAACGCCGGCGCCTCGATCATCACGACGGCCTCCATCCAGGCATTCAAGCCTTCGCCGGAACTCATCGACTACGCCATGACCAAGGCCGCTCAGGTGGCCTTCACCAAGGCGCTGGCGCAGGAACTCGGGCCGAGGGGGATCAGGGTCAACGCCGTGGCCCCGGGGCCTATCTGGACGCCGCTCATCCCTGCGACCGCATGGCCGGACAAGCTCTCGTCGTTCGGCCAGGACACACCCCTGCAGCGCGCAGGCCAGCCCGCGGAACTCGCGCCTGCCTATGTGCTGCTCGCCTCGGACCACGGCTCCTACATTTCCGGCGCCGTCCTGCCCGTCACCGGTGGCAAGGGCCTCTGAGCTGTACCCCGACGGCGGGACGCATCAGGCCGGAGCGCCGGGCCTGAGCCAGTTCGGCGCAGAAGACCAAGACAAGTGCAAGACAAGTGCAAGAGAGTCCGGAGCAGGACGCTCCGGCGGAGCGGAGGAACACGTGAGTTCAGAAAACACCACTGCCGAGCCCGGATCCGGTGCCAGGAGCGGCGACGCCGCGGTCCCCTCGGCTGACGCCGAAATGGATGCCTCCAACACCGAAAAGCCCGACGCCGGGCGGCCCTTCTCCTCGGAGTCCGGCCAGGATGCGGCCGGGCTGCCCGATGGTTCCGGCACGGACCTGCCGAAGGAGAAGTCGCCGGAGAAGGGCAGCGACGACGAGGAACCGTTCGACGCCGGCTAAACCGGCCGCCGCCACAACCAGCCGGGCCGGGCCCGGGCCACCACACGGTGGCCCGGCCCCGGCCTGTTGGCTTTGGCGGGGCGGGCGGTAACGGGGGATGCCGCTAGCGGCGCTTCTTCGGTGCGCGCTTCGCAGCGGCCTTCACCGCCGCCGTCGCAACGGACGCCGGATCCTCCGTTTCCGGCTCCGCCACCGTGCCGCGTGCCTTCGCGATCGCCTTCATGCCGTGGTAGATCACCAGCGCGGCGGCCGAGCCGAGCGCGATGCCGTTGAACGTCAGGTCGCCGACGGTCCACGTGTAGTTCGCGATGCCGATGATCAGCGCCACGGCGGCCGTGGTCAGGTTGATCGAGTTGGAGAAGTTCACCTTGTTCTGGACCCAGATCTTGACGCCCAGCACGCCGATCATGCCGTACAGCATTGTGGCTGCGCCGCCCAGGACGCCGGCGGGGACAGTGGCGATGAGTTCGCCAAACTTCGGTGAGAAGCTCAGCACCACGGCGAAGATGCCCGCCACCCAGTACGCCGCGGTGGAGTACACCTTGGTGGCAGCCATGACGCCGATGTTCTCGGCGTAGGTGGTGGTGCCGGACCCGCCGCCAAACCCGGCCAGCATGGTGGCGGCGCCGTCGGCCAGCAGTGCCCGGCCGGACACGCCGTCGAGGTTCTGGCCCGTCATGGCGGACACGGACTTCACATGACCGATGTTCTCCGCCACCAGCACCAGCACGACGGGCACGAAGAGGCCCACGACGCCGAAGTGGAATTCCGGGGTCTGGAAGTGCGGCAGGCCAACCCACGTGGCGCCGTCCACCTTGGCGAAGTCGACTTCGCCCCGGATCATCGCGACGAGGTAGCCCACCACGACGCCCACCAGGATGCTCAGCCGGCCCAGGATGCCGCGGAACAGCACGCTGACCACAATGATGACGGCCAGCGTGATGAAGGCGGTGACGGGGGCTTTGTCGAAGTTGCTCTTCGCGGCTGGCGCCAGGTTCAGGCCGATCAGGGCGACGATCGCGCCGGTCACGATCGGCGGCATGAGCCGGTTGATCCAGCCGGCGCCGAACTTCTGCACCACGGCACCGACGACGGCGAGGGCCGCACCGGCCAGCACGACGCCGCCCAGCGCCCCGGGGATGCCGAACTGCTGCTGCGAGGCCAGGATTGGTGCGATGAACGCGAAGCTTGACCCGAGGTAGCTCGGAACGCGTCCCTGGGTGATGACCAGGAACAGCAGGGTGCCGATGCCGGAGAAGAACAAGGTGGTGGCCGGCGGCATGCCCGTGAGGATCGGGACCAGGAAGGTGGCGCCGAACATGGCCACTACGTGCTGCATGCCGATCCCGATGGTCAGCGGCCAGGTGAGCCGCTCATCCGGCCTGACGACCTCACCGGGGCGGACGGACTTGCCGGTGCCGTGGAGCTTCCATTTGGTGCCGAGCATGCTCATTGCCGGGAGCCTTTCAGAGAATTTGGGGCCGGAGCGGAAGGAATCTTCCAGGCAACTTTACCGCGCAGGCCGGGCGCGTCCGGCGCCGCGACAGGTCCGGGCGCGGATATGGGGAGCGGCCGTCGGCGACCGTTGCGTTTTCCGGGAAGTCCGGCCATACTCCGGGGAAGACCGGGGAAGACCGGAGTCGGCGAGCTTTACCGGCAGGTTCCCGCGCAGCACGCGACATCCGTCAGCATTGGCCACGTCCAGGACGTCGGCCGGTTCAACATCATCGGGCAGACTGTCACCCTGTTCGGAACCATACGCTGCACTGTCGACGCCGACATGGGTGTAGTCCAGCAGGGGATGCGCCGGCTGGCCAGGCACCAAGCGGAGGCCTTCGGCTGCACGGCCGATGTTGAGTTCCTGCAATCTGTTCCGGGAGTCATCAACCAGAGGGAGTGGATTGATGCAATCCTGCCCGCCCTTGGCAGGATTGTCGGCCGGGAGAGGATCGTCGAGGTGCCCGTGACGCTTGGCTATGACGATGTGTCGGAGTTCGTCAACGCCTACGGCGGCGCGTACCTCAGCTACGGGGTCCAGGACATACGGATCGATGGCGACCAGCTAAGGCCGGTGGAGGGTGGCCGCGGGCTGTTCCGAACCACAGCCCCGGGTTTTATGCGGACGACGATTGCCTGGTTGATGCAGTCCGGGTGCACGCGGGCCTCGCTGTCGGCCATCTCGCCGGAGAGATCACCGCTCGTTAAAGAGGGCGTGTCAGGCTCCTGTCTGCCTTGATAGGCCTTGCAACGGGGCTGCGCACCCTGCATTGCTGTGCCGGACATCACAGGGCGCAGCGGGAAGCAAGCGCTGCTAGTTGAAGTTGCAACTATGGACAGCAGGAGACGCCAGCAGCCTGACGGTGCGCCGGCCCAGCGAAAGGGACGCGAATGACGATCGCCCATGAAGAAGCAGTAATCGACGCCGCAGCGGTGGACGCCATCTTTGCCGAGGCCCGCACGGCGAACGCCTTCACCGGCGACGTTACCGACGATCAGGCCCGTGCCATCTACGAACTGACGAAGTTCGGCCCCACCGCCTTCAATTCACAGCCGCTGCGCGTCACGTACGTGCGCTCGGATGATGCCCGGGCCACGCTTGTGGACGCACTTTCCGCCGGAAACCGCGCCAAGACGGCATCGGCGCCCCTCGTCGCAGTCCTGAGCTACGACACCGCCTGGCAGGACCAGTGGGACAACTTCCTCCCCGGCTACAACGCCCCCAAAGCCATGTACGACGCCGCGCCTGACCTTGCCGCAGCCACCGGCAACAACAACGCCCACCTGCAGGCCGGCTACTTCATCCTCGCGGTCCGCTCCATGGGCCTCGCCGCCGGTCCCATGACGGGCGCGGATTTCGCCGCCATCGACGCCGCATTCTTCCCCGACGGCAGCCAGAAGAGTTTCCTGGTGGTCAACATCGGCCAGCCCGGTGCGGACGCCTGGGGTGCGGCCAAGCCGAAGTTCGCCTACGAGGACGTCGTCCGCACCGTCTAAGGACTGTCTAAGCACCACCGGCACTGTCCCGCGGAGGTGCCTCCGGCACTGTTTTCCCGCGGAGGTGCCTCCGGCACTGTTTTCCCGCGGAGGTGCCTCCGGCACTGTTCTTCCGCGGAGGTGCCTCCGGCACCATGGGGGACAGGCCGGAGGCACACGGGACGCATTTCTGCGGTTCAGCGCATGGCCTGCATCCGGGGCCACTTCCTATTTTAGTCCGCACCGCAGCCTCCGGCACGGGGCGTTCGCGACGTCGCCGACCCCGGTCAGGACCCGGGCGCCGCTCCGACCGCCGGGCGTGGCACACTTTTCCCATGCGGAACCTGATCGCGGTGGCTTTTGTGGAACCGGTTGTCGAGGGACTCGAGTTTCCCCGTAACGACTGGCCGCTGCACATCACCCTGGTGAAGTTCGACGTCGTCGAACTCCAGGCAGCGGCCGGCGCACAAATCGAGACGCCACCCGGCTCCGGCGATCCGCTCGCCGCGAAGATCTCCGCGCTCATGGCGGACCCCGTGGCCGCGGCCCTGGGCTGCCGGGTGAGGGTAGGCGGGGAAGCGCGGTTCGGGCGGGCAGGGTCCATCCCGGTCAACCTGATCGAACCCAACGAGCACCTGCAGGCCCTGCACAATGCCCTGGTCGGGATCGTGGAGCAGCTGCCCGGCAGGATCCCTACGCCCGCCTATACCCTGGCAGGGTACCGCCCGCATGTCTCCCACCACGGCGACAAACGGCTTCGCGAGGGCGACGCCGTCGCGCTGGACCGGATAGCACTCGTGGACATGGCGCCCGGCGGCGGGCACTCCACCCGGCGGATCCTCACGCTGTGGACCGACGGCCCGGCATAAGCCCCGGGACGGCGGCAACAAGAATCCGCACGTCATATCGTGGCCACCACGAGGCTTTCCCGACGACGGGTGCCATACTTGGGTCAACTTCGGCGGTTATTCGACGGTGAAGTGACGCATTGCGGGCAAATTACAGCGGACCGGGGGGCCACTAGATGATGCTTGACACCGCCACACTGCGGGTTGCCTTGGCGCTAGTCGACCTCACGCTGCTCATGCTCTTCTACTTCATTACCTTCCGGCGCACCCGCTCCGCCTACAGCGGCTGGTGGTGCATGGCCCTCCTGCTGTTCCTGGTCGGCAACGCCGCGTACCTGCTGGACGGGACGGTGTACCAGGCCTGGTCCAACCCCGCCGGCAACGTCCTGCTGGTCGCCGGCGCGGCCAGCATCTGGGCTGGCGCCCGCTCGCTGCGGGCACCCTCACCCCGGCCCTGGCAGCTCGCGGCCGGTCCCGGCGTCGTCGGCGTCGTGTCGGTGTTCGACCACCCGGCCACAAACATCTGGGCGGGAGGCCCGATGTACCTGGCCTTGATGGCCGTGCTGATCGGCATGGGATCCCGGGAGCTGTTCCTGCTTGAGCGCGACTACTCGCGCGTGCACCGGCCCCTCGCCGTGGGCGCCGGCATCCTGGCCGTCTTCTACCTGGGCCGCCTCATCGCCTTTTTGACGGACGGGCCGGGCGGGGCGGTCTTCACATCGTTCTTCGGTTCCGCGCCCATGACCGTGTTCTCGACGGTCACGCTGGTGGTGGCCTCGTTCACGATGGCCGAGCTGAGCTATGAACAACAGACCCGCGACCTCCGGGCACGCGCCACCGTGGACGGCCTCACCGGCCTGCTGAACCGCTCAGCGTTCCTCGACCTCGCGGGCAACGAACTGCGCCGGTTGCGGCGCACCGGAACCACGGCCTCGCTGATCCTCGCGGACCTGGATCACTTCAAGACGATCAACGACCAGTTCGGCCACTCGGCCGGGGACTCCGCCCTGCAGGCGTTCGCCGGAGCCTGCGCCGGCACCGTCCGCTCCACCGATCTCGTGGGCCGCTACGGCGGCGAGGAATTCATCCTCCTGCTCCCAGGCGTCACGCCGGAACAGGCCCGGGAAATCACCTCCGACATCAGCCTCCGGCTTCAGGAATCCGGCTCGGAAGTCATTCCCCGGCTGCCGACAGTGAGCTACGGCATTGCATCCACCGATGCCGGACCGGGCGGCCTCGACGCTGTAGTGGCCTCGGCCGACGCGGCCCTCTACCAGGCAAAGACGCTTGGCAGGGACCGCGCCGTGGTGGCCGCGGTCGGCGGAACTACGAAATAACCCCGTCCACCAGGGCCTTCGCCTCGGCCTGGACCTGCTTGAGGTGCTCGGCGCCCTTGAAGGATTCGGCGTAAATCTTGTACACGTCCTCCGTACCGGAGGGCCGCGCCGCGAACCAGGCGTTTTCGGTGACCACCTTCAGGCCGCCGATCGCCGCGCCGTTGCCCGGCGCCTCGGTCAGTTTGGCGGTGATCGTTTCGCCGGCGAGTTCGGTGGCGGTGACGTCCGACGACGACAGCTTGCCCAGTGCGGCCTTCTGTTCGCGCGTGGCGGCGGCATCGATCCGGGCATAGACGGGGTCGCCGAACTGGTCCGTGAGGCCCTTGTAGAGCTGCGACGGCGACTTGCCGGTGACGGCCGTGATCTCCGAGGCCAGCAGGGCCAGCAGGATTCCGTCCTTGTCGGTGGTCCAAACACTGCCGTCCATCTTATTGAAGGACGCGCCCGCGGATTCCTCGCCGCCGAAGGCCCCTTCGCCGGACAGCAGGCCCGGGACGAACCACTTGAAGCCCACGGGAACCTCCACGAGCTTGCGGCCCAGGCTCGCGGCCACGCGGTCGATCATCGAGGAGGACACCAGGGTCTTGCCGATCACGGACTGCGGGTTCCAGCCGGTGCGGTGCCGGTACAGGTAGTCGATGGCGACGGCGAGGTAGTGGTTCGGATTCATCAGCCCGCCCTGACCGTCAACAAAAGGTGTGACGATGCCATGGCGGTCGGCGTCGGCGTCGTTGCCGGTGGCGACGTCGAACTTCGCCCCGTCGGACATCCGGCCGATCAGCGACGCCATCGCGAACGGCGAGGAGCAGTCCATCCGGATCTTCTCGTCCCAGTCCAGGGTCATGAAGGCCCACTGCGGGTCAACGGTCGGGTTCACCACCGTGAGGTTCAGGTGGTGGCGTTCGGCGATCTCGCCCCAGTAGTCCACCGACGCCCCGCCCATGGGGTCCGCGCCGATCCGGACGCCGGCCTCACGGATGGCGTTGAGGTCCAGGACGGAGGGGAGGTCATCCACGTAGCTGCTGAGGAAGTCGAACTTTCCGGTGGTCCCGGCGGCAAGGGCGTCGGCTACGGGGATCCGCTTGACGCCGCGCAGGCCGTTTTCCAGGAGCTCGTTGGCGCGGTTGGCGATCCAGCCGGTGGCGTCGGTGTCCGCAGGGCCGCCGTGCGGGGGGTTGTACTTGAATCCCCCGTCGCCGGGAGGGTTGTGGCTGGGGGTCACCACAATCCCGTCGGCCTGCGGTGCGCCCGGGCCGGCCTTGCGGTTGTGCGTGAGGATGGCGTGGCTCAGTGCAGGGGTGGGTGTGTAGCCGTGGCGGGCGTCGATGAGGACGTGCACGCCGTTGGCGGCCAGCACCTCGAGGGCGGAGTTTTGGGCCGGTTCGCTCAGGCCGTGGGTGTCCTTCGCCATGTAGAGGGGCCCGGTAATTCCCTGGCCCGCACGGTATTCCACGATCGCCTGCGTGATGGCGAGGATATGGGGTTCGTTGAAGGACGCCTTCAAGCTCGAACCACGGTGCCCGGAGGTGCCGAAGGCCACCCGCTGGCCCGGGTCCGTGAGATCCGGCGAAATGTCGTAGTACGCATCCAAAAGCGCAGTGAGGTCAACAAGGTCTTGGGGTTGGGCAACTGTGCCCGCGCGGCTAGCCATGGCACCAGCATGCCAGACGACGGCGGGGTGCAACACGCTTTCGCGCCAAACCCGCTCCTGTGACGCAAGAAAGCCGCAGACCGGGCCGGCCCCAACGCAATCCTCCGGCGGTAGTCTGGATCCAGGGACTTCTTGAGGGGACGCGCCATGACTGAACAGCCACAACAGGGTAAAGACGAGAGCAAAGACGGGCAAGGCAAAGACGGGATGCCCGAGGGCTACCAGCCCACGCTGCGTCTTCCGGAGCACCAGCCGGACGTTCCGCCGCAGCAGGCAGCCCCCGTCAGCCAGGACTCCGGCCAGGCGGCCGGCCAGGAGGCCGGCCAACCGGCGACGCACCAGTTCGCGCAGCCCGAGCCGCCGCAACAGCCGGACTACCCGCAAGAGCCCTCCGCAGGCCGGCAGCCGGGGCAGGAGCACTACGGCCAGCCGGCACAGGATCAAGGCCAGTTCTCCAGCCCGTACCCCCCGATCTACGGCCAGTCCTACACGACGCCGTCTGCGCCCGGCCAGGGGGCTTACGGTCAGCCGGCCCAGCAGTACGGCCAGCAGTCGCCGTACGCCCAGCCGGGCAGCGCGAACGCCTACGGCCAGCCCGCCTACTACAGCGTGCCGGCAGCGCCGAAAGGCCTGAGCATTGCCAGCATGTGCTGCGGCATCGCCGCACTGGTGGGATTCGGGTTCTTCCTGCTCCCGCAGCTGGCTGCGGTCATCCTGGGACACCTGGCCCTGCGGCGCGAACCGGCCGGCCGGGGCATGGCGATCGCCGGTCTCGTGATGGGGTATGTGGCGATCGCCGTCACGGTGCTGGTGATGGTCATCTTCGGACTGGTCATCGGCAGTGCGCGCAGTCGCGGCTACGGAGTCTAAGGACGGCGTCCCGCGCCGGTTGCGCCGTACCCGGGCCGACGGCCGCGGCTGCCGCCGGAGGCTCAGAGTGTCAGCGCGGCCACCAGCGGGCGGGCATTGGCCTCAAGCCAGCCCCGCCGTCGATTGATGAGCCCGCCCACGCCGTCCTGCCACATCCGGGCCCAGCCGCCGCCCAGCGTCGCGGCGTTGTGCCGCATCCGTTCGTAGCTCAGCTCCGCGGCGTCGATCCCGGCACCTGGCACCCGGCGTCGTTCCTCCTCGGACCAGCCGTAGGCGTCGGCGAAGAGGCGCAGCCGGCGGAACGGATCCTGGTCCTCCCAGCCCGGCCATGCGTCGGACGGGTCGCGGAGCGGCACCCAGTGCATGGCGGTGTTGAGCGAATCGTGGAAGGCCGTGGACGGTCCGGCGAGGTCGAAATCCACCAAACCGGCGGCCAGGCCGTCCCGGACCACCACGTTCTGCGGCGTTACGTCCAGATGGCAGATGAGCCCGGAAGCCTCAGTGGGGTCCGGCCGGAGCGGACTGCGCGGAAACGGATGGTCCCGCGGCACGTAGCCCGCCGACGCCGTGTGGAGCCGCCGCACCAGGCGGCCCACCGAGGCCAGAAGGTCCGCGGACTGTGCCCAGGCTTCCGGCAGGGCCCCGGCGCATTGTCCGGGCACGAAGGTCAAGACGTCCCGGCCCTGATCATCCTGGCCCAGGAATCGGGGAGAGCCCTCAAAGCCGGCGTCTTCCAGCCAATCGAGGTACCCGGCCACGGCCAGGGACTGCGGCTGGTGCGGGCGGCGGATGGTTCCGCCAACCCGCACCACACCGTCGGTGACATCGCCCGCCGGCATGAGTTCGACGTCAGACGCCTCGCCTGGGGCGGGGACGTAGACGCGCGCTGCAACCGGGACGCGATGCGCGGAGCTCATCGGGTCAGCGTACGCCGCCCATGAGCTTCTTGATGGCCGGCGAGGCGGCTGCCATGCCGACGGCCAGCAGGATGGCGGTCCCGCCCACACCGATGAAGTACGGCAGCTCGTCATTCGGGTTGTACAGGCCGGACAGGATGCCGGCCAGCGTGGTGCCCAGGGACACGGACAGGAAGAACAGCGCCACCATCTGGGTGTGGAAGGCCTTCGGCGCCAGCTTGGTCGTGACGGACAGCCCGATGGGGGACAGGAACAATTCCGCCAGCGTGAACAGCAGCAGGATTCCCGCCAGAGCCAGCAGCGGAGTCTTGCCGTCGCCGGAGAGCGGAATGAAGGCCAGGAAGGCCAGCCCCATCACGAACAGGCCGATGGAGAACTTCAGCGCCGATCCCGGCTGCTTGCGGCCGAGCCGTGTCCACAGGGCCGCCATGACGCCGGCGAAGATGATGATGAACACCGGGTTGATGGACTGGACCCAGGCGGCAGGCATTTCCCAGCCGAAGAAGTTGCGGTCCAGCTTCTCCTCCGAGTACACCGCGATGAAGGTGAACTGCTGCTGGAAGAGGGCCCAGAACGCGGCCGAGGCGATGTACAGCGGGATGAACGCTGCCACCCGTCCGCGTTCGGTGGCGGTGACCTTATTGCTCCGGAAGATCAGGGTGAAGTAGACCACCGACGCGCCGATGGCGGCGTACGCCATGGACGTGGCCAGGTTCTCGGCGTTCACGGTGCCCGAGATGAACAGCGCGGCGATGACCGCGGCGATGCCGACGAAGATCAGTCCGTACTGCTTGCGCTGCGCGGCAGGGAGGGGATGCGCAACCCGCTGGGTCTGCGCGGGGAGCTTGTTGCGTCCCAGCGCGTAGACGGTCAGGCCCACAGCCATACCGACGGCGGCAGCGCCGAAGCCCCAGTGGAAGCCTTGGCTTTCCTGTAGCCAGCCGGTGACGAGGGGGCCGATCAGCGCGCCGGCGTTGATGCCCATGTAGAAGATGGAGAACCCGGCATCGCGGCGTTCGTCCTTCTCGCCGTACAGGCTGCCGACAAGGGCGGTGGCATTGGCCTTGAGCCCGCCAGAACCGACGCCCACCAGCACCAGGCCGGCGATCAGGCCGGGGACGCCGGGCACGAGGGCCAGCGCGATGTGGCCGCCCATGATCATGATGGCCGAGCCGAACAACACCTTCTCGGAGCCGAACAGCCGGTCAGCGAGCCACGCGCCCAGGATCGTGGAGAGGTAGACGCCGCCGCCGTACGCGCCGACGAGGCTGGCGGCCAGGCCCTGCTCAATCCCGAGGCCGCCCTTCTCGACCGAGAAGTACATGTAGTAGAGCAGGATTCCCTGCATGCCGTAGAAGGAGAAGCGCTCCCACATTTCTACGGAGAAGAGGCTGGCCAGCATCTTTGGGTGGCCAAAAAACGAGGTATCGCCCGGCGTTGTAGCGGGGCGAGTTTCTAAATGAGTTGTGCTCATTTACTTAATGCTGACATTATGACGCGCGATTGTCACATTCGCGGCGCCCGGGGGCAAGTAACCCCGACGGTGTTTCGCCCCTATTTTCCCGCTGTTCGGTCGTGTGGACGCCGCCCCACCCCCCTCCGGTCAGGGCTCCGGCTTGGCCCGGAGCCGGCCGTCAGGCGGGACCGCCGGCGTCGAACATGATGATCTGCCGGATGGCGTGCCCGTCTGCCAGCTGGTCCATGGCCCGGTTGATATCGGCCAGAGCGATGCGGTCCGAGATCAGTTCCTCGACCGGCAGCTTCCCGTCCCGCCACAGCTGGGCGTATTTCGGTATGTCCCGTGACGGGACGGCGGAGCCAAGGTAGCTCCCCACGATCGTCCTTGCCTCTGCGGTGATTGTCAGAGGCGGCAGCTGGGCGCGGGCGTCGGGGGAGGGCAGCCCGGCCGTCACGGTGGTGCCGCCGGGGGAGGTGGCGGCGAAGGCGGTTTCGAAGGCGCGCGGATTGCCGGCGCACTCGATCACGAATCTGGCTTTAACCCCGCCGTCGAGGACCTGCTGCGGCGTGTACGTTTCGTGGGCGCCGAGGCGGCGGGCGTGGTCGAGTTTCTGCTCCAGCGTGTCCACGGCGATGATCCGCGAGATTCCTTGGGAGACGGCGGTGATGAGGGCCGCCATGCCCACCCCGCCCAGGCCGACGATCATGATGCTGTCCTCCGGCCGGGGCCGGGCCGCGTTGAGCACGGCGCCGCCGCCGGTCAGCACGGCGCAGCCCAGGACCGCCGCAATGTCTGCCGGGATGTCGTCGTCCACCGGCACGGCCGAAGCGCGGTCCACCACGGCGTATGTAGCGAATCCCGAGACGCCCAGGTGGTGGTGGACGGGCTCCCCGCCTCGGCTCAAGTGCCGGGACCCGTGCAGCAGGGTTCCGTCGTTGTTGCTCTTCGAGCCGGCCGTGCAGGGCAGCCGGCCGTCCTCGGCGCAGTTCGCGCAGCTCTCGCACCGGGGCAGGAAGGACATGACTACGCGCTGACCGGGCTGCAGATCCCCGACGCCGGACCCCACCTCGACGATCCGGCCCGCCGCCTCGTGGCCCAGCAGCATGGGCACCGGCCGGACCCGGTTGCCATCGACAACGCTCAGGTCCGAGTGGCAGATCCCGGCGGCCTCCAGCCGGACGAGGATCTCGGTGGGCCCGGGAGCGGCCAGATCCAGCTCGCAGATGCTGATCGGCCTGGATTCCGTGAAGGGGCGCGGGCGGCCGATTTCCTCAAGTACTGCACCGGTGATCTTCATCGATCCTCTTTCGCGGCCTCGTCGGTTTTGAGTGAACGATAGCCGCCGGCCGGAGCCAGCGTCCATTTGGCGGGGGGGCAAGAAAACCCCAAGGTGGCTCGGCAAGAGTGTGGTCCATGGCTGGTTGGGGCAAGCTTTGTCGTCCCCCGAACGCGGCGCGGCCGCCGGTGCGGACATTACCTTCCTCAACGGCGGCCTCTGGGCTACGGCAGCCCCGGCACCCGGGCGGCAGGCCCCCGACGCGGCCCACGGCCCGGAGCCTCCACCGTGTCCTGATCGGTCTCGCGGTCTTCGCCCTGATGGCGGCGGGCGTCGTGCCGGCGCGGGCTGCAACGGCCATTACTACTCTGCACGTGTTTCTCGCGGTCGGGCAGTCGAACATGTCCGGGCGAGGTCTTCCTATCGATGGCGCGACAGACGTCGAAGACCCGCGCATCTTCCAGTTCGGAGCTAAGACCCGCACCTTCCGGGCCGCCTCGGTCCCGCTGGACATGCACGACGCCCCCAGCGGCCTTTCCCCCGCCACAACGATGGCCAGGGAATACCTGAAGACCCAGCCCGCCGACGTCGGGGTCCTCATCATCCCGGCGGCGCACGGCGACACCGGATTCACCAGCGCGCCGGGGACACTGACCTGGTCCGTCGGTGCGGCTTCGGCCCCGGACTACGATCTGCCGACACTGGCCGTTAAGCAGACGTTGAGCGGCCTCGCGGCGGCGAAGGCGGCCGGCTATGCGGTGGAGCTCAAGGGCATTCTCTGGCATCAGGGCGAGAGCAATTCCTCCACAAGCACTTCGGCCTACAGCGCCAAGCTGGACCAGCTCATTGCGTTCTTCCGGGACCGGCTGTCGGCCCCGAAGCTGCCGTTCGTCCTCGGGCGCATGTCGCCGGAGGGCATCGCGGCCACGCCGGGCAGGGCCAATGTGGACGCGAGTCACTACCAAACGCCGGGCCGCGTCGCCTACACCGGCTTCGCGCCCTCGCTGGCCTGTGCCCTAAATTCGGGGGACACGACCCATTTCTCCCGGGTGGGTATCGAATATCTGGGACGGGCATACCTGGCCGCGTACCGGCAGGCGGCCGCGAACACCCAGGCGTCCGCGGTCGCCACCCCCGCGCTCACTGTGCCGAACTGTGCGGGTCGGGCCATAGCGATGGACCCGACGCGATTCCTCGATACCAGGATCTGGCCGGGGCGCGTGGCCGCGGGCGGGTCGGTTTCCTTCCGGGTAGCCGGCGTAAGGGGTGTGCCGACCAGCGTGTCCGCGGTTGTCATCAACCTGACTGCGACGTCGCCGACGTCGCACGGGGTCATCACCGCCTATGCCTCGGGGACGGCCAAACCCGGGACCTCGAATCTGAACTACGTTGCCGGGCAGACCGTCTCGAACCTCGCTACGGTGCCCGTCGGCACGGACGGCCGGCTTACGCTCACCAACTCCTCGTCAGGCTCCGTGCATCTGATTGTGAGTGTGTCCGCGTATTTCCATGCCGGCACGCCGTCGTCGCCCGGGACGTTCAGTGCCGTGGCGCCCGCCCGGCTGCTGGACACGCGGAAGTCTTCCGGGGCCGTTTCCGGCGGAAGCTCGGTGTCCTTCATGGCTGGCGGGAAGTCGGGGATCCCCACGAATGCCTCGGCGGTGGTCCTGAACCTCACGGCGACCGAGACAAAGTCGTACGGCTTCCTGACCGCATACGCCGCGGGGTCCTCGAAACCGAGCTCGTCCACTCTGAACTACTCGGCGGGGCAGACCGTGTCCAACCTCGTCGTGGTCCCGCTCGGGACCGACGGGAAGGTAACAGTCTCGAACACGTCGTCCGGGTCGGCGCAGGTCATTGCCGACGTCGAGGGGTATTACCTGTCCGGCAAACCGGTCCAGGCCGGCGCCTTCGGAGCCCTGGCGCCCACCCGGTTCCTGGACACGCGGCTCTCTTCAGGAGCTGTCCCGGCGGGAGGGTCGGTCACTTTCCATGTGCGCGGCGTCAAGGGGATACCCACCACCGTGGCCGCCGTGGTGGTCAACGTGACGGCTACAGCGGGCAAGTCCTACGGACTCCTCACCGCATTCGCCTCGGGGTCCTCCACCCCGAAAGTCTCAAGCCTGTTCTATTTGCCAGGACAGATCGTCGCTGACCTCGCCGTGGTTCCCGTTGGGCCGGACGGCAACATCAAAATTGCGAATACGTCGAGCGGCTCGGTGCAGATCATCGCCGACGTCGCGGGCTACTTCCGCGGGTAGCGGTAGCGGGTGTGGGTGCGGCAGTTCGCGGAACCGGGGAACTGAAGATCAGGCAGGCGCGGAGCCGCGGATCTGCTGAGCCGGGGATTTGCTGAACCGCGGATCTGCTGAACGGCCCGTGGGGGGACATGCCCATTCCTGGCACCCGCGCGTGGACATGATGGCATTGTGCCCAAGTCTCGCCGCGATGGAGGAGCATGTCCCCGGGCCGGCGCCGGACATGTCCCACGCATGGCGTGAACGAGGAGCATGTCCCCGGACCGGCGCCGGACATGTCCAACGCCCCTCACCACGGCCGGACATGTCCACAGGCGCCTGGAGAAGTGCCGGACGCCGCTGTGCTGCCCGTGTGCTGCCGGGGAACTCCTCAGGCCCATCGACCCGGGCCCGGCTGGTCGATCCCCTGGGGCAACAAGTGTGAAATAATCTGCGTATGGATGCAGATAAGCAGATATGCGGGCGCGAGCCGGACAGCCAGTATGTCGAACTCGCCGTTGAGATTTTTGCCATGCTCGCCGACGCCACGCGTGTCCGGATTATTCTTGCCCTGCGCGAGGGCGAACTGCCGGTCAACCAGCTGGCCGAGATTGTCCACAAATCTCCGGCGGCCGTTTCCCAGCACCTGGCAAAGATGCGCCTCGCGCGCCTGGTGACCACCAGGCAAGACGGAACACGCGTCTTCTACCGCCTGGAGAATGAGCACGCCCGCCAGCTCGTTACCGACGCCATCTTCCAGGCCGAACACTCACTGGGGGGAACCCCCCGCCACCACCACCCCGAAAGCGCGGACCTATCGTGACCGAATCCCATGACCTCCACCGTCCCGGGGCAACCGCGCCCGTCCACGCACAGCCGGACGCTGGCAGCCATGATCACGGGTCCGAGGACCACGGCCACGATGATCATGACCATGGGCACGACGGCCATGACCACGACCATGCCCACCACAGCCACAACCACAGCCACGGGCACGACGGCCACGATGATCATGACCATGGGCACGGCCATTCCCATGAGCATCCGACGGGGATCAAAGGCTTCCTGTACGGATTGTTCGTCCCGCACACCCACGACGCCGCGGACTCTGTCGACGACGCCCTTGAGGCGAGTGAACACGGCGTCAGGGCGGTGAAGATCAGCCTCTTCATGCTTCTTGGCACGACTGTCCTTCAATTCATCGTGGTGCTGATGAGCGGTTCGGTGGCACTCCTCGCGGACACGATCCATAACTTCTCCGACGCCATGACGGCTGTGCCGCTGTGGATCGCGTTCCTGCTGGCCCGCCGGCCGGCGACCCGCCGTTATACCTACGGCTTCGGGCGTGCCGAGGACCTGGCCGGGCTCTTCATCGTTGTGGTCGTCGCGCTCTCCGCCGTCGTCGCCGCATGGCAGTCGATCGACCGGCTGTTGAATCCCCAGCCGCTGCAGAACCTGTGGTGGGTTGCGGCAGCGGGGCTGGTGGGCTTCGCCGGCAACGAAGCCGTGGCCATCTACCGGATCCGGATCGGCCGGAAGATCGGCTCCGCCGCGCTGGTGGCCGACGGTGTCCACGCCCGGATGGACGGTTTCACGTCGCTTGCCGTGGTGCTGGGCGTGATCGGCGTGTGGGCCGGGTTCCCGCTGGCCGACCCGATCGTTGGGCTGCTGATCGCGGCAGCCATTGTCATCCTGTTGTGGGGAACGGTCCGCAGCATCGGCCGGCGCCTGATGGACGGCATCGAACCGGACCTTGTTGACAGGGCACGGTCGGCCCTGGCCTCCACCCCCGGCGTGGACGCCGTCCCGGCGCTGCAACTGCGTTGGATCGGCCACCGCCTCCAGGGCAACGCCAGCATCCAGGTCGCAGACATGCCGGTCTCCGCAGCCGAACAGATCGCCGCGGATGCCAGGCACCGCCTCGGCCACGCTCTGCCGAACCTGGACGGCATCGCGATCCGGACCACCACCGGGTCGGTACACGACGGCGGGGACCTGGCGCGGTCAGCGTCCTCGCACGGACACGACTAACCCCGGCCTAGAAACCCAGCTGGGCGGCCACCTGCAGCAGCAGCCCCTCGGAGCCCATCGGCCCGATCAGCTGAATGCCCATCGGCAGGCCGGAACCCGGAGCGCCGCCGGTCCAGTGCATCGGGATCGTGATGGCCGGCAGGCCGCAGACGTTCACCATGGAGGACCACGGCGCGTATTCGCATTGCTTGCGGTAGTCGCCGTCGGCGTCGCCCGCCCATTCAGCGGCCGGCCAGTAGCCGACGCCGTGGGCCGCGCCGGTGAACCAGCCCACCGGCCGGGGCGTCTGCGCCAGGGCCGGGGTCACGATGAGGTCCCAGCGGGCATACTGGGCGATCGTGTCCCGCTGGAATTGCCGCAGGAACCCGAGGCATTCATTGAGCTTGGACGTACTGCGCTGCTGCGCGCGCCGCCGGAATGTTCTGGTGAGCGGGGTCAGGAGTGCCTCGCGCTGGGGTGCTATTCGCGCGCTGCCGACGCCGGCGGTCCAGGCAGTGGTGAAGGCATCCGGGTAGCGGTTGTCATAGCGGATCGCCGCCTCCGAGGTCTCGTGGCCGGACGCCTCCAGCCGTGCGACGCCGTCGGCCAGCGCATCGAGCGCCTCGCGGTCCGGAGTGAATGGGAAAATCGTCTGCCACGGGCTGTCCAGACTGACGCCGATCCGCAGCCGGTCCGGCTCCCGGGCGGTCAATTCGAGGTAGCTGGCATCCGCCGGGCCGGGCATCAGGGCATCGAGCATCAGGGCGGCATCGGCGGCGGAGCGGGCGAGCGGGCCGGCAACCACAAGCTGGGCCGCATCGCCTGAGCTTTCCCCGGCCGGCACGAGCCCGCGGCCGGGCTTCAACCCGATGAGTCCGCAGGCGGCGGCCGGAATCCGCACGGAGCCGCCGCCGTCGGTTCCGGGGGCAAACGGCAGCAGCCCCGCGGCCACCGCGGCAGCGCTGCCGCCCGAGGATCCGCCTGAACTGCGGCTGAGGGCATACGGATTGCGCGACGGCGGGGCGATCCGGTTCTCGCTGTAGGCTGTCAGGCCGAATTCCGGGACCTGCGTTTTGCCCAGCGACACCACCCCCGCGGTCTTGAGCACGGCGGGGAGTGCGCCGTCCGTCAGCGCCGGTTTGTGCTCCAGAGCGGCGCTCCCATGCGTGGTGATCACCCCAGCCACATCTGTCAGGTCCTTGAATGCGAGCGGCATGCCGTGCAGCGGCGGCAGGCCGCCGTCGCTCGGGTCCTGGCTTCGGAGGGCATGGAGCTGGTCTGCTGCTGCGGCATCCTTCCGGGCCTGGTCGGCGGTGACGGTGATGAAGGCCCCGAGGTGCGCGTTTTGGGCTTCGATGCGGTACAGGAAATGATCCGTGGCCTGCCGGGCGGAGAGCTCCCCGGAACGGAGTGCATCCCGTAGTTGAACGGCAGAGAGCTCGTGGATTTCAGCCAAGGAAACGGGGCTCCAGGCCGTCCCGGAACCGTTCGGCAGGCATGGTGTGCCCTGCGGCCGCTCCGACGAGGGGAGGACATGTCCATTGTTGGGGACTGCGTACGGGCACTGTGGCATCATGCCCAACCCTGGCGGCGTGGGGAGGGCATGTCCTTTGGGAGGGAAGGACGGGACTGGGGAGATGGCCAGCCGTCATGACGAGGGGAGGGCATGTCCGTTGTTGGGGACTGCGTACGGGCACTGGGGCATCATGCCCAACCCTGGCGGCGAGGGGAGGGCGTGTCCCGTGGCGGGAACCGCGGACAGGCCGCGCCGCGGGGTGTTTGGCAGCCATGAGGTCTCCTTTGCGCTCTCCAGAAGCGTAACGTGCCGACTGCGGGGGCGCTCGGCCAGCGGCGGGGGATACGCTGGGAACGGACCTTGAAATCTGCGGAAAGGGCGAACATGAGCGACTTCCACACCGTCAGCGTGTCTGGCATCCCCGACGGCGCCAAGATCCTTGATGTCCGCGAGGACTACGAATGGGTCGCGGGCCACGCCGAGGGCGCCCTGCACATTCCCCTGGACCAGCTGCCGGCCCGGCTCGAGGAGCTCGACCCGGACGAGGACGTCTATGTCATTTGCCGTACAGGCGGCCGCTCCCACCGGGCCGCCCAGTGGCTCGTCGGCATGGGATATTCCGCGCTGAACGTGGCCGGCGGCATGGACCAGTGGGTAGAGACCGGCATGCCGCTCGTGTCCGACAACGGCCTCAAGCCAGTCATCCTGTAACCGAAGAAGGAAAAGCCGATGCCCGCACCAACCGTCACGTACACATTCCTCGGCCCTGAGGGGACCTTCACCGAGGCGGCCCTGATGCAGGTTCCGGACGCGGCGCACGCCATCCGCATTCCGTCCTCGAATGTCAACACGGCGCTGGACAAAGTGCGGGATGGCTCCGCCGATGCGGCCATGGTGCCGATCGAGAACTCCGTCGAGGGCGGCGTCACTGCGACCCTCGACGCCATCGCCACCGGCCAGGAACTCAGGATCCTCCGGGAGGCCCTGGTGCCCATCAGCTTCGTCCTAGTGGCCAGGCCGGGCGTGGAGATCGGGGACATCCGGCGCGTCTCCACCCACGGCCATGCCTGGGCCCAGTGCAGGCTCTGGGTGGACGCCAATATTCCCAATGCGGAATACATTCCGGGGTCCTCCACCGCCGCGGCCGCCATGGGCCTGCTGGACGCCGACGGCGTCCACTACGATGCCGCGATCTGCGCCCCGATCGTGGCCCAGGAACAGCCGGGCCTGTCCGTTCTTGCCGAAAACATCGGCGACAACCCCGGCGCCGTCACCCGGTTCGTGCTGGTGGGCCGCCCGGGCGAACTGCCCGCCCGCACGGGAGCGGACAAGACCACGGTGGTGGTCCCACTGCCCGAGGACCGGCCCGGTGCGCTGATGGAGATCCTGGACCAGTTCGCCACACGCGGTGTCAACCTGAGCCGGATCGAATCCCGCCCTACCGGGCAGTATCTGGGCCATTACTTCTTCAGCATTGATGCCGACGGCCACGTGGCCGACGCCCGGGTGGCGGACGCGCTCGCGGGTCTCCACCGGATCAGCCCGGCCACTCGCTTCCTAGGCTCTTACCAGCGTGCGGACGGCCACCGCAGCATCGTGGCGCCGCATACCTCCGACCAAGCATTCCGGGCCGCGCATGCATGGGTCAGAGACATACTGAGTGGCGCATCTGCCGTGGCGGAATATACCCCGGGGGCTTCGCCCAGAGCGTAGGCAAATGCCTTCCGGTGCACTTCCACCGCTTCCCAACTGTGCGTATGCTTGCCTGATCCATATTGGGGAAGTCCTCTACCGGAGGGAGCGGGTCATGTCAGGAACCAGCACAGACAATGACGGCCAGGGAATGATTGTCAATCCCAAGCCGACAGCTGACAACCAGGACTGGGACGGCGACGACGCCGACCGCGCGGACCGACTGCGCTTTGAAGAAGAGCAGGCAATGATCCGCGAGCAGTCCGAGGCCAGGGCCGCCAAAGCTGCAGCAGATGCGAAGAAGGCCGCAGACGCCAAGAAGGCCGCCAGCGCCTAGTCCCCCTCAGAGGAGCCGCCGTCAGACTAACCGGCGCGGGCCTAGTCGCCTCCCGCCCCGTCCTTGACCCGGACCAGCAGGGATCCCGGGGCCACCTGTACGGTGACCGTCGTGGCCTCGCCGGAAGGATCGCCGTCGATCTGGGTAGGCATGGGTTCGGAGCACCGGATGGTGATCTTGCCGGAACGGTAATACGTCATGACCGGCAGATCCTTCTTGTGCTTCAGCACGATCTTTGTGTACATCGCCAGCCAGCCGATTGCACTGCGCGGGCTCATCACCACGACGTCGAGCATCCCGTCATCGATCATGGCCTGCGGGATAAAGTCGATTCCCCCGGGAATCAGGCCACAGTTCGCGAACAACACACTGCGGATCTTCCGCGACTGCTCAGGCTGGTCATCCAGCCCAATCGAGACCTTCTTGCGGCGCCCCGGGAGGTGCCGCACCCCGGCTTCCGTATACGCCAGCCAGCCCACGGCCTTCTTCAAACCGTCATTGGTATCACTGACCACCTCGGCGTCCATGCCCATGCCCGCGATCACCAGGAAAGTGTGCTCCGCTGACTCCCCGGTCCGTGCATTCTCAACGGTCATCCGCGCCGTATCGATGAACCGCTGGTGACCGAACAGGGCCGCCTGCACGTTGCCCTGGAGGTCGTTGACCTCCAGATGCACGTTGCGGGCCAGGAGGTTGCCGGTGCCGAGCGGAATCAGGCCCATGGCGGTGTCCGTCCCGGCAAGGACCTCGGCCACGACGCGCACCGTCCCGTCCCCGCCGCAGGCCAGGACGACGTCGGCCCCGCTGGCCACCGCCGCCCGCGCCTGCGAGAATCCGGGGTCCTCGGCGGTGGTTTCAAAGATGCCGGGCGGCTCCCAGCCGGCCTCGGCGCACGCCGCTTTAATGAGTGCCCGCGCCTCTGCCGAACGGGCCTTGATGGGATTCAGGACCACGGCAACCTTCTGCCGCCCCAGGTCCGGGCTGTGGGTTTGCTCCCACACGGCACTGCGGGTGTGCTTGGCCCTCAGCCGGCGCACCCCCCACCAACTGGAGGCGGCAAACGCCAGAACCCCAGCGATGACGAGGTAGAGCAGCCAGTCGCGCATTGTGATCCAACAGTATCCCGCCAGCGCCCCGTGACCTGCTTGCCCGGTAACGCCGGCCGGATTGGATACTCTTGTCTGGTGATCGACGTAAAAGACCTCAGCGAAAACCCGGACAAGTTCCGTGCCAGCCAGCGCGCCCGCGGCGCCGACGAATCCGCGGTGGACGCGATCATCGCCGCGGATTCGGCCAGGCGCGCGGCGCTGATCCGGTTCGAGAACCTGCGGGCCGAACAGAACGTGTTCGGCAAGAAGGTTGCGCAGGCCAAGGGCGAGGAAAAGCAGGCCCTTCTCGCCGAGGTCAAGGTCCTTGCCGCCTCCGTCAAGGCCGCATCGGCCGAGGCCGATGTCGCCCAGGCCGCCCAGGAGGAGCTGCTCCGCACCATCCCCAACCTGATCGAGGACGGCGTCCCGGCCGGCGGCGAGGACGACTACATCGTTGTCAAGACCGTCGGCACGCCACGCGAATTCCCCGACTTCGAGCCCCGGGACCACTTGGAGATCGGCGAGCTGATTGGGGCCATCGACATGGAACGCGGGGCGAAGGTGTCCGGTTCACGCTTCTACTTCCTGCGCGGCGTCGGCGCCCGGCTGGAAATGGCGCTGCTCCAGATGGCCATGGACCAGGCGATCGAGGCCGGGTTCGTCCCCATGATCACGCCCACCCTGGTCCGCCCGGAAACCATGCAGGGCACGGGCTTTGACGTCAAGCACGACGCCGAGATCTACCGTCTCGCCGAAGACGACCTCTACCTTGTGGGCACCTCCGAAGTGGCCCTCGCCGGCTACCACGCCGACGAGATCCTGGACCTGTCGGACGGTCCCATCCGCTACGCGGGCCAGAGCTCGTGCTACCGCCGCGAGGCTGGCTCGCACGGCAAGGACACCCGCGGCATCATCCGGGTCCACCAGTTCAACAAGGTCGAAATGTTCATCTACACCACTGTCGAAGAGGCGGCTGCCGAGCACGCCCGCCTCCTGGCGTGGGAAGAGGAAATGCTGGCCAAGTGCGAGCTCCCGTACCGCGTGATTGACACCGCTGCCGGGGACTTGGGCAATTCCGCGGCCCGGAAGTACGACTGCGAAGCCTGGGTCCCCACCCAGGGCGCGTACCGGGAACTGACCTCGACGTCCAACTGCACCACCTTCCAGGCCCGCCGACTGAACATCCGCGAGCGTGTCCTGAACGAGGACGGTGCGCCCAAGGGCACCCGGGCCGTGGCCACGCTCAACGGAACCCTGGCCACCACGCGCTGGATCGTCGCCATCCTGGAGCACCACCAGAACCCCGACGGCTCTGTCAACGTCCCCGCCGCCCTGCAGAAGTACCTCGGCGGCATGACGGTCTTCCCCGTTCTCTAACCACCGACCACTAACTACCAGCCGGGCCTCCGCCCGCCGCCGGGTAAACATTCACACTGTGGACAGGCTGTGGGTGTTTACCGCAAATTCACGCCCTGCTGTGGCCTGAGTCCTAGCGGCAGTCGGGGCTCTCTGCTCTACTTGTGAGATGACAACCATGACTGAATCCTCAGTCGCCGGCAACGATGACCGGCGCACCACACACGAGAACAACATGCAGAACACCGAGGCCCGGATAAACACGGCCCCGAAGAGCCCCGGCGACAAGATGATGGTCGCCTTGGACGTCGACGGCACCCTGGTGGATCACGACGGCCACATGTCGGTCCCGGTCCGCGAGGCCGCCCAGGCCGTCGTGGCCGCGGGCCACCACGTCACGATCGCCACGGGCCGCTCGCTCAACGCCACGCTGCCGGTCATCGAGCACATCGGAATCGAGAACGGTTACGCGGTCTGCTCCAACGGCGGCGTGATCCTGCGCGTCGACTCCGGACTGTCCGACGGCTACGAGGTAATCCACAAGGCAACCTTCGACCCCGGTCCGGCCCTCCGCGCCCTGCGCAAGCGGCTGCCCTCGGCCAAGTACGCCCTCGAGGACGAATCCGGCAACTTCCTGTCCACCGAGCGCTTCCAGGACGCCAGCTTCGGCGTCGAGGCGGTCGGCGTCGACTTCCAGACCATGCTGGAGGCAACCGCCGTCCGCGTGGTGGTCTTCAGCTCGGAGAACACCCCGGAGGAGTTCAACGCCGCGATCCGCCACATCGGGCTTGCCGGCGTGACCTATTCGGTGGGCTGGACGGCGTGGCTGGACATTGCCGCCGCCGGCGTCACGAAGGCCAGCGCGCTGGAACACCTCCGCGGCCGGCTCAGCATCGAAGCACACCGCACAATCGCCGTCGGCGACGGCCGCAACGACATCGAGATGCTGACCTGGGCGCGCCGCGGCGTGGCCATGGGGCAGGCCCCGGTGGAAGTGATTGCCGCGGCCGATGAGGTGACGAAGTCGGTTTACGACGACGGCGCCGCGCACGTGCTGCGCAGCCTCCTTTAGACGCCCGGCCGGGCGGTCCGGGAGCCCGGCCCGCCGCGGCCAGCGCGGGCTAGCGGACGTCGAGGATGAGGCCCAGGAGCCGGGCCGCCGCCGGACGTGCCGCGTGTTCTTCGTTCCACTGGGACCGGGCCACGGCCTTGCTGACGGCCTGCGTGGTGATCCCGAGTTCCTCGGCGACGGCCTTCTGCTGGCCGCGGACTCCCGGAGTGAGCAGATCCAGGACCCGCCATTCGGCGTGGCTGCGGTCGTGCACAATGTGGCCCAGGAGGCGCAGCACGGCCTCGGCTTCCGCGGCGAGGTCCGCCAGCGGGCCCTCCACGGCCACCCGGATGCGGTCCTTGCCGTTCCGCAGGCGGTCCACGGCGCGCCGGGCATAGATCAGCCCGTGGCCGGAGGCGTCTTTGATCTGGTTCGGCAGGGGTTCGTTCACCGGGCCCACCCCGATGCCCACATACCAGCTGCCGCTGCGCAGGGCGATCATGGCCGCCTCCACCGCCTGATGCGGACAGTCCACGATGCCCTGGACCTCGTCCTCCACGGAGCGGTCGAAATCAAGGCGCGCGGGGATGTGCCGCAGGTCCTTCAGGAGCTGCGGCACGCGGTCGCCGTCGCGCCGGCTGTCGGTTTGATTGATGGTCAGCGTGAACATTCTGGATCACACACTACCCGGTGGCAGTTCGGGGGCAAGTTGCCGGCCAAGCCGCCGTACCGGGGCCGTAACAGAGGCGGCTAGCCGCCCGCGAGCCCGGAAAGATGCCCGGACGGCAGGTGGATCCAGCCCTCGCTCAGGGCTGCCGCGGCATCGCCGGGCCCGGGGCGCTGTGTTTGCCCCCGGCGGACGGCCCGTGCCGTCAGCGAGGCGATGACGGCATCAAACATGTCATCGGAGGCGGCAAGGTCATCCCGGTACCCCGCCAGGTCCAGCCACGGGGCTTTCAGGGTCAGATCCGCCAGCGCCGAGGACAGCTTCTCCGCTTCCGGGGCCCCGCGTCCCTTGTAGCCGCGGGCCTGGATCTCCCAGAGTTTCAGGGATGCCGCGGGATAGACCTCGGCGAGGCGGCCGGAGCCGTCCCGGGCCTGCGGCCCCGCGTCCCGGGCGATCTTGGCCTGGATCACGGCGCACCGCATGGCCGGGTGGGCCAATCGGTCGGCGGACACGCTGAGCGGAATCAGCCCGGTTCTGGCCGTGACGAACCGGTCGGTGTCCCGGTAGGCGAGCAGGCGGCGGCCCTCGATCCCGTCGTAGCCGAGCACCGGCCCGGCGTCGAAAGCCAGGTGCCCCGCAAGGAAGGGAAGGAAGGCGTCCGGCCAGCCCAGGGGGCAGTCAACCCCGGTCATATCGCTGCTGCCGAAGAGCCTGACGATCTCTTCGTCGCCGACGTCCAGGGACAGATGCGCCAGGTGTGCGGCGCCGTCGGCCCATTCGATGACGGCCACGGCCGTCTTCTTGGCAGCCGCCGCGAGGTCGACGCCGAGGGTCCTCACCGGCGTGCCCGCACGCCACGAAAAAACGCGGGGTCACGCACCGCCCGTTCCGGAGCTCCGGAACGGCAGTATGTGACCCCGCGTTGCAGTGCGGAAACGACTAGTGTCCGGCAGCCGGAACGTAGCGCTTGATGGAGGCCTCGAGCTCGGCCTCGGCGGCGGCGCGGTCGCCCCAGCCCTCGGCCTTGACCCACTTGCCCGGCTCCAGGTCCTTGTAGCGGGTGAAGAAGTGCTCGATTTCCCTGATCAGGAACTCGCTGACGTCGCTGATTTCCTTGATGTGGTCAAAGCGCGCATCGGTCGGCACGCAGAGGACCTTGGCGTCGCCGCCGCCGTCGTCGGTCATGTTGAAGACGCCGATCGGGCGGGACTCGACGATCACGCCGGGGTAGAGGTCGAAGTCCTGCAGGAGCACCAGCGCATCCAGCGGATCTCCGTCCTCGCCCAGGGTGTTCTCGAAGAAACCGTAGTGGGTGGGGTACTGCATCGACGTGAAAAGGACGCGGTCCAGGCGGACGCGGCCGGTCTCGTGGTCGACTTCGTACTTGACGCGCGATCCCTTGGGGATCTCGATAGTCACGTCATGCTTCATGGAATGCTCCTTGACGACTTCAGGGGGTGCGCGGCACGTGCATAAAGGCTGTCGGTGCCGCCGACTACTATTGAGGATATAGCGAGAGGCGCTGGTTTCAGGAACTAGTGGGGACATTTCAGGACTATAAGGACCAGCAGCAGCATGAAACCGAGAACCAGCCCCGAGGGCACCAGGCCGGTGCCCGGCAGGCGTCGGGGGATCCTCGTACTGCTGCTCCAGAGCCTCCTGGTGGCGGCCGTGGCACTGCCGGCCGGCATCGCCGTCGCCCCGGCTTTCCTCGGCCCGGACCGGTCCCCGGACGCATCCCGGGCAGCCCCGCCCTGGCAGCAGGTCCCCGCCACACTGAGCGATTCCAACGGATCAGACGGGATCGGTCCCCTCACTGATACCGCACCCGTTCCCGCCCGCGCCGCCCTCTCGGACCGGCTCAACGAGACCCTGAAGACCGACGGCGGCGGCACCTTCACCGGGATCGTCCAGGACGCCGCCAGCGGGCAGGTCCTCTTTGACCGGTCCGCCGACGAGGCCCGCATTCCGGCGTCGAATATGAAGCTCCTCACAGCCAGCGCGGCCCTGCGCGTCATGGGCCCCGACCACCGCTTCAGTACCCGGGTTTTGGCAGGGCCCACGCCCGGGTCGGTGGTGCTGGCCGGCGGCGGAGACGTACTCCTGGGGGCGGGCGAATCCGATCCCGGGGCGGTCCTCGGCCGTGCCGGGCTGGCCACGCTCGCCCAGGCCACCGTCCGGGCACTCCAGGACGGTGCCGCCGGCAGCGGCGACGGCGGCGGCGCAGCCACCGGCACCGTGCGCGTCCTGCTCGATGACTCCCTCTTCACCGGCCCGCCGCTCCGACAGGCCTGGAGTCCCGAGGACGTCGCCGCCGGCGAAATGGCCCCGGTGTATCCGCTGGCACTGAACTCGGCCCGGTTCGATCCCGCCAAAACCACCGGACCCCGCCCGAAGGACGCCGCCATGACCGCCGCCGAGGCCTTCGCCGCCCGGCTCACGGCGGCCGCCGCGTCCGCGGGGCTGACCGTGGCACCGGGCGTCGCCCGCGTTCAGGCCGGTGCCACGCCGGACAGCGCCCACGCGAAAGTCCTGGCCGAGGTCCAGTCCGCCACGGTGGGGCAGCAGGTGGACCTCATGCTGCAGACCTCGGACAACTACCTCGCCGAGGTGATGGGACGGATGACCGCCCTCGGCGCCGGCCGGCCCGGCAGCGGCGACGACGCCATCGCCGCCGTGCTGCAGCAGGTCAAGGACCTGGGCGTTTCCACGGATGCCCTCCGGGCCGCGGATGTCTCCGGCCTGGCCCCGGCCGACCAGGTCTCGGCCCGGCAACTCACGGACGTGGTCCGGGCCATGACCTCCGGCACGGACACCAGGCTGCGCGCCGCCCTCGCAGGCTTCCCGGTCGCCGGGCTCACCGGCACCCTGGGGGGCCGGTACACGGACGCCGCGACGGCCGCCGGGGCCGGGCTGGTGCGCGCCAAAACAGGCACGTTGAACACGGTCATCGCGCTCAGCGGGTACGTCGTGGACGCCGACGGCCGGCTGCTGGTCTTCTCCTTCGTGGGCAACGGGCTGACCCCCGGCGCCGCGAACAAGGCCGCCCTGGACCGCTCCGCCTCCGTCCTGGCCGGCTGCGGCTGCCGCTGACCGGCGGAGTGCCGCCCTGAACCTGCGCCCGGCCGGTTCAACTGCCGGGTTCGCCGGCCGGTTCGCCGGTCAGCGAAAATTAAGGCGGATTGTCGGGACCCTGTGATCTGATGGACCCCATGGAGTCCTCTGCGAGCGAGACATCAGGCAAGACAAACTCAGGCACGACAAACACAGGCACGACAAACAGCAAGCCGCACAGCCAGACCTCAGGCGGCACACCGGTGCAGGCCCAGGATCTGATCAACTGGGAGCTTGCCGCCTCGACGGCCGCGCGGCTGACACCGGCCGGTCCCGTCCTGAGCCCTGCCGAGATCGGCGCCGCCGTTGAGAACCTGCGGCTCATGGCGGACATTTCCGTGCCGCACGTCCACGACATCACCGGCCTCGATGCCGCCCGGGACCTGCGCGATTCCGAGGTCCTGGTGGTGGACCGCGCCTCCTGGGCCAAAGCCAACACGCAGAGCTTCGCCGTCATGCTCGGGCCGGCCATGGAAAAGATGCTCGAGGGCCGCGGAACCCTCAACCCCGGGGCCGCGAGCGTCAGCGGCGCCATCACCGGCAGCCAGCTCGGGGCTATCCTTGCGTTTCTCTCCAGCAAGGTCCTGGGCCAGTACGACCCCTTCTCCGCGCTCGCCGAGAGCTCCACGGCCCCCGCTGCCGGCCGCCTGCTGCTCGTGGCGCCGAACATCATCTCCGTGGAACGTGAACTGAACGTCACCCCCGCCGACTTCCGGCTCTGGGTCTGCCTCCACGAACAGACCCACCGGGTGCAGTTCGCCGCCGCCCCGTGGCTCCGGCACCACATGCTCGACGAGATCGAAAACCTCAGCGGCCAGCTGCTCGGCAACGTCGATTCCCTGATGGAACGGGCCTCCGCGGCCGCGAAGTCATTGAAGGACCGCGCCGCACCCGGCGCGGCCCCCGGCCGGGGCGCCATCCTGGACCTGCTCCAGAACCCGGAGGAACAGGCCGCCCTGTCCCGCCTGACCGCGCTCATGAGCCTGCTCGAGGGCCACGCCAACGTGGTCATGGACGCCGTGGACGCCAGCATCGTGCCCTCGGTGAAGACCATCCGGCAGCGCTTCAACGCCCGCGGCAAGGATCGCGGCATGATCGAGAAGTTCATCCGCAGCCTGCTCGGCCTCGACGCGAAGATGCGCCAGTACAGTGACGGCTCCAAATTCGTCCGGGAAGTAGTGGACGCCGTCGGCATGGAAGGCTTCAACAGAGTCTGGGAGTCCGCTGACCGGCTCCCCACCGAAGCCGAGATCCACGACTCCAAGCTCTGGCTCAACCGGATGGGCCTCTAGCGGTCATGACAGCCCGTAATCCCGCCGGTTCGTCGTCGGTGTCCAGCGGACGACGCCGGCCCGGCCGCCTTGCGCCGGTGGTCGGCACCGCGCGGAAAATGCTGCAGGACGCGCTTGCCGCCGCCGGCTACCCGGAGCGTGTCCTGGTCGCCTGCAGCGGAGGTCCTGACTCGCTGGCCCTCGCGGCCGTCGCCGCCTATTTCGGCCGCCGGGGCCATGTGGATGGCCACCCCGTGTCCGTGGGCGCCGTCGTGGTGGACCACCAGCTTCAGCCCGGCTCCGCCGCGGTCGCCGCAACCACCGCCCGGACCCTCGAGGACCTCGGGCTCTCTCCCGTGCAGATCCGCACAGTCGACGTCGCCGCCACCGGCATGGGCCCGGAGGCGGCCGCCCGGGACGCCCGCCACGCGGCCCTGGACGCCGCAGCGGACGAGGCCGGCGCCGGCGTGATCCTGCTCGGCCACACCCTCGATGACCAGGCCGAGCAAGTGCTGCTTGGCCTGGCGCGCGGCTCCGGCACCCGGTCGCTCGCCGGGATGCGGCCCTCCCGGGGCCGGCTCCTGCGCCCCTTCCTGGGCCTGCGGCGCGCGGACACCCTGGAGATCTGCCAGGCGGAGGGCCTGGAACCCTGGCACGACCCGTCCAACACGGATCCCGCGTACGCCCGCTCCCGGACCCGGGTTGAGGTGCTGCCCCTGCTGGAAGACAAGCTCGGCCCCGGCGTCGCCGAATCCCTCGCCCGCACGGCCGCGATCCTGCAGCTCGACGCCGACTATCTGGAGGACGTGGCGAACGACACCTTTGACCGGCTGCGGGAGCAGGACGGGCAGGAAATCAGCCTTCCGGAGGCGGCACTGCGGGACCTGGCCCCGGCCGTGAGGTTCCGGGTGATCGCCAAGGCCGCCGCCGCCGTCGGCGGTCAACAGCCCAGCTACCAGCGACTGCTTGCCGCCGAAGCGCTGCTGCGCCGGCAGGGATCGGCCGGCCCGGTGGAGCTTCCCGGTTCGGTCAGCGTCTTCCGGCTCTCGCTCTCGCAGCTCCTGGCGGAGCAGCCGTCCGCCGCCGGCGGCGTTCCCCGCGAAGCCGCCCGCTGTGGGAAGCTTGTATTCCGGCCTCAACAGCCGCCCCGAAAATAGTCGCACCCCGCATCTACACAGGAGCCATTGGTGGATTCAAACGACGTCCAGGCAGACCTCAAGCACGTTCTCTACACCAAGGAACAGATCCAGCAACGGATCACCGAACTCGCGGCGCAGATCGACAAGGACTACGAGGGCCGCGATCTGCTGATCGTCGGCGTGCTCAAGGGCGCCGTGATGGTCATGGCAGACCTCGCCCGCGCACTGCACAGCCACGTCTCCATGGACTGGATGGCCGTGTCCTCGTACGGCTCCGGCACCCAGTCCTCCGGCGTGGTCCGCATCCTGAAGGACCTCGACACCGACCTCATGGGCAAAGACGTCCTGATTGTCGAGGACATCATCGACTCCGGCCTCACGCTCTCCTGGCTCAAGACCAACCTGGAATCCCGCGGCACCGCTTCGGTGGAAATCTGCACCGCGTTCCGCAAGCCGACGGCCGCGAAGGTCAAGATCGACGTCAAGTACGTCGGCTATGACATTCCCAACGAGTTCGTCGTCGGATATGGCCTGGACTACGCCGAGAAGTACCGCAACCTGGACTTCGTCGGCACCCTGGCGCCGCACGTATACGAATAGATCGTTCACGCGGAGACGCCCCCGCCCGGGACCGGGCGGCAGGACGCCGCGTCCCGCTACGCCCACAGGGAACTTTTGCACTTCACCGTGCGTGAGTTAGTGCGACGGTGTATAGCTAGAACCTGACGCAGCACCACACGCGCGCAGAACGGTCGCCGTGCAGCACTACCAGGAGGGACGGGGCCAGCCCCGAACAGATGAAAGCTAAGAGTTTCTTCAAGGGCCCGGGGATCTGGATTGTCGTCGTGGTGGCCATGCTGCTGCTTGCCTTCGCCACCCTGGCGCCGGGCGGCGCAAGCCGGATTGACACCGACAAGGGCCTTGAACTGCTGAATTCCGCCGGCAAGGTTGAACAGGCCAAGATTTTCGACGCCGAGAACCGCGTGGACTTGGTCCTGAAGGACAACCTGCAGGTCGACGGCCAGGACAAGGGTAAGAACGTCCAGTTCTACTTCGTCAACGCCCGCGCCCAGGACGTCGTCAAGGCGGTCACTGATGCAAAGCCGTCGGGCGGTTTCACGGACCAGCCGATCGAGAACAACTGGTTCTCGGGGCTCTTCTCCCTGCTGGTGCCCGTGCTGCTCCTTGGTGTCCTGTTCTGGTTCCTGCTTTCCCGGATGCAGGGCGGCGGGTCCAAAGTCATGCAGTTCGGCAAGTCCAAGGCGAAGCTCGTCAACAAGGACATGCCCCAGGTGACCTTCAGCGATGTCGCCGGCGCCGATGAGGCCGTCGAGGAACTTGAGGAGATCAAGGAATTCCTGCAGGAGCCGGCCAAGTTCCAGGCCGTCGGCGCCAAGATCCCCAAGGGCGTGCTGCTCTACGGCCCTCCGGGCACCGGCAAGACCCTCCTGGCCCGCGCCGTCGCCGGCGAGGCCGGCGTGCCCTTCTTCTCCATCTCCGGTTCCGATTTCGTGGAAATGTTCGTCGGCGTGGGCGCCTCCCGCGTCCGCGACCTGTTCGAACAGGCCAAGTCCAACGCGCCGGCCATCATCTTCGTCGATGAGATCGACGCCGTCGGCCGGCACCGCGGTGCCGGAATCGGCGGCGGCAACGACGAGCGCGAGCAGACCCTCAACCAGCTGCTGGTTGAAATGGACGGCTTCGACGTCAAGACCAACGTCATCCTGATTGCCGCCACCAACCGGCCCGACGTCCTGGACCCCGCCCTGCTGCGTCCGGGCCGCTTCGACCGGCAGATCTCGGTCGAGGCCCCCGACCTGATCGGCCGCGACCAGATCCTGCAGGTGCACGCCAAGGGCAAGCCGATGGCTCCCGGCGTCGACCTCAAGGCCGTCGCCAAGAAGACCCCGGGTTACACGGGCGCGGACCTGGCCAACGTCCTCAACGAGGCCGCGCTGCTGACGGCGCGCTCCAACGCCAACCTGATCGATGACCGCGCGCTGGACGAGGCGATTGACCGCGTCATGGCAGGCCCGCAGAAGCGCAGCCGGGTCATGAAGGAACACGAGCGCAAAGTCACGGCCTACCACGAAGGCGGCCACGCCCTCGTCGCAGCGGCCCTGCGGAACTCCGCCCCGGTCACCAAGATCACCATCCTGCCCCGCGGCCGTGCCCTGGGCTACACCATGGTGGTCCCGGAAAACGACAAGTACTCCATCACCCGCAATGAGCTGCTCGACCAGATGGCCTACGCCATGGGCGGCCGTGTGGCCGAGGAACTCGTCTTCCACGACCCGTCCACCGGCGCGTCCAACGACATCGAGAAGGCCACCGGGATCGCCCGCAAGATGGTCACCGAGTTCGGCATGAGCGAACGCGTCGGCGCGGTGCGCCTCGGCCAGGGCGGCGGCGAGCCCTTCCTGGGCCGCGACGCCGGCCACGAGCGCAACTACTCGGACCAGATCGCCTACATCGTCGACGAGGAGGTCCGCCGCCTCATCGAGGGCGCCCACGACGAGGCCTACGCGATCCTCACCGAAAACCGGGACGTACTGGACCAGTTGGCGCTGGAACTGCTGGAACGCGAAACCTTGAACCAGGCCGAAATCGCCCAGGTCTTCACCCACATCCGCAAGCGCGATTTCCGCGAGGTCTGGCTCTCCAAGGAGACCCGTCCGATCCTGTCCGCCGGCCCGGTGGAATCCCGCCGGGAGAAGGCCGAACGCGAAGCGCAGGAGGAAGCAACCCAGGCCCGGCTCGAAGAGCCGCTGGACGCCCTGCCGCCGCACGCCCAGGGTGTCCCGGGACAGGAGTCCTTCGAAGGAGGAGCCGGCGGCGTTACCGATATCGGGACTGACGGCCTTCCCAGCTAGGCTTCTTCTGTGACTTCTAACTTCGACGACGACGTTCCCGCCCCCGCTGACCCTTCGGCGGGGGACGGGGAAGCCCAGCATCCAAGCACCAAAGTGGACCGCCCGAGGATCGAGGCGGCCGTGCGGGAAATCCTGCTGGCCATCGGCGAGGACCCGGACCGCGGCGGACTCCTGGACACCCCGAAGCGGGTGGCCAAGGCCTATGCCGAAATGTTCGCCGGCCTGCACCACGACCCCGCGGAGATCCTGGCCACCACGTTCGACCTCGACCACGAGGAACTCGTGCTGGTCAAGGACATCCCGTTCTACTCCACGTGCGAGCACCACCTGGTGCCGTTCCACGGGGTGGCGCATGTGGGCTACATCCCCTCGCACGACGGCAAGGTCACGGGACTGAGCAAGCTGGCCCGCGTGGTGGACATGTTCGCCCGGCGCCCCCAGGTCCAGGAACGCCTGACCACCCAGATCGTTGAAGCCCTCGTCACCCACCTCAAACCGCGCGGCGCGATCGTCGTCGTCGAATGCGAGCACCTGTGCATGTCCATGCGGGGCATCCGCAAGCCCGGTGCCAAGACCGTCACCAGCGCAGTGCGCGGGCAACTGCACGACCCGGCCACCCGCGCCGAAGCCATGAGCCTCATACTCGGAAGGTAAGTAAACAGACTATGGACTCCCTAGCTGCAGCCCCAGGGACCGGCCCCGCAACCTCGCCCCTGCCCATCCTGCGCAAGCCGCGCCCGGCGGCGAAGTTCCAGGACCTGCCCACGGACCGGACACTCGTCATGGGAATCCTGAACGTCACCCCCGATTCCTTCAGCGACGGCGGCGACTACGCGACGCCGGACACCGCGATCGCGGCGGGCCTGCGGATGTTCTACGCCGGGGCGGACATCATCGACGTCGGCGGCGAATCCACCCGTCCGGGCGCCACGGCGGTCGGCGTGGACGAGGAACAGCGCCGCGTGCTGCCGGTTATCGAGGCCCTCGTCAAGGCCGGCGCCCTGGTCAGCATCGACACCACCCACGCCGCGACGGCGGCCGCCGCCCTGAAAGCCGGCGCCGCGATCATCAACGACGTCTCCGGCCTGACCCTCGAACCGGAAATGGCTGAACTGGCCGCCCGGACCAAGGCGCCCTATATCCTGACGCACCGCCGCGGCGACGCCAGCACCATGAATGACCTCACCGACTACGATGACGTCGCCCGGGACGTCGTCGCCGAACTCGCCGGCGTCCGCGACAAGCTCTACGCCGCAGGCGTCAGCCCGGAACAGATCATCGTGGACCCGGGGCTGGGCTTCGCCAAGAACGACGTCCAGAACTGGGAACTGCTGCAGCGCCTGGACGTCCTGCAGGCCATGGGCCACAAGGTCCTCGTGGCCGGCTCCCGCAAACGCTTCCTCGGCAGCCTCCTGACCGTGGCCGGCAAGGCCGCCCAGCCGGTTGAACGCGATGCCGCCACCGCCGCCGTGACCGCCATCAGCGCCTTCCGCGGCGCCTGGGCGGTGCGGGTGCACGACGTCGGCCCGAGCCTGGACGCCGTCAAGGTCGCCGCCCGCATGGCACCCCCGGCGCACTCCGCACCGGCCGCCGCCGGCACCAACTGATCCGGCCGGCGTCATGGACCAGATCACGCTGCGCGGCGTCACCGCCGTCGGCCATCATGGAGTGTTCGACTTCGAGCGCCGCGACGGCCAGCCGTTCGTCGTTGACGCGGTGCTGCACCTTGACTTCAGCAAGGCTGCAGCGTCGGACGACGTCCTGGACACAGCACATTACGGCGAAGTCGCCGGCTGCATCCGGGACTGGATCACGGGAGAGCCGCTGAACCTGATCGAGGCACTGGCCGTGCGGATTGCCGACGACGTCCTGCAGAAGTTCCGCGTGGCCGCCGTGGACATCACCGTGCACAAGCCGAAGGCCCCGATCGAGGTCGAGTTCGGCGATGTCTCCGTCAGCGTGCACCGGAGACGCACATGAGCCCGCTCTACACCCGCGCGGTGATCGCGCTCGGCAGCAACCTGGGTGAGCGCAGCGACACGCTGTCCGCCGCCGTCGCCGATCTCGTCGACCCGCCGGAAGTACGCCTCCTGGCCATCTCGCCGATCGTCCAGACGAAGGCCGTGGGCGGCCCGGCGGATCAGCCCGACTTCCTGAACATGGTGATTGCGGTCGAGACGTCCCTGCCGCCTCGAGAACTGCTGCGGCACTGCCACGCCGTGGAACAGAAGCACCTGCGGGTGCGTGAGGTCCGGTGGGGACCGCGGACCCTGGACGTGGACATCATCACCTACGGTGACCTGGTGAGTTCCGACCCCGAGCTCACCCTGCCACACCCCCGGGCCGCGGAACGGGCGTTCGTGCTCTACCCGTGGTCACTGATCGATCCCGCGGCTGAGCTCAACGGCCAACGCGTGGGCGAGCTCGCCGCCAAAGCCGACGATTTCGCCGACCTCGCACCGTTTGACGGCTTCCGGCCCCCGGCCCCCGCGGACGTCACAGGCGCAGACGCCGCCGGCGTCCCCGGTAGGGTGGACCGGCCGTGAAGCTGACCAACCCCCTGCTCCTGCTGGCCATTGCTGTTGTCCTGGCCGTGGCGGGCTGGTTCGCCACCGTGATGGCCGGCCGCTACAGCCTGGCCACCCCCGTCCTGCCGCTCACCGGGCTACTGACCATGGGCGTGATCGTGGTGCTCACCCTCGTGCTGGGCATCCGCGTGCTGCGCTGGCGCAACGGCAAGAAGAAGAAAATCCTCAACCCCATCCTCGCGGCGTGGACCCTGGTCCTGGCCCAGGCCTGCGCCTACACCGGCACGGTCCTGCTGGGCTGGCACGCGGGAATCGTGATCGAGCAGCTGCGGCTGTGGAACCTGCGCAGCAACCAGGACATCACCTGGCAGGCCCTTGCGATGGCCGGCGGCGGGCTGATCATGGTGGTCGTGGGGCTGGTCGTCGAGCGGTTCTGCCGGATTCCGCCCGAGGACGGCGACGCCGAATCCGGGCACGAGGTGCAGGGAAAGCGCAACAAGCCCTCCGCAGAAGGCGAATATGCCTACCGAAGCGATTGACCCGCCGGGCATCGACTGGCTCAGGGTGTCACCGAAGTACGTCACCGTGCGCCTCGCGGAGTGGGCGCTGGGCAACCTGATCGCAGTGGTCCTGCTGTCGCTTCCCCTGGTGCTGGTACTCAACGGCGCCTGGACGTGGCCGCCGCTTTGGCTGGCCGTTGCCGTTCCCGCCGTCTGGCTGCTTCTGGCGGTCTGGCGGCTCGTCCTGATTCCCCGGCAGGTGCGCTCGATCGGCTACGCCGAGCGTGACGATGACCTCCTGGTCCGCCGTGGCATCTTCTTCCAACGAACCCTTGTGGTCCCCTATGGGCGGATGCAGTATGTGGACATCGCGGTGGGACCCGTCGAACGCCCACTGGGCCTGTGCACCCTGAAGCTGCACACGGCGTCCGCCGGGACCAACGCTGAGATCCCCGGACTGCCCGCCGGCGAGGGAGCCCGGCTCCGCGAACAGCTGTCCGCCCGCGGCGAAGCCCGTCTGGCCGGGCTGTGACGGGAAGGCCATGACGGCATGGCGCTGACACCGGAGGGTCTCCCGGCGGCGCGGGAGCCGGGAACCGGCCCCGGTTCGGGAGACACCGGTGCCGCGGGGGAAACCGGCCCCGGTTCGGGAGACACCCGTACCGCCGACGCCGGCTGGCTGCGTGTCCACCCGGGATCGCCGTTCGTCCGCGGCTGGGTGGCAGTGGCCGCGCTGTTCTTCTTCTTCGGAAGGGACTCCTTCGAACGGCTGCTCCAGGGCGGCCCGGTCTTTGACGAGCGGTTCGCCGGCCGTGCGCCGTGGTTGTTGCTCGGCGGCGGCACCCTCCTGCTGCTGACCGTGCTCGGCTTCGTCCTGAGCTGGTACTTCACCCGCTACCAGGTGGCGGACGGGTACGTCCGGGTCAACACCGGGTTCCTGTTCAGGCAGCAGCGCCAGGCCCGGCTGGACCGGGTGCAGGCCATCGACGTCGTGCAGCCCCTGCTGGCCCGGATTTTCGGCCTGGCGGAACTCAGGTTCGAAGTCGCCGACGCCGGAGAATCCGCTGTGCACCTGGCCTACCTGCGTGCGGACGAGGCCCGCCAGCTCCGCGCGACAATCCTCGCCGGTGCCTCCGGTGCCTCCGGTGCCTCCGGTGCCTCCGGTGGGACGCTGTCGCCGTCGCAGGCGACGGAACCGGGGCAACCGGGGGCCGCCGCTGTTGAGGCACCGGAACGGACCGTCCTGACCGTGCCGCCGGCGCGCCTGATGGGCTCAGTGCTCCTGAGTGAACAAGGCCTGGCCATCGTGGCCGGCGGCGTCGCCTCCGTGCTGCTGTCCGCCATCACCGAAAACCGCAGCTTCACGGTTTTCCTGATCCCCGCCGTGATCGGACTCGCCGCCTCCTACTGGTCCTCGTTCAACAAGGGCTACAACTTCACCGCCGCCGTTTCCCCGGACGGCATCCGGCTGCGCTACGGCCTGCTGGACACCCAGGCGCAGACCGTGCCGCCGGGCAGGATCCAGGCCTTGAAGATCAGCCAGCCGCCGCTGTGGCGGTTGTTCGGCTGGTACCGGATCCAGATCAATGTGGCCGGCTACGGCCTGGCCGGAAGCGCCCGGGAAGGCTCCCACCGGACCACCCTGCTGCCGGTGGGATCCCTCACCGACGTCCTGAAACTCCTCTCCCTGGTGCTCCCGGACCCCGGAACCGCGGACCCGGCGGGCGTCTTCACGGCAGGAATCAACGGACTCGCGGACCCAACCGGAACACGGGACGCCGGAGCACAGGAAACAGCGGCCCGGCAGGACGCCGACGGCGGCTTCGTCACCACGCCGCGCCGGGCCCGGCTTCTGGCACCGCTGGGCTGGCGGCGGAACGGCTTCACCGCAACGGAGACCGCACTGCTGCTGAGATCCGGACGGTGGTGGCGGAACCTCGTTGTGGTGCCGCACCAGCGCACCCAGTCGATGGCGCTGCAGCAGGGGCCGCTCGCCCGCAGGTTCCGGGTGGCGGACCTGGTCCTGCACACCACCGCGGGCCCGGTCGCCCCGCGGCTCATCCAGGTCGGCCTCGATGAGGCCCGGGCCCTCCTGGATGCCCAGGCCGCCCGCGCCCGCGCCGCACGCAAGCGCCAAACGAGCGAACACTGGATGGAACCAACCACGCAGCCCGCGCAATCACCCGCACCAGACACTCAGGAAGGCCCGCATCATGGCTAAACCAGGACGCCTCGGCGTCGGAATCATCGGTGCAGGGAAGGTCGGTGCCGTCCTGGGGGCGGCGCTGCGCGGAGCCGAGCACGCCGTCATTGGGGTGTCCGCCGTGTCGGACGCCAGCCGCGAACGCGCCGAAACACTCTTGCCGGGCGTGCCCATCCTGGAAGTGCAGGACATCGTGGAGCGCGCCGAACTGGTCCTGCTCGCCGTCCCGGATGACGCCCTCGGCCCCCTCGTGGACGGCCTTGCCAAGCTGGGCGCCTGGCAGCCCGGCCAGCTCGTGGCGCACACCTCCGGACGCTTCGGCGTCGGGATCCTGCACCCGGTCCGCGCCGCCGGCGCCGTGCCGCTCGCCCTGCACCCGGCCATGACGTTCACGGGCATGAGCCTGGACCTCACCCGGCTCCTGGACTGCACCTTCGGCGTCACGGCCGACGCCGCGATGCTGCCGATCGCCCAGGCACTCGTCGTCGAAATGGGTGCCGAACCCGTCGCTATTGCAGAAGCCGACCGCGTCCTGTACCACGCTGCCCTGGCGCATGGCGCGAACCATCTGGTCACGCTCGTGGCGCAGGCCTCGCAGCTGCTCCGCGACGTCGGCGTCGAAGCCCCGGACCGGATGCTGGGCCCGCTGCTCCGCGCCACGCTGGAGAACGCGCTCGCCTCCGGCGAATCGGCCCTGACCGGGCCCGTGGCCCGCGGCGACACCGGCACGGTCGCCGCGCACGCCGGTGCCCTCCGCGAGTACGACGGCGGCTCAGGCGGCGATATTCTGGAGGCGTACCTGGCCATGGCCCGGGCGACAGCCCGCCGGGCAGGGAGCCGCGGGCTCTTGAAGCCGGACCAACTCGACGGCATCGAACAGGCGCTCCGCGGCCCCGACCAGAACGGGACCCGCGCCCCGGAAGGACCCTGACATGGCAATCCAACTCGTCACCACCGCTGCCCAGCTCCGCGCCGCAAGCGCCCGGCTGCTGGCGCAGAAGGGCGGCACATCCCAGGGGCTGGTGCCCACGATGGGCGCCCTGCACGAGGGGCACGCCCAGCTGGCCCGCACCGCCGTCGTCCAGAACGACGTCGTCGTGGCCAGCATCTTCGTCAACCCGCTGCAATTCGGCGAGGCCGCGGACCTGGACCGGTACCCCCGGACGCTGGAGGCCGACCTCGCCCTGCTTGACGCCGAAGGCGTTGACCTGGCGTTCGCGCCGGCGGTGGAGGAGGTCTACCCCGGCGGGGAGCCCCTCGTGCGGATCACGGCAGGGCCCCTGGGTGAAAAGTGGGAGGGTGCGTCCCGGCCCGGACACTTCGACGGCGCGCTGACCGTCGTCGCGAAACTGCTCCACTATGGCCTTCCGGGCGCCGGGCTTCCCGGCGGAGGCCAGCCGGCCTACCGCGCCTACTTTGGCCAGAAGGACGCCCAGCAGCTGGCCCTGGTCCAACGTATGGTGGCGGACCTGAATTTCCCGGTGGAGATCGTACCCGTGCCCATTGTGCGCTCGTCCGACGGACTGGCGCTGTCCAGCCGCAACCGCTTCCTCTCCGAGGACGAGCGCGGGGCCGCCCTGGTCCTCTCCCGGGCGTTGCGGCTCATCGAGGAGCGCGCCAACGCCCATCAGCCCCTCGACGTCGAGTCCGCGCAGGCCCTGGTCCGGTCCCAGCCGCTCGTGGAACTGGACTATTTCGAGGTCGTGGATCCGCGCACCCTCGAACCCCTCGCGGAGAACTGCAAGGAAACCCCGTTCCGCGGCGAAGCGCTGGCAATCATTGCGGCCAAGGTGGGTCCGGTGCGGCTGATCGACAACGTGCCGCTGGACGCCTGACACCAGCGGGACCAGCAAACAGCAACGTGGGGTCAGACACGGTCCATGCCGGGGCCGGATGTGACCCCGCGTTGCTTTTCCGGCGGTGGAATTCTGCTCCGGTGACGGGAATGCGCCCAGGGCTTAGACTGTTGCAACCTGCAGCAGCGCCGACGCTCGCCGGACCCACACCCAACGCCCTGAGGGAATTCCCATGTCAACAGACGTCTCTTCCAACAACGCCGGCGCCCCCGCGCCGGGCGCTGGTCCCGCCAGCCCGGGACCGACGCCGGCCGCGCCCGCCTCAGCTCCCGCGCCGGCCAAGATGTCGCGGGAGTCCGTCACCATCATCGTGACGTTGCTGGTGGCCACGTTCGTCGTGATCCTCAACGAGACGATCATGAACGTGGCCCTGCAGCGGCTGATGGTGGACCTCGGTGCTGACGCCCCCACCGTGCAGTGGCTGTCCACCGGTTTCATGCTCACCATGGCGGTCGTGATTCCCACCACCGGGTTCATCCTGCAGCGGCTGTCCACCCGTGCCGTGTTCCTGCTGGCCATGGGGCTGTTCTCCGGTGGAACTCTGCTGGCCGCCGTCGCCCCGGGCTTCGAAGTCCTGTTGCTGGCCCGCATCGTCCAGGCCGGCGGCACGGCCATCATGCTGCCGCTGCTCATGACCACCATCCTCACGCTCGTGCCGCTGGAACGCCGCGGCGCCGTCATGGGCAACGTCAGCATCGCCATCTCGGTGGCGCCGGCACTCGGCCCCACGGTTTCCGGCCTGATCCTCCAGCACTTTTCCTGGCGGTTCATGTTCGTCTTCGTGCTGCCGATCGCGCTCGCCGCACTTGCCATCGGGGCCAGGTACCTGACCAACATCGGCGAGACGGAGAAAACCCGGCTTGATGCCCTCTCGGTAGTGCTGACGGTCCCGGCGTTCGGCGGCCTCGTGTATGGCCTCAGCCAGATCGGCGGCGGCGACGCCGGATCCCGCACGCCCGCCGTGCTGGCGCTGGCCGCTGGAGTGCTGGCCCTGGCAGCGTTCGTCCTGCGCCAGCTGAAGCTGCAGAAGAGCGACCGGCCCCTGCTGGACCTGCGCGCGTTTACCTTCCGGATGTTCACGGTGTCCGTACTCCTGCTGGTCGTGGCCATGGTCGCATTGTTCGGCGCGGTAATCCTGCTGCCGTTGTACCTGCAGGAAATCCGCGGCCTGAAGTCGCTCGAGACCGGCCTGGTGCTGCTTCCGGGCGGCCTGGCCATGGGCCTGCTGGGGCCCTTCATCGGCCGCGTTTTCGACAAGATCGGCCCCCTGCCGCTGACGGTGACGGGCTCGGTCATGATGGTGCTGTCCCTGTGGCAGTTCTCCATGCTGGACGCCGCGTCACCGGTGGGGTGGATCATTGCCTTGCATGTGACCCTGAGCCTGGGCCTCGCGCTCGTGTTCACCCCGGCCTTCACGACCGGCCTGAACCCGTTGCCCCCGCACCTGTACTCCCACGGCTCGGCCATCATGAGCACCCTGCAGCAAGTGGCCGGCGCCGCCGGCACTGCGCTCCTGGTCTCGATCTATGCGTTCGTGGCCGCAGCCTCGGGCATGGTGGCCGGCATGCATGCGGCGTTCCTGACGGCAGCCGTCATAGCGCTCGGCGCCGTCGTGCTGTCCGCCATGATGCGCAAGACCGCAGGCGTGGCACAGCCCGTCGCGCACTAGCCGCAATTGACAAGCAACGCGGGGTCACCTCGCGGCCATGTCCGGACTTCCGGGACGGGCGCGAAGTGGCCCCGCGTTGCTTCGTGGGTGTTGGTGGCCGGGAGTCAGCCGGCGTAGAACGCGCTGAGTTCGGCGATGAGCTTGTCCGGTGCCTTGTTGACGCCGTCGTGGCCCATGCCCGGCAGGATCGTGTAGCTGGATCCGGAGAGGACGTCGTGGATCTGGGCGCAGGCCACACCGAAGTAGGCAGGGCTCTTTTCGCCGACGATGATCAGCGTCTCAAGCGGCAGTTCCAGGAACGGCTCCGCCGGCATGTCCGCCGCGATGATCGCCTTGATCTCCCGCACACCTGTCTGCATAAGGTCGCGCAGCTGCTTGCCGATCGGGGTGCCCGCCGAAAGCTTGTTCGCCAGCGTCAGCATGGACAACGGCATCCGGGACAGGGCGCTCCCGGTTTCCAAGCCCTTGAGCAGGACGGCAAGGGCGCGGTCGTCGTCGCCGGCCGCCGTCGCCCGCTCGTATTCTGGCGTCCAGTCCGCCGTGACGCTGTGGTTGACCGACACGGCGGGGTCGTAGACCGCCAGGCGTTCCACCGGCAGGGTGCGGGCCGCGTGCAGGGCCACCGCACCGCCGAAGCTGTGGCCGAAGACGTCCGTGCTGGACGTGTGCTTCATGACGGCGTCGAGGTCGTGGATGTCCACGTCCAGGGTGTAGTCCTCCGGCTGCGGGGATGACGAGCCGCGTCCGCGCCGGTTGAAGGTGTGCACCGGCCGGCCCAGCGATGCGCTGAGCTTCTGCGCGAAACGCGTGTAATCGGCGGCCGTCACCATCGAGGCCGGCACGACGACGATGCCCGAGCCCGCCGAGGCAAGCTCGGCGCCCGTGCTGAAAAGCTCGATCGTTCCGCCGTCGGGGGTTCTGATGTTCTCGCGGGTCATGCTCCGAGCCTAGCCGAGCACACGCCGCCATGCAGTAGACGGTGCACTAAGTCCCGGTGCTAGTTGCCCAGCCGGCCGCCGGAGACCTCGAGGTAGCAGGCGCCGCAGAGCGACTCGTACCAGACGTCCTGGCCGTCGATCGCCACCTGGTCGCCGTCGAAAACCACATGGTCCCCGATCCGGCGGGTGTTGAAGATGGCCTTGCGTCCGCAGCGGCAGATGGTCTTGAGCTCTTCGAGGGTGTGCGCAATTTCCAGCAGCCGCAGCGAACCGGGGAAGGCCCGGGTCCGGAAGTCGGTGCGGATGCCGTACGCCAGCACGGGGACGTTGTCCAGGACCGCAATGCGGAAGAGGTCGTCCACCTGCGCCGGTTCCAGGAACTGCGCCTCGTCCACCAGCAGGCAGGCCACGGGCGAGGTCTCCACGTGCTGCAGCAGGGCATCGGGATCGTCCCCATGGGCCTGGGCCGTAAAGAGGTCGCGGGCTGACGCGCCGGCGGGGATCAGGAAGTCCACCGAACGGGTCATGCCAAGGCGGGACACGACGTCGGCGTCGCCCTTGGTGTCCACGTCCGGCTTGGCCAGAAGCACCCGCTGTCCGCGTTCTTCATAGTTGAACGCCGCCTGCAGCAGCCCCGTGGATTTGCCGGAGTTCATGGCGCCGTAGCGGAAATAGAGCTTGGCCAAGGGGGTCCTTTCGAAAGGGTCGCCCCCGATTCTAACGGCAGGCCGCGCTAGCGGCCTGTCAGCGGTCCGGCCCGGGCCGCCGCGTTCGGCCGGGGATCCGCCCGGGGATGCGTCCGTAGATGCCGGGCATGCCGCCAGCCATTGTTCCGGTAATGCTGCCTATCCCTCGGCCCGTAGCCGTGGACGCAGCACCGGGCCCGCCGAGGAGGAACCGCGCTGCCCGCAGGGCCAGCCTGTTGCCGGGCCGGATGGGGCCCTCGTGGAGCTGCCCGGGAACGACGGCGAAGGTCAGCGCGGGGACGGCGGCGGCGAGTTGGCGGCCCGTCTCGGCGAAGTACGCCGGGCTCCAGCCGCCGCTGAGCATCAGCGTGGGGGTGGTGATGGAGGTGAAATCGGCGACCTCGGCGTCGGCATCAAGCACGGCCCGCATCTCGGCGACGGCCGTGGGCAGCAGTTCCCGCATTTCGGCGCCCAGGCTGGTCCTCGCCGAGACGATGCTCAGCATGCGCAGCGCGCCCAGCGGCAGCCGGGACACCGGGCCGGCCGTCTCCAGGCCCTGCACCAAATGGGCCCAGGCCTCGTCAAGCTTGCCGGCAGCCACCGACCGCTCAAGCTCGGGCCGCCAGCGCCGGCTGAGGTTCCCCGAAAGGCTGACGGCCGCGTCATAGGTCACCATCCTGCGGATAGGCAGGCTCCGGGCGGCCTGGAGGGCCACAAACCCGCCATAGCTGTGGGCCACGACGTCGCTGGCGCCGGTCTCGCGCAGCACCGCTGCCAGGTCGGCAATCTCCGTGGCCGCCGAATAGTCTGCCGGCTGGGGGGAGGAACCGGCGCGCCCCCGCCGGTTGTAGCAGTGCACCGGCCGGCCCAGCAGCCGGCTGAGCTTTCGGGCAAAGGGCCGGTAGAGCGCATCGGTCACCAGCGTCCCGTGCACGACGACGACGCCGGATCCAGCGCCGGGTCCAGCGCCGGTTGTGGCCCCCGCGGCGGCCGATCCGCCCGGCCCGGGCGTCTCCGGCCGGAACGTATGCAGCTCGAGGTGCCCCTCGCCGTCGTCAGTCTTCACGGTCCACGTCTCCACAGCCCTGAGTCTATTCCCGCACCCGGACTGCGCAGTCAACGCCCGGCCGAACTTGCCGGGACCTGTCCGGGACCCGACCGGGACCTGACCGGGTGGAAATCGACGGTAAACTTGGGGATTGTGACTTCCCAAAACACCCCTGCCCCGCACAACGCCGCCGAGCCGCACGATGCCAGCGAACAGACGCGCATCCGCATGGAGAAGCGCGCCAAGCTGATCGAACGCGGCGTCGAGGCTTATCCGGTGGGTGTCGAGCGTACGCACTCGCTCACGGAAATCCGCGAGAAATACGCCCACCTGCAGGCCGACGAAACCACCGGCGACGTCGTCGGCGTGACCGGCCGCATTGTCTTCGTCCGCAACACGGGCAAGCTCTGCTTCGCTACCCTCCAGGAGGGCGGCCTGGACGGCAAGGCGGTCCGGCTGCAGGTCATGCTGAGCCTGGCCAACATCGGTGAGGAGGCGCTCGCGGACTGGAAGTCCCTCGTGGACCTCGGCGACCACGTCTTCATCACCGGCGAGGTCATCTCCTCACGCCGCGGCGAGCTGTCCGTCATGGCGGACTCCTGGACCATGGCCTCGAAGGCGCTGCGCCCGCTGCCCGTGCTGCACGCGGGGCTGAACGAGGAAACCCGTGTCCGCCAGCGCTACGTGGACCTCATTGTCCGTGACGAAGCCCGCGAGATGGTTTACACCCGCGCCGCGATCACACGCTCCATCCGCGAAACCCTGCACCGCCAGGGCTACGTCGAGGTGGAAACCCCCATGCTGCAACTGGTTCACGGCGGCGCCACGGCCCGTCCCTTCGAGACGCACATGAACGCCTTCGACCAGAAGATGACCCTGCGCATCGCCACCGAGCTCTACCTCAAGCGCACGGTGGTCGGCGGGATCGACCGCGTCTATGACATGGGCCGGGTCTTCCGCAACGAAGGCGTCGACTCCACCCACAGCCCCGAGTTCACCACCTTGGAATCCTACGAGGCCTGGGCCGACCAGTTCGTCATGGCGGACCGGATCAAGGAGATCATCCTGGACGCCGCCGACGCCGCCGGCGTGGGCCGGGTCCTGCAGACGGAAGCCGGGGAGATCAACCTCGACGGCGACTGGGCCTGGATGGCGGTTTACCCGGGGCTCTCCGAATTCGTCGGCCGGGAAATCACCCCCGACACCACGGTCTCTGAACTGCTGGAACTGGCCGCCAAGCACGAGGTCAAGGTGGACGCCGCCTGGGACGCCGAGAAACTGGTCGTCGAACTCTTCGGCGAGCTGGTGGAGCCCACTCTGCTCAACCCCACGTTCGTCTACGACTATCCGCCGTCCGCCCAGCCGCTGGCCCGCCATCACCGCGAGGACGGCCGCTTGATCGAGGCATGGGACCTCATCATCGGCGGCATGGAGCGCGGCACGGCGTTCTCCGAACTGATCGATCCTGTGATCCAGCGCGAACGGCTCACCGAGCAGTCCCGCCGCTCCGCCGCGGGCGATGTCGAGGCCATGCAGCTGGATGAAGACTTCCTCCGCGCGCTCGAGTACGGCGCGCCGCCCATGGGCGGGATCGGACTGGGCATCGACCGCCTCGTCATGCTCTTCACCGGCGCCGGCATCCGCGAGACCATCCTCTTCCCCCTGTTGAAGCCTGAAGGGCACTGAGCATGGACTACATCGCCGTATTGGTGCCCCCCATCGTGGTGGGCCTGCTTTTCTGGTTTGCCATGAAATCCATATTCAATGCCGATAAATCGGAGCGCCAGGCAGAAGCCCGCGCTCAGGCCGAAGCGGACGCTCGAGCGGAAGCTCAAAACCCGGGACAGGAATCCGGGCCCGCCAGGGGCTAATTCCCCTGAATGGGGCAATAGTCCCTATTGCTGTGAGCGGGTTTCCTTTGACCGGAGTTATACGCTTTGACTCTCTGCTGTAACCCGGAGGATACTTTTTACAGATACATCCTGCTTTTCTAAACGCTCGTCCTTTTGGAAAGAGAGTCATTTATGGCACAGAAAGTGAAAATCATCCTCGTTGATGATCTGGATGGGGGATCCGCGGACGAAACTGTCCGGTTTGGCCTGGACGGCGTGAGCTATGAAATAGACCTGTCGTCCGGCAATGCGTCAGACCTGCGTTCCGCCTTGGAGCGGTTTGTGGGGCATGCACGCAAGACATCAAGCGGCCGCGCCACGCGCACCAAAATTTCAAGCGGACGGAATCAGGACTCTGCCCAGATCCGTCAGTGGGCACGGGACAACGGCTATGCGGTAAACAGCCGCGGACGTATCCAGGCTGAAATTCAGGAAGCCTACCAAAAGGCTAATTCCTAGTCCGAACCTCCGTGCCAGGGCCAGTATCAATGGCCCTATCAAGTCTGCGCATCAAATGCTAATGCCCCCGTTATCTGACGGGGGCATTGCTATGCCGACGGCGGTATGTGCGGAACGGCGGCCCGGGCGCTCCCGGCGGGGCGGCCGGCGCCGCTGCGAGGGTGCCGCCGGACTGTTTCCCGGGTCCCGCGCCTGCGCTCGTCCGAACGGCCGCAGGCGGGATCCGTGTGGCATCCGGACAGCGTCCGGGCCGGGGAGCGCAACCCTTCGGTTTCCCCTGTGGCGAACAAGCCCCAAATCTGGAACCCGGGCACGTAGCATCAAAGTACGTCGTAGCTAGGAGTGTGGCGAAATGTTTGAGCGATTTACGGACCGTGCCCGTCGCGTAGTTGTGCTTGCCCAAGAAGAGGCACGCATGCTGAACCACAATTACATTGGTACCGAACACATCCTCTTGGGTCTGATCCATGAGGGTGAAGGTGTTGCTGCCAAAGCCCTTGAATCCTTGAGCATTTCGCTCGACGGTGTCCGCGAGCAGGTGCAGGAGATCATCGGCCAGGGCCAGCAGGCCCCGTCCGGACACATCCCCTTCACCCCGCGCGCCAAGAAGGTCCTGGAGCTCTCGCTGCGCGAGGCCCTGCAGCTGGGCCATAACTACATCGGAACCGAGCACATCCTCCTCGGCCTCATCCGCGAGGGTGAAGGTGTGGCCGCCCAGGTGCTCGTCAAGCTCGGCGCCGACCTCAACCGGGTCCGCCAGCAGGTCATCCAGCTGCTGTCCGGCTACCAGGGCAAAGAGTCCACCGGAGCCGGCGTCGGTTCCAGCCAGGCCGAAGGCACCCCCGCGGGCTCCGTCGTCCTGGACCAGTTCGGGCGCAACCTGACCCAGGCGGCGCGCGAGAACAAGCTGGACCCGGTGATCGGCCGCGAGCAGGAAATGGAACGCGTCATGCAGGTCCTTTCCCGCCGCACCAAGAACAACCCGGTGCTGATCGGCGAGCCCGGCGTCGGCAAGACCGCCGTCGTCGAAGGCCTCGCCCAGGCGATCGTCCGTGGCGATGTCCCGGAGACCATCAAGGACAAGCAGCTGTACACCCTGGACCTCGGGTCCCTCGTGGCCGGCTCCCGCTACCGCGGTGACTTCGAAGAGCGCCTCAAGAAGGTTCTCAAGGAGATCCGCACCCGCGGCGACATCATCCTGTTCATCGATGAGATCCACACCCTAGTGGGTGCCGGTGCCGCCGAAGGCGCCATCGATGCGGCCTCGATCCTGAAGCCCATGCTGGCCCGCGGCGAGCTCCAGACCATCGGTGCCACCACGCTGGACGAATACCGCAAGCACATCGAAAAAGATGCAGCGCTGGAGCGCCGCTTCCAGCCGATCCAGGTCAAGGAACCCTCCGTTGCACACGCGATCGAGATCCTCAAGGGCCTCCGCGACCGGTACGAGGCGCACCACCGCGTCACCATTACCGACGGCGCCCTCGCCTCGGCCGCGGCCCTGTCCGAGCGCTACATCTCGGACCGCTTCCTGCCGGACAAGGCGATCGACCTGATCGACGAGGCCGGTGCGCGGCTGCGCATCCGACGCATGACCGCTCCGCCGGAGCTCAAAGTCATGGACGAGAAGATCGCCGCCATGAAGCTGGAGAAGGAATCCGCCATTGACGCGCAGGACTTCGAAGGTGCCGCGTCGCTGCGTGACAAGGAGCAGAAGCTCATTGCCGAACGCGCCGAGAAGGAACGCCAGTGGAAGACCGGCGGCATGGACGACATCTCCGAGGTTGATGAGGATCTCATCGCCGAGGTGCTTGCGAACTCCACCGGCATCCCGGTCTTCAAGCTGACCGAGGAAGAGTCCTCGCGCCTGCTGAAGATGGAGGACGAGCTGCACAAGCGTGTGGTCGGCCAGAACGAGGCCATCAAGGCCCTGTCCCAGGCGATCCGGCGCACCCGTGCAGGCCTGAAGGACCCCAAGCGTCCGGGCGGTTCGTTCATCTTCGCCGGACCCACCGGCGTCGGCAAGACCGAGCTCGCCAAGGCCCTCGCGGAGTTCCTCTTCGGCGAGGAAGACGCGCTGATCACGCTGGACATGTCCGAGTACTCGGAGAAGCACACCGTGTCGCGGCTCTTCGGCGCCCCTCCGGGCTACGTGGGCTACGAAGAGGGAGGGCAGCTGACCGAGAAGGTCCGCCGTCGTCCGTTCTCCGTGGTCCTGTTCGACGAAGTGGAGAAGGCACACGCCGATCTCTTCAACTCGCTGCTGCAGATCCTGGAAGACGGCCGACTGACCGACTCGCAGGGCCGAGTGGTGGACTTCAAGAACACCGTGATCATCATGACCACCAACCTCGGCACCCGGGACATCTCCAAGAGCGTTGCCACCGGCTTCCAGTCGGGCACGGACACGCAGACCGGCTACAACCGGATGCGCGCCCGCGTCACCGAGGAGCTCAAGCAGCACTTCCGCCCCGAGTTCCTCAACCGTGTTGACGACGTTGTGGTCTTCCCGCAGCTGACCCAGGACGAGATCATCGAAATCGTAGACATGTTCGTGGCCCGGCTCGAGAAGCGCCTCAAGGACAAGGACATGGGCATCGAGCTCACGCCCGCGGCCAAGATCCTGCTCGCGACCCGCGGCTACGATCCCGCGATGGGTGCCCGGCCGCTGCGCCGCACCATCCAGCGCGAGATCGAGGACCAGCTCTCCGAGAAGATCCTCTTCGGCGAGCTGCACGCCGGAGACATCGTGGTGGTGGACGTCGAAGGCGAAGGCGACGACGCGAAGTTCACGTTCGCGGGCAACGCCAAGCCGCGCATCCCGGAGATCGCTCCGAGCGTCTAAGCAGCAATTCCAAAGGCGCGATAACTCAACGCCACACAGCAAGAGGCCCCGTCCGCTCCCGAAAGAGAGTGGGCGGGGCCTCTTGCTGTGTGATGCCAGCCGGGCGCCAACACGCGCCCTGCGGTTGCCGTCAGGCGGTGACGGTGATCCAGTCCCCGTCGATGGCGGCGGTCAGGGGCGCGAGGGGGCTGCGCGCCGGACCCGTTATGACACTTCCGTCCGCGCCCTTGAAGGCGGAGCCGTGGCACGGGCATTCGAAATTCTGGCCGGACGGGGCCACCGGGCAGCCGGCGTGGGTGCACGTCGCGTCATAGGCCAGGACCTTCTGATCCGCGGACCGGAAAATGACGACTGTCTTTCCGTTGGCGGTCCCGGTGGCAGTGGCGCCCACTTTAACCTCGCTGAGCTTGCCGACCCGGACAGGCGTGCCCGCAGGCGCCGATGCGTCGGCGGCCGTCGAGGGGGCCGCGCTGTCCGAGGGTTGGGCGGCGCATGCGGAAAGGGCCAGGCCGCCACCAACCGTGGCGGCCGCACCGAGCAACATGGAGCGTCTGGGCAGGGACTTTTCAGGGTTCATGGACCCATCATGCCAAGCCCCCCTGAAAGGACGCTGCGATTCCGGCGGCAGGCCGACCCGGCCGACGTGCCCCGGAAGGACCCGGGCACTCTGAAGCGGCCGGTTCACTCTCAGTGAACTTTTTGTGATCGACGCCACAGGAGGTGTTGAATCGGTGCATGGCTGCCAAGGACTCAGTGACCCTGAGCGAACAACCCGAGACCCCTTTCCATGACCTGGACCATTACCTCGCAATTCCCCGAGTGAGCGGTCTGGCACTGAGCCCCGACGGCGGGCGGCTGGTTACCACGGTGGCCACGCTTAACGCCAAGGGCACCGAATACTGCGCCGCGCTGTGGGAAGTTGACCCGAATGGGTCCAGGCAGGCCCGCCGGATCACGCGCAGCGCCAAGGGGGAAGCGGGCGCGGTGTTTGCAGCCAACGGGGACCTCTACTTCACCTCCGCCCGTCCCGATCCGGAGAGCCCCGAGGCCGACCCCGTCAATGCCCTCTGGATGCTCCCGTCCGGCGGCGGCGAAGCCCGGGTGGCCTTTTCCCGCGCCGGCGGGATCAGCAGCGTCCTGGCAGCCGCGGATGCGGACACCCTGGCGGTCGCGGCCCCGGTCCTCGCCGGCTCCACCGACGAGGACAACGACGAGGAACGCCGCAAGGCCCGCAAGGACAACAAGGTCGCGGCGATCCTGCACAGCGGCTACCCCGTCCGCTACTGGGACGCCGACCTCGGCCCGGCGCAGCCGCGGCTGTTCGCCGTCGAACCCGGAGAGCCACTGGAGTCCGGAAAGCCGACGACGGTCGACGCCGCGCCGCCGCTGAAGCTCCGCAACCTGACGCCCGACGCCGGCAACAGGCTCAGGGACGCCCAGACGGTGATCAGCCCGGACGGCAGGACCATTTACAGCAGCTTCACGAAGCCGCTGGCGAACGCCGATTCGCGCTCCGTGCTGGTGGCGATCGACGTCGCCACCGGCACCCGGACGGTGCTGCTGGACACGGACGGGATGCACTATTACCCGGGACCTGTCAGCCCGGACAACCGGAGCCTCGTGGTGGTCAGTGAAAGCGATACCACCCCGTTTGCGGCCCCGCAGATCAAGCTCCACCTTCTCGACGTCGCCGTACCGGCAGGCGGGGGCGCGCTGACGCCCCTTGCCCACGACTGGGACCGCTGGGCCCGCCCCGCCGCCTGGCTGCCGGACGGATCGGCCTTGCTGGTCACCGCGGACGAGGACGGCGCCGCGCCGGTCTTCCGGATCCCGGTCGCAGGGGGACCGGGCCAGGCCTCCCAGGTGTCCCGCCTGACAGCCGACGACGCCGCGTACACCGACGTCGTGGTCGCACCGGACGGGCACAGCGCCTACGCCCTGCGCAGCTCCTACGAATTTCCCGCCGAACCCGTGCGGATCGACCTCGCCTCCGGCGGCGTCGTCCGCTTGCCGGCGCCGGCCGAGCGACCGCAGTTCAAGGGGACGCTCGAACGAGTGGAGACGACGGCGGCCGACGGCGCCCGGGTGCCCGCGTACCTGGCCCTTCCGGAGGGCGCGTCCGCCGCAAACCCGGCCCCGCTGCTGCTCTGGATCCACGGCGGCCCGCTGGGATCCTGGAACGCCTGGACCTGGCGCTGGAACCCCTGGCTGCTGGTAGCCCGCGGCTACGCGGTGCTGTTGCCGGACCCGGCCCTCTCCACCGGCTACGGCCAGGACCACATCCAACGCGGCTGGGGCGAATGGGGCAAGGCACCGTACACGGACCTGATGGCCGTGACCGACGCCGTCGTGCAGCGCCCCGACATCGACCAGGAGCGCACGGCCGCCATGGGCGGGTCCTTCGGCGGCTACATGGCCAACTGGGTAGCCGGGCACACGGACCGTTTCAAGGCCATCATCACGCACGCCAGCCTCTGGGCCCTGGACCAGTTCGGGCCCACCACGGACGCTGCGCAGTACTGGCTCAAGGAAATGACGGCCGAGATGGCGATGGAGAACTCCCCGCATCTGCACGTCGACAACATCCGGACTCCCATGCTGGTCATCCACGGCGACAAGGACTACCGCGTGCCGATCGGCGAGGGGCTCCGGCTCTGGTACGAACTGCTGGCCAAGTCACAGCTCGCGGCCGACGCGAACGGCGAAACCGACCACCGCTTCCTGTACTTCCCGGACGAGAACCACTGGATCCTGCAGCCGCAGCACGCCAAGGTCTGGTACGGCGTCGTGGAGCACTTCCTCGCCCGCCACCTGCTGGACAAGGACCTCCCCGTCCCTGACGAACTGGGTCTCTGACGCCGCGGACCCGGGGGCCGGCCGCGGGCCGGCCCCCGGGGCACCCGTAAGATTGGGCTGTGACTGAGACGATCCGTATCCGCCCTGCCCGCACCGGCGACGTCGCCGCCATCAAGACCTTGGTTGCGCCGCTGGCCGAACAGCGGATCCTCATGGCTAAGGAAACCGTGGCCTACTACGAAAGCCTGCAGGAATTCCGGATTGCCGAGTCGGACGACGGCGAGGTGATCGGCTGCGGGGCGCTGCACGTAATGTGGGAGGACCTCGCCGAGGTGCGCACCCTCGCGGCCTCCGATGCCTGGCGCGGCAAGGGCGTGGGGCACGCGCTCGTGGAGCGCCTGCTGGAGGACGCCCGGGACCTGGGCGTGTCGCGCGTCTTCTGCCTGACGTTTGAAGTGGATTTCTTCAAGAAGCACGGCTTTGAAGTCATGGCTGACCAGACCGCCGTCGACCCTGTGGTGTATTCCGAGCTCCTGCGCTCCCATGACGAAGGCGTCGCCGAGTTCCTGGACCTGGCGCGGGTCAAGCCGAACACGCTGGGCAACACCCGGATGATCAAGGAGCTGTAGGGCGCGCCCAAAATGCCTGATTTGTAGATCTTCCGATATATCCACTCGATCTATAAACTTCTAAGAGCTCGCTGGGGAGCGATCCGCCTAGCTGAAAGTACCCCATGCGCCCTCACGCCTCCGCTCACGAAAGGACCTCCCTCCAACTGCGCGTCCGCGGACTCGTCTACCTCCCCGGAGACTCCGCCTATGACCAGGAAACCGCGGCCTTCAACCTCGCCACCCGCCACACCCCCGACCTGGTCCTCGCCGCTGCCGACGCCGACGACGTCGCAGCAGCCGTCCGCTGGGCCGCCGAACGCGGCATGTCGATTTCGGTCCAAGCCACGGGGCACGGTGCCGCCAACGCCATCACGGACGGGCTCCTGGTCAGCACCCGCAGGCTCCTGGACCTCGACATCGACCCGGAAGAGCGCACGGCCCGGGTCGGCGCCGGCATCCGCTGGCGCGAGGTCGTGGCCGCCGCCGCACCCTACGGGCTGATGGGCCTGCACGGATCCGCCACCGACGTCGGCGTCGTGGGCTACACCGTGGGCGGAGGGCTGCCGCTGCTCGGCCGAAAGTATGGCTTCGCGTCAGACCATGTGCTGGCCGTTGAGGTCGTGACGCCCGACGGCGTCCAGCAACGCGTGGACCAGTACAACAACCCCCGGCTGTTTGCGCTCCTGCGTGGCGGCAAGGGCAACTTCGGCATCGTCACCGCCATGGAGTTCAGGCTCTTCCCGGCCGGCGAGCTCTACGCGGGCGGAATCTTCTATCCCGGGGAACGGGCCCGGGAAGTCCTCGCGGCCTTCCGTGAATGGGCGCCGGCGCTTCCTGCGGACGCCTCGGCTTCGCTCGCCTTCCTGCGGCTGCCCGAACTCGAGGACATCCCGGAGTTACTGCGTGGGCGCTTCGTGATGCACCTGCGGTTCGCGTGGCAAGGGACTGCCGCTGAGGGCCAACGCCTCCTTGACCCGATGCGCGGCGTGGCCCCGGTCCTGGCAGACCTCTCCGGTCCGCTGCCATTCACGCAGGTCGATGCGGTGCACCTGGATCCGGAGCATCCCGTCCCGGTGCGCGAAGGCGGCATGCTGCTAAATGAACTGGACGAGGCACTCGCGGAGGCCCTTCTGGAAGTCGCCGGCCCGGACAGCAACGCACCCCTCCTCCTGGCTGAGATCCGGCTGATGGGCGGAGCCCTCGCAGCCCCGGCGGCGCCTTCGAGCCACGGCGACCACGTGGCCGGGCGGGACGCCGCGTGGTCGTTCTTCGCGGTGGGCGTCATGATGCCCGAGAGCGCCGACGTTGTCCCGGCAGCCATCGCAGCCGCCCGCCGGACGCTGGCACCGTTTGGAACCGGCGGCACCGCCGTGAACATGCACGGCCACGTCGAATCCGCCGACGACGCCGCCAGGGCCTGGCCGGAAGGCTCCCGCCGCCGGCTCAGCGAAGCCAAAGCAGAATTGGATCCGCAGAATCTGTTCCGGCATGGCCACGCGATTGCCCCGGCAGTTCCGGGGCCGGCCCCGGCGTTCTAGGGCCGGCGGCGGGCAGTCGCCGCACCCCGCCGCACCCCGCGGCGCCTCGCAGGACGGGGGCTTCCATTCAATAAATTTGGTGGATAAACTGATGCCGGCCCAGGGGGTGGGCCGCCATACTTCCGGAGGCAAAAAATTGCATAACGACGTGATTTTTCCCGATTTCTCCGCTTCGCCCAGCAAAGATATGCGCAGGACAGCCGCCAGCGCCCCGGCAGCGCCGCGGGTCCACTCGCTCGATACGCCGGACCAGCCATCGCCGGAACCTGCGAATCAGTTGTCGCCCGATGCCGATGCACCCGTAGGCGGACGAACGGCCGGCCCCGGATCCGCCTCCGGGCCGCCGGCCGCGTCCCGCACCCGCAAGGGCCGTCTCGCCGCGCCGCCGTTTTCCTGGTTGGGCGGCGATGCCTGGCCGCACTTTCCGGCATGGGCCGACACGCAAGTCTGAATCGTCGTCGGAGCCCAAGAGCCCGCCGCGGCACCGTCTCGCCGGCACGGGCGCTCGCAGCCCCGGCGGGAAGCCTCACAAGGGGAAACGGGAGCCTACCGCCGGCCGTGCCCCGGTAGTAGGGTCTAAGCAAGCAGCCAGGACACCATCCAGGGAGCACCGCCATGAAGAAACTCATCAATGATCCCAAAGCCGTGGTCGACGAGTCAGTGGAAGGGTTCGGGCTTGCACATGCCGACCTCGTGACCGTTTTTGCCGACCCCAAGTACATCGTGCGCAAGGACGCGCCGGTGGCCGGGAAGGTCGGACTCGTCTCCGGCGGCGGCAGCGGACACGAGCCGCTGCACGGCGGCTATGTGGGAATGGGCATGCTCGACGCCGCCGTTCCCGGCGCCGTCTTCACTTCGCCCACGCCCGACCAGATCCTGCCGGCCACGCTGGCCGTGAACTCCGGCGCCGGCGTTGTGCATATCGTGAAGAACTACACCGGCGACGTCCTCAACTTCGAGACCGCCGCCGAACTCGCGCAGGCCGAAGGCGTCGAGGTCCGTACCGTCCTGGTCAACGACGACGTCGCCGTGCAGGACTCGCTGTACACCGCGGGCCGCCGCGGCGTCGGCGGCACGGTCCTGGTCGAGAAGATCGCCGGCGCCGCCGCCGAGCGCGGCGATAACCTGGACGCCGTCGCCGCGATCGGTGACCGCGTCAACCAGAACGTGCGCAGCATGGGCGTGGCATTGTCCGCCTGCACCGTTCCGCACGCGGGCGTCCCCAGTTTCGAGCTCGAGGAAAACGAGATCGAGATCGGGATCGGCATCCACGGCGAGCCGGGACGGCACAAAATCCCCATGGAAAACGCCGACGGCATCACCGACCGGCTTCTGGACCCCGTGGTCAGCGACCTCGGACTGAGTTCCGGGGACAAGGTGCTTTTGTTCGTCAACGGCATGGGCGGCACCCCGGCGAGCGAGCTGTATATCGTTTACCGCCGGGCCGCGCAGAGGCTGGCGGAGCAGGGTGTCACCGTGGCCCGCTCGCTCGTGGGCAACTACATCACGTCCCTTGAGATGCAGGGCTGCTCCATCACGGTCCTGCGCCTCGATGACGAAATGACGTCGCTCTGGGACGCTCCCGTGCACACCGCGGCCCTCCGCTGGGGCGTCTGACCGTGGGGCTGGATGTCGGCTGGGCCGTGCGCTGGCTGACCCTGTCAGCGCAGGCCATGGCGGAGCACCGGGTTGAGCTGATCGAGCTGGACCGGCCAATCGGAGACTCGGATCACGGCGAGAACATGGACCGCGGCTTCAAGGCCGTAATGGTTAAGCTCGCCGAGGCGCCGCCGGAAACCCCGGGCGCGGCCCTGAAACTGACCGCCATGACGCTGATGTCCAAGGTCGGCGGGGCCGCCGGCCCGCTGTACGGCACGGCATTCCTGCGGGCCGCCACGGCACTGGGAGACACTTCCGACGTCGACGCCGCCACACTGGCCACGGCCCTGCAGGCCGCCCGCGACGGAATCGTCGCCCGTGGAAAGGCAGAGTCCGGGGACAAGACCATGGTGGACGCGTGGACGCCCGCGATCGAGGCGGCCGCTGCCGCGGCAGGGGACGGCGACGTCCGGAAAGTCCTCGTGTCTGCGGCGGAAGCGGCCGAGGCAGGGGCCGTTTCCACGGATCCGATGCTCGCCCGCAAGGGCCGTGCCAGCTACCTGGGGGAGCGCAGCATCGGCCACCGCGACCCCGGAGCGGTCTCCAGCGCACTGATCCTGCGCGCCGCGGCCGGAGCAGCCGAATGACAGTCCGGCTTGTCGTCGTCTCGCACAGTGCAAAAATCGCGGACGGCGCCGCCGAACTCGCCGCGCAAATGGCGCCTGACGTCCTCATCCTCCCCGCCGGAGGCACCGACGACGGCCGGATCGGCACCAGCCTGGAGAAGGTCATGGCGGCCCTCGAACAGGCCGCCGGTGACGGCGTCGTGGTGCTCACCGACCTCGGATCCGCCGTGATGACGGCCGAGTCCGCAGCGGAGTTCGCGGCGGGTCCGGAATCCGTGCTGCTCGCGGACGCACCCCTCGTGGAAGGACTCGTGGCCGCAGCGGTGGCGGCACAGACGGGGGCCGACGCAGCGGCGGTGAAGGACGCCGCCGAAGCCGTCTACCGGCCCCCGGTCCACCCCGCGGAGGCTGAACACGTGCACCAGCAGCCGCCGGACGCCACGGGGGACTTCGAGCTCGTCAACCAGGCCGGCATGCATGCCCGGCCGGCAGCCAAGATCGCCGGGGGACTGTCCGGCATGGATGCCGACGTCACCGTCAACGGGGCGGATGGGGCCTCCATGACGGAGCTCATGATGCTTGCCGCCGGCAAGGGAACCGTCCTGCATGTGGAGGCCAGCGGCCCGGACGCCGCCAAAGCGGTGGGCTATCTGGAACGCCTCGTCAGCTCGGGGTTCGGCGAGCCGTAGCCGTTGTCCGGCCGGGCGTAGCCCGGGCGCGGAGAGATGTCCGGGCCGGGCACCTCGGAGTCCGGGGAATATGAGCTAGGGCGACGGCCGAAGGCCGGCCGCGTCGAGCACCGCGTGGGCCGTGATGAAGCTTCCGCACTGCTCTCCAAACGGATGCGCCACCCGGGGTGTGAAAGCCGCAGTCCGTGCCGGCAGCGGGGCCCCGGTGTTGGACGTGCCCGTGGCCGTCACCTCGATCCGGTTGGCGGTCAACGTCTCCATCATCAGCATCCCGGTCAGGGTGCCGTCGGGGGAAGACGTGGCCGAACAGACACCGTCGAGGCCCGAGGGGCCCGGTTTGCAGCCCTGGTCCACGGCGACGCTCCCCGGGACCAGTTCCAGGTCCGCTTCCTTACAGCGGCCGTCCTGGCAGGCCAACAGGTGGATGGTCTTCACGGACGGGGCGTACTCCCGGTCCACGGTCAACGACACCACCGGCGCCTGCGCGATCGCCGGACAAACGGCCTCCGGCCGGCACGAGGTGACCAGGACGGCGGTGAGGGCCAGAGCGGCCACGGCCGCCAGCTTGCGCATGCTCCAGCGTAGATCCTCAGGCAGGGAGCCGGAAGCCGCCCCGGTGCAGCTCCGCGAGCCCGTCTCCCAGCAGGCCGGCCAGCGCGCGTTCCAGCTGTTCGGGAGCCGCATTGAGCCGGTGCAGGGCCGCGAGCGGAATCCCGATTCCATCCGGTTCGAAGCCCAGGTCCGCCGGGGCCCGGTGGAACAGTTCCGGCGCCACGGGGTCCTCGGCCACCCGCAGGACAGCCATCACAGCGCCGCGCACCTGCCGGTCCGTGCCATGCCATGACTGGCCCTTTGGCGTGTACGTCGGCGGCGGCTCGCCGGCGGCAAGCCAGGCGCAGGAGTCACGGACCGGGCACTGCCCGCACTTGGGGGCCCGGGCCGTGCAGACCATCGCGCCGAGTTCCATGACGGAGGCGTTCCAGCGGACCGAGGCGGCCGGGTCTTCCGGGAGCAGCGATGCCGCCAGCCGCATTTCGGCTGCGGTCAGGGCCTGCGACGGCAGCGCCGAGCCCGAGACCAGGCGTGCATGGACCCGGCGGATGTTGGTGTCCACCACCGTTTCCCGGCGCCCAAAGGCGAAGGCGGCAACGGCGGCTGCTGTGTAGCTGCCCACGCCCGGGAGTTCCAGGAGTTCGGTATAGGCGCCGGGGACCGCCCCGGCGTGGCTGTCCCTGATGGCGACGGCGGCCGCGTGCAGGCGCAGCGCGCGCCGCGGATACCCCAGCCGGCCCCAGGACCGGACGGCTTCCCCCGCGGGCTCCGCGGCGAGGGCGGACGGCTCCGGCCAGCGGCGCAGCCACTGCTCCCAGACCGGCAGAACCCGGACCACCGGTGTCTGCTGGAGCATGACCTCGCTGACCAGCACGCCCCAAGGCGTGCACTCCGCCGCCCGCCACGGCAGCTCCCTGGCGTTGGACGCGAACCAGTCATCCAGCGCGGTGTGGAGGGCGGGCAGATCCGCGGCAACGGCAAGCCCTCCGGCGGCAAGCTCACCGGAGGGAAGCGGCCCGGCGGCCCGGGATCCGGGTGGCGCCACGGCATCGACGGAAGGGGTGTGGGTTAGAGTTTCGATCCATTCAGCGTAATAGATCCGGCGAACCGATCCGGACGGCTGCGGGTCCCGCGGCGTGGTCGGACGCCATAGCCCGCAGGGTTCTCTAGGCTAGAAGAATGGTCAGGCAAGGCAGTTCAGCAACGGGTGGTTCACGGCCGAAAGGACCCGGCGGAGGCCAATCCGCCGGAAGGCCCGGACGGCGTCCGCTCAGCCCGGTGTACCGCCGACGCCGGCTGTTTGCGGGCGTGGTCCTGCTAATCGTCCTCGCCGTCGCCTTCGGCGGCTTTGCCGCCGTCTCCAACGCCCTGGGCGGAGGTCAGCCTTCCGGAGCGGGAACGGCGCCGTCGGGCGAGCCGTCCGGGGCAGGTGCCGCGCCGTCGAACCAGCCAACAGCCTCAGCGTCGGGGAGCCCCGGGGCTTCGGAGGACCCGTCGGCCACTCCCACCCCCACAACATCGGGCGATGGCTGCGAGCAGAATCTGCTGATCGTCACGGCCGCCACCGACCAACAGGTCTATGCCGCGGGGGAGAAGCCGCTGCTAACCCTCAAAGTGACCAACAACAACAAGGTGCCGTGCACGGTCAACATCGGGACGTCGCAGATGGAATACATGATCACCAGCGGTTCGGACCGGATCTTCTCGTCCAAGGATTGCCAGGCGGAGAGCACTGACCTGATGAAGACCATCGCGCCGGGCAAGAGCGAGACCGCGAACTTCCCGTGGCAGCGCAACCGCACGGTGCAGGGCTGCGAACCCGTCGCCGCCAAGCCCGGAGCCGGCGGCGCCTACTACGTCTTCACGGCCCGGCTGGCGAACAAGACCAGCGACAAGGCCGTATTCCAGCTCAACTAGTTCCCGTCGAAGGGTGTCGGAAAGGTGAGGCGGGCTAGAGGAAGCGGTCCAGCAGGCTGGCCTCGGCCATGCGGCTCAGGCCCTCCCGGACGGTCCTGGCCCGCTGGTCACCGATCCCATCCACGGTCATGAGGTCATCGATCGTTGCCGCCATCAGGAACTGCAGGCCGCCAAAGTGGTCCACCAGGCGGTCGGCGACAGCCTTCGGCACGGCCTTGAGGCCGGAGAGCAGGCGGTAGCCGCGCGGCTGCACGACGGCGTCGAGGTTCGCTTCGCCGCCGGCGAAGCCGACGATCCCGGCGATCTTGCCCAGATCGATCAGCTCGGTGGGGCCCAGGCTCACGAGGGCCTTGACCGCCTTCTCAATGTCCTCGGCGGTTGCCGCCGGGCCGGAGTAGTCGCGGATGATCACGTCGCTGCCCGGGCCTCGTCCCACGGTGAGCTCGTCGAGCTGCAGCGAGAGCAGGCGGCCGTCCTCGCCCAGTTCCAGGACGTACTGGGAGATTTCCTCGGAGATCCTGCGCACCATTTCCTGGCGCTGCAGCGTGACCGCGACGTCGCGGACCGTCACCATGGCCTCGATTTCCAGGGCGGAGAGCGAGCTGGTCACCTGGTCCAGGCGCGAGCGGTAGCGTTCCAGGGTTGCCAGGGCCTGGTTGGCGCGGGCCAGGACCTTCTCCGAGCCCTCCAGGACATGCCGCAGCCCGTTCACGTACAGTGCGATGATCTGCATCGACTGGCTGACCGAAATGACAGGGACTCCGGTCTGGATGGCCACCCGCTCCGCGGTCCGGTGCCGGGTGCCCGATTCCTGGGTTTCGATGCTCGAGTCCGGGACAAGCTGGACCGCCGCGCGCAGGATATTGCTGGCATCTTTGTCGCAGACAATGGCGCCGTCCATTTTGGCCAGTTCGCGCAGCCGCGTGGGGGAGAAATCGATACCGATCTCGAAGCCGCCCGAGCAGATGGACTCTATGGTCCGGTCGATGCCGAGCACAATCAGCGCGCCGGTGCGTCCGCGGAGAATGCGTTCCAGACCGTCTCGTAGGGCGGTGCCCGGTGCCACTCTGGCCAGAGTCGCCTTGAGCGAATCTTCAGGGCTCCGAGCCATAGATTTCCCTTCAAAGGTGCGGGCACTGGCCCGCAGGTACGCCGGTTTCCAGGGTCCACCGGCAGGATCAAAAGTACTCAGTTCCCCGCTCTCCCCATGATAGGGGTAAAGCAGAGCCACTTCCGCACAGGCAAGCCTTAAAGTGGTCCATTGCGACGTGCGCGCGAAGCCCCCGGAATGGCTGTCGCGGGTCCCGTCGGCGGCGGCACTTTGGTGCAGCCGGGCGGCCGCCGCGCGTGGTGCCCTGCGCGGTGTTGGTACAAGGTGTTTGGCCGCCACTTCGTGCGGGTCCACGGCCTGCGATAAACTTGGATCCTTGGGTGTACCGCGGGCTCTCCGCGCCGTGACCCGTCCACAGCCGCAGCGAAAGTAGCATCGTGTCTCAAGAAGTCCTCAGCCCCGCCCGAGTCCAGGAGATTCACAAGCAGGCGGCCCGGCGCCGGACTTTCGCGGTCATTTCGCACCCCGACGCCGGCAAATCCACCCTCACGGAGGCCCTCGCGCTGCACGCCAAGGTGATCGGCACGGCCGGTGCCTCCAGCGGCAAGGCCAACCGCAAGGAGACGGTCTCGGACTGGATGCAGATGGAAAAGGACCGCGGCATCTCCATCAGCTCGGCCGCACTGCAGTTCGCCTACCGGGACACCGTCATCAACCTCCTGGACACTCCCGGCCACGCCGACTTCTCGGAAGACACCTACCGTGTGCTGGCAGCCGTGGACTGCGCCGTCATGCTGGTCGACGCCGCGAAGGGCCTGGAAACCCAGACGATGAAGCTCTTCGAGGTCTGCAAGCAGCGGAACCTGCCCATCATCACCGTCATCAACAAATGGGACCGGCCGGGCCTGGACGCACTGGCCCTCATGGACGAGATCACCGAGCGCACCGGGCTGCAGCCGATGCCGCTGACCTGGGCCGTGGGCATCTCCGGCGACTTCCGCGGCGTCTGGGACCTGCGCAACGACCGTTTCGCGCAGTTCAAGCGCAACAACGCCGGCGCCAACATCGCCCTCACCGAGTACTTCACCCCGGACGAGGCCGCCGCCAGCCAGGGCGAAGACTGGTCCAACGCGGTGGACGAGGCCGGACTGGTCATCGAATCCAACCTCGCGTTCGACGTCGAGGCCTTCCATGCCGGCAAAGCGACGCCGATCCTCTTCAGCTCTGCAGCCCTCAACTTCGGCGTGAAGGAAATCCTCGACGCCCTTGTCGACTTCGCCCCGCCGGCCGCGCCGCGGCCCGACGTCGACGGCGAGCCCCGCCCCGTCGATGCCCCCTTCGCCGGGTTCGTCTTCAAGGTCCAGGCCGGCATGAACAAGGCCCACCGCGACCACGTGGCCTTCATCCGGGTCTGCTCCGGCATGTTCGAGCGCGGCATGGTGGTCACCCAGGGCCGGACGGGAAAGTCCTTCGCCACCAAGTACGCCCAGCAGGTTTTCGGCCGCGAACGCGAGGTGATCGATGAAGCCTTCCCGGGCGATGTCGTGGGCCTCGTCAACGCCTCCTCCCTCCGCGTGGGGGACAGCCTGTTCCTGGACCAGCCCGTGGAGTTCCCCGCGATCCCGCTGTTCGCCCCGGAACACTTCCAGGTGGCGCGCTCCAAGGACCCCAGCCGGTTCAAGCAGTTCCGCCGCGGCATCGAACAGCTCGAGCACGAGGGCGTCATCCAGGTGCTCCGCTCCGACATCCGCGGCGACCAGGCGCCCGTTCTGGCCGCCGTCGGCCCCATGCAGTTCGAGGTGGTTGAAGACCGCATGGCGCACGACTTCAGCGCGCCCATGCGGCTGGAGCGGCTCCCGTATTCCCTGGCCCGGATTTCGACGGCGGATGCGACGCCTGCGCTGGCCAACGTGCCCGGCGCGGAGGTTCTCTTGCGGTCCGACGGGGAATATCTGGCCCTGTTCAACGACGTCTGGGCCCTGCGTCGGATCGAAAAGAACCACCCGGACCTCACCCTGGTTCCGATCGGCACGCACAACCCCGCCAAATAGCGGCAAGGCGCCGGTGCCGGAAGGTTCCCTGGAGAGTCTTCCGGAATCCGGTTTCCGCGTTATCATAAGTAACCTTGCTAACGATGCGGGCGCCGGGTCGGTTTCCGGCTTTGGACTGATCCGCCCGATATTCACCGGCGGGCCCCATTAGAGGGACCACGTAAACCTTTGACAATAACCATGGACCCCGGTTTTCTGCTGAGCGGGCGTTACCGGCTCGAAGAACTCATTGGCCGGGGTAGCCAATCGAGCGTGTACCGTGCCACGGACGAGGTCCTGGGACGCGAAGTGGCAGTCAAGCTCTTCAGAGACGGCGCCGTGTACGAAAATGCGGTGGAGGAGGAACGCATCCGCCGGCAAAACGACGAAGTGCGGATCCTCGCCGGGATGGCCCACCATGCCCTCGTGACGCTGTTCGATGCCGGGACGGATCTGAGCAACCCCGACCGCAAGCTCAGCTACCTCGTGATGGAACTCGTCCGCGGCCCCGACCTCCGCCGCCGCTCGGCCGAGGGACCGCTGTCCGCAGCCCACATGGCGCTGATCGGACACGATCTCGCCGACGGACTGGCACACATCCACCACCACGGCATCATCCACCGGGACGTCAAACCGGCCAACATCCTCCTTGTGGACTACAGCGTGGAGGACCGGCGTCCGCGCGCCAAACTCAGCGACTTCGGCGTGGCGATCACCATCCGCAAAGGCCACCACGGAGACCCGGACGACAGCTCAGGCACCCCCGCCTACCTGAGCCCCGAACAGGCCGCCGGAGAACCGGCCGGCCCCGCCAGCGACGTCTATTCGCTGGGGCTGGTCCTGCTGGAAGGCCTGACCGGGAAGATGGCCTACCCCGGCGCGCCGGTCCAGTCCGCGCTGGCCCGCCTACTCAACGACCCGGACATCCCCGAAGGGCTCGCGCCCATGTGGGTGGCCCTGCTGACCTCCATGCTGGACAGGGATCCGGCGGCCCGCCCGCCGGCCCGGGAAGTGTCCCTGGCCCTGCGACAGGAAGTCATCAACGGCGCCGGGCGCCACCGCCGGGACGCGGCTCTTCTGCTGACCGATGAAGACGGGCGCATGCAGGCGGTCGAGCGGTACCGGATCCTGGACACCCCGGCGGACGGAGCCTTCAACCGCATCGCGGCGCTCGCCGCACGCATGTTCTCGGTGCCCGTGGCGATTGTCAGCGTGGTGGACCATGACCGTATCTGGTTCAAGGCCCACCACGGCACGGACGTCAGCGAAATCGGCCGCGATCCCGGACTGTGCGCCTCCGCAGTCCTGCAGGGCGATGCCTGGATTGTCCAGGACGCCACCAAGGATCCCCGGACGCTGTCCAATCCGCTCGTGGCGGGCGATTTCGGCCTGCAGTTCTACGCCGGGGTGCCGCTGCGCACTCCGGACGGCTACAACCTGGGCACCTTCTGCATCCTGGACCGTGAGCCCCGCGAGTTCAGCGACGAGGACACCTCCGCGCTGGAGGACCTGGCGGCGCTCGTGATGCATGACCTGGAACTGCGGCTCCACAGCCGGCAGGCGCTCGCCGGGTAACTCGCCGGGTAAGCGGCCTACCGCCGGCCGGCGTGCAGGGCCAGCTCAAGCTCGAAGCGCGCCGTCGGGTCCTCGAGGGCGTCGCCAAAGAGCTCGCGCAACTGCGCCGCCCGGTAACCGACGGTCTGAGGATGGATCCCGAGTTCGGCGGCCACGGGGGCCCGCTGGCCCCAGTGGCGCAGCCAGGAGAGCAGGGTTTCGGCAAGCCGCTCCCGCTGCGCCGGCCGGAGTCCTTCCAGCGGTGCCAGTCGGCGGTTGGCCAGCTCGGTAATCGCCGAGGGCTCCGCTGCGAGAACCACCTGCGCCAGGTGCTCGTCAGCCCAGATCGGTGGGTCCTCGGGCCCCTCGCGCGGCGGCAGCGCCGCGGCCGCCAGCACGGCCAGCCGCAGTGAATCCGGGACCTTTTCCCAGCCGCCGGAGGGCCCCACGGAGGCTCCGCGCCCCTTCAGGGCGCGGTCCAGCTCCTCCCGGGCAGACTGCGACTTCCGCGCCGGCACCAGGGCCACGACGTCGGTCTCGCGTTCAATCACCAGGGCTCCTGGGCCGAGCCGCAGCCGCAGCCCGGCTGCCCGGTCCAGCGGAAGGGTCACCACCGCCATGCGCTGGGGCAGGGACCAGTCCGCCATCGCCGCCGTCTGGCGCAGGGCCGCCTCGTCGGCCTGGCCGAGCAGGAGCAGGTCCAGCAGTTCGGTGCGCCGGCGGTCCACCGCTCCGGCGCGTTCGGACTGTTCGAAGGCGTAGGCCTCGGCGCTCACGGCCGAGAGCTCGTCGATGTAGGCGAGGATCGATTCCCCCAGGTCCACCACGACGCCCTGGCCCAGATGGTGTTCCACCGAGACCCGGGACATTTCCCGGAAGGTCACGCGGGCACCCATGCGGTAGGCGCTCAGCAGGGCGTCCATGCTCCGGCCCTGCCGGAATTCCCCGCTGCCCAGCCCGGCCACCAGATCCCGGCTTTCCTGGGACAGCGCCGGTAGCCGGGTCCCGGGCAGCTGCAGGAACCGGTCCAGCGCCGCGGCCACACCCCTCCTCAGGCCGCGGCCGAACCGCCCCTCAATCGGCCTGGCATACGCCGGAACAAGCTGCGGGACGGCCTCGATGATGGCCTCGACGATGCCGGGCATCCTGGGCCGCAGCATGTCGCTGACCTCCCGGGGCAACGCCAGCCACGGCGGATCGTAGGCGGGAGCGGAGCCGGCGGGCTCCCGGACAGGGGAGGCGTTCATAGACAATCCAACGAGTTGTTGCGGCGGGATAGTTTTCTACAGTCGATCGTATGCCTTGGGTGAAGAAGTATGGCGCAAACTGACATATGGTTAATGAATGATCCGGCTCCGTAAGCTGGCGCGCGCCGCATCTCTACTGACCACCCCCCTAGCTCCAGAAGACATTCTGTCGCTGTTCAACCCTGTGTTCTCCGCACGCCAATTGCGTGGCGTAGTCACCCGGGTGGTTCCAGAAACGGCCGATTCCGCCACCATTTTCTTCCACCCCGGCCGCGGCTGGCAAGCGCACCTTGCCGGCCAGTGGGCCCGAATCGGCGTCGAGCTCGACGGTGTCCGCCACTGGCGGTCGTATTCGCTCAGCGCCCCCGCCGGGCAGGATCCGGCCATCACGGTTACCGACATGGGAGCCGTTTCCGGCGCTCTTGTCCGCGGCACCAAACCCGGCGACATCCTGTTCCTGGCGCCCCCGCAGGGCGACTTTGTCCTGCCGGAACACCCGCGCCCGCTGCTCATGCTCACCGCGGGCAGCGGAATCACCCCCGTGATGTCGATGATCCGCACCCTCGTGCCGCACCGTCCCGACTCCGACGTCGTCCTCATCCACACGGCCCGCACCGCCGCGGACGCCATCTTCCGTGAGGAACTCGCCGAGCTCGCAGACCAGTTCCCCAACTTCCGCGTCACTCACTGGTTCACCGGGGACCGCGGACGGCTGGACTTCACCTCCGCTGCCGATCTGGACCGGTTGTGCCCGGACTGGCGCCAGCGCGCCGCCTACGCGTGCGGTCCGGAGGATTTCCTCAACGACACCGAGGCGCTCTGGGAGGCCGAAGCCGAGGACGCCGCGCCGTCCGCGGCAGTCCGGCCGGGCACCCTGACCATCGAACGCTTCACCACCAGCCTCGCCGCCGGTGCCGGGCACGACGGCGGCCTGGTCACCTTCGAGGCCTCCGACCGCGAAGTCGAGGCCGACGGCGACACCCCGCTGCTCGATGTCGGCGAGGACGCCGGAGTCCTGATGCCCAGCGGCTGCCGCATGGGCATCTGCCACAGCTGCCTCATCCCGCTGCGGGCCGGCCACGTCCGCGACCTTCGCACAGGCGAAGTGCACGGCGAGCCGGGCCAACTAATCCAGACGTGCGTGTCGGCAGCCGCCGGCCCCGTTAACCTCGACCTCTGAGGAGTATTACCGTATGACGATTGTTTCCAACACGCCTGATCTATCCGACGCCGACACCCCCGACGCGAACACCCCCGCCGTAGGCGGTTCAGCCGTCGATGTCGCGGCAGCAAAGGTGCGCACGGCCGCGAAGAAGCGGCCAGGCGCCCTTGCCGAGTCCGGCAGTCCGCTGGTGCGTCCGCCGGCAGCCGCGCACCTCTCTGACGAGCAGGTAGCGGAGCTGGGCCGCGAACTTGACGCCATCAAGGACGACATCCTCGCCAAACGCGGATCCTCCGACGCCGCCTACATCCGCCGCATGATCAAAATCCAGCGAGGCCTGGAAATCTCCGGCCGCGCCGCACTGCTGGTCAGCAAGAACAAGACCGCCTGGGTCGCCGGCACGTCCCTGCTGAGCCTCGCCAAGATCCTGGAAAACATGGAACTCGGGCACAACATCCTGCACGGCCAGTGGGACTGGATGCGGGACCCGGACATCCACTCCACGACGTGGGAGTGGGACTTCGTCACCCCCGCGCGCTCCTGGCAGCACACCCACAACGATCTCCACCACCGCTGGACGAACGTGATCGGCAAGGACAACGACGTCGGATACAACCTGCTGCGCATGGATCCCCAGCAGAAGTGGACGCCGTTCAACCTGGGCAATCCGGTCTACAACGCGCTCCTGGCCCCCGTCTTCGAGTGGGGCATCGCGATCTACGACCTCGAACTCCAGGACTTCAAGGAGGGCAGGAAATCCAAGGAAGCCCTCGTCCGGGACCTGAAGGCCCTCGGCCGCAAGGCTCTCAAGCAGTTCACCAAGGACTACGCCGCCACGCCCGCCGTCGCCATGCTCACCGGTTCAGGCAAGCAGGCCCTCTACGGCACACTGACAGCCAACGCCGTCCGCAATGTGTGGGCGCACGCGGTGATCTTCTGCGGCCACTTCCCCGAAGGTACTGACACCTTCACCGAGGAAATGGTCGAGGGCGAGACCCGCGGTGACTGGTACGTGCGGCAGATGATCGGCTCGGCCAACATCTCCGGTTCCAAGTTCATGCACCTCATGACCGGCAACCTCTCGCACCAGATCGAGCACCACCTGTTCCCGGACCTGCCGTCCAACCGCTACGGGGAAGTGGCGCCCAAGGTGCAGGAGATCTGCCGGCGTTACGGACTGCCGTACACCACGGGCCCGCTCCTGAAGCAGGTCGGCTCCACATGGGCCAAGATCTTCAAGCTGGCCCTGCCTCCCAAAAAGGCCTAGCCACCAAGGCCGGGTCCGCCCGGAGAGCATCGCCGAAAGGGGCGTCCGCCATAGTGGCGGGCGTCCCTTTCGCGTGGCGCGTCCTTTTGCGTGCCGTCCCGGGAACGTTGGGCCGGGAGCGTTTGAGCCCGGGAGCGTTTGAGCCCGGGAACGTTGGGCCGGGAGGTTGGGACGGAGCCGCTCTGGACGGAACGTCACGCCGGCGGGGGGCTCAGGCTTTGCTCGCCGCCCCAAGGACGTGGGCCAGCCGCGGGTTGCCGGGGAGGGCCGAAAAGCCGAAGCGCTCCAGGCCCTCCACGGTGAGGCCGGCCACGGCGATCGCGGCAGCGGTGTCCCGGTTCGGGTGGCATCCGCCTGCCACGCGGCTCCACAACGGTGTGATCAGGTCTTCGGCGGCCCCCAGCACCCGGTGCGCCGAACGGACATGTTCATAAAACAGCAGCATGCCGCCGGGCCGCAGGACCCGGACCACTTCCGCCAGGGCGGTCGCCTGGTCCGCCACGCTGCACAGCACCAAACTGGAGACGACCACGTCCACCGAGGCGTCCGCCGCCGGCAGCGCTTCCGCCACGCCGTCCTGTACGGTGACGGGCACCGGCGCCTTGCTGGCAGCAGCGCGGGCCAACCCCCGGAGCGTGGGATCAGGTTCGAGGGCCAGCACGCCCGTTACCGCGGAAGGGTAGAACGGGAAGGTGGCCCCGTAGCCCGCTCCGATTTCGACGACGACGCCGTACGCCGCTTCCACGAGGCGCCGACGGTGCTCCGCCGCCCCACGGGCGTCCATCCGCGGGCCCACGCGGGCAAAGGATCGCCCGAATGATGAATCGCGGGGGTTCGTCTCCGGCATGCCTGGCTTCTTCCGCTCAGCCGGCAGAAGCCGGATTGAGCTTGAGCCGGCGCAGCAATTGCGCGTTCAGGGCCACCACAATTGTCGACGCCGACATCATCACGGCGCCCGCGGCGGGGGAGAGGACGATCCCCGCGAAGGCCAGAACCCCGGCCGCCAGCGGCACCGAGATGATGTTGTACCCGGTGGCCCACACGAGGTTTTGCCACATCTTCCGGTAACTCGCCTTGGACAGGTCGAGCATCGACAGCACGGCCCGGGGGTCGTTGCCGGCCAGGACCACACCGGCGGATTCCACGGCCACATCCGTGCCGCCGCCGATCGCAATCCCCACCTCCGCCCGTGCCAGCGCGGGGGAATCGTTGACGCCGTCGCCCACCATGGCCACTCTCAGCCCCCGGCCCTGTAGTTCTGCCACCTTCTTGTCCTTGTCCGCGGGCAGGACCTCGGCAAACACTTCGTCGATGGCTAGTTCGGCGGCGACGGCCTGCGCGACCTGCCGGGCGTCGCCGGTGATCATGGCCACCTTGATGCCGCGGGCCTGGAGGGCTCGGACGGCCTGGCGGGACTCGGGCCGTACGGCATCCTCGAGGCTGACAGCGCCCAGCACGGTGCCGCCGTCCACCACGTGGAGCACAGCCGCGCCGCGCTCCAGCCAGGCCTCGGTGGCGGCGGCCAAAGCCGGGGGCTCCTGCAGACCCAGTTCCCGGAGCAGTGCAGGGCCGCCCACGTAAACGGTGCGGCCACCGATCGTGGCACGGACTCCGCGGCCGGTCAGCGAGGTGAACCCGTCCGCCGTCGGAATCTCCAGCCCCCGTTCCCGGGCGGCGGCGACGATGGAACGGGCTACGGGATGTTCACTGTCGGCTTCCACGGCGGCCGCGAGGGCCAGGACTGCGTCCTGGCCGGTTGCCGTGCCGGCGCCTGCGGCGCTCACGACTCCCTTGAGCTCCGGCTCGCCCCGGGTCAGGGTTCCGGTCTTGTCGAAGAGCACGACGTCGACCGTCCGCATCCGCTCCAGCGCCATCCGGTTCTTGATCAGGACGCCCGCCCGGGCTGCCCGCTCGGTGGAGATCGCGATGACGAGCGGGATGGCAAGGCCCAGGGCGTGGGGGCAGGCGATCACGAGGACGGTCACGGTGCGGGTGACGGCGTCGGTGACGCTGCCCATCAAGGTCCAGAAGACGAAGGTGAGGAGGCCGGTTCCGGCGGCGAAGTAGAAGAGGAACGCGGCCGCCCTGTCGGCGAGGGCCTGGGCCCGGGAGGACGATGCCTGCGCCTCGGCCACCAAACGCTGGATCCCGGCGAGGGCGGTGTCCTCGCCGATGGCTGACACCCGGACCCGCACGGAGTTGTCCGTTGCGATGGTGCCGGCCACCACGGGATCCCCCGGTGTTCGCAGAACAGTTTTCGATTCGCCGGTGATCATGGATTCGTCGAATTCGGCCTGGCCGTCGCTGACCGTACCGTCGGCCGGCATCCGGCCGCCGGGGCGGACCAGGATGGTGTCTCCGGCGCGGAGCTCGGAGACGCTGACAGTCTCCGTCCCGGCGCCGGTGACGCGTTCGGCTTCGTCGGGCAGAAGAGCTGCCAGGGCATCCAGTGCGCCTTGGGCGGAGCCGAGGGCGCGCATCTCGATCCAGTGGCCCAGCAGCATGATGGGGACCAGTAGCGCCAGCTCCCACCAGAAGTCGAGGTCGAAACCGCCCAGGCCCAGGCTGGTCACCCAGGAGGCGATGAAGGCAACGCTGATGGCCATCGCGATCAGCAGCATCATTCCCGGCTTGCGCGTCCTCAGCTCACTGAGGCCGCCCTTGAGGAAGGGCTGGCCGCCGTAGATGAAGATCGCCGTGCCGAACACCGGGGGAATCCAGGCCGAGCCGGGAAAGACGGGCGGCTCGTAGCCGAGGAGATCCGCGAACATGGGGCTGAAGAAGACCACCGGAACGGCCAGGGCCAGGCTCAGCCAGAACCTGTCCCTGAACATCGCGACGCTGTGCCCGGCATGCTGTCCCTGGCTGTGCACCATGTGGCTGTCCCCGGCTGGGCCTGCCGTGGCGGGGGCGGCCGCATGCACCCCGTGGCCACCGTGCGGCGTCCCGTGCGGGCCGTGGCTGTGGGTGTGTTGGTCGACACTCTTGTCAACGCCGGGGCCGGTGTGCCGGTGTTCCATGATGCATGCTCCTGAAGGGTGCTCAGTCATTGATGGCTACGCCCCAACATACCCCGGGGGGGTATTTCGCGCAAGAGGTCGAGTGATTCAGCGGACCTCGATGGCGCCCATCATCCCGAGGTCCTCGTGGTCCAGGATGTGGCAGTGATACGCGGATCGTCCGGTGAAGTCTCTGAAGGCAATCCGGACGGTCACGCGTCCGTTCGCGGGCACATTGACCACGTCCTGCCAGGCAGGGGAGGCGGGGGCTGCGCCATCGACCGAGATGAGCTGCATCGGCCAGACGTGCAGGTGGAACGGGTGGTCCATGGGACTGGTGTTGACCACGGTCCACTCCTCCACGCTGCCGGCCGCTACGGTGGTGTCCGTCCTGGCCTCGTCGAATTCCCGGCCGTTGATGGTGAAGGCCATCATCCCGGTGCCGTCTCCGCCCATGCTCCCTCCGCCCATGCCGGCTGCCAGCAGGAATTGCCGGTGCGCGGCGACAGGTGCCTGGCGCAGATCCGCGGGGGCAGGCTGGGGCGGCACCCCGGAGGGGCCGGGGACGGATTCGCCCGCTACCTGGAGCGTCGCCAGGGAGACGCCCTGGGAGGGGTCCCCCTGGGCCCGTCCGGCGGGACCCCGGCCCATCATGCCGGGCATGCTGCCGCGGTCATAGTAAGCGGACCGGAGAACGGACTCGCCGGCCATCGTCGTCACGAGAAGGTCGGCCCGGTTCCCCGGCGCCAGGAGCACCTCCTCCACGGCTGCCGGCGACTGGAAGCGCCCGGAGTCCATGCCGAGCAGCTGCATGCTCTGTCCGTCCAGCTGCAGCCGCAGGTAGCGGGCAGCGCAGGCGTTGACCAGCCGCCACCGCTCCCGTTGCCCGGGAAGGGCGCTAAGCAGAGGGTTGCTTTGGCCATTGACGAGCACCAGCCCGCCTTCCCGGCCGGCCATGCGTTCTGATGGCGGAACGTCCCGGACGTTTCCGGCGGCGTCCAGGTCCGTGTCGGACACCACCAGGACGCGGTCCATAGACACCGGAAGGGGGACGGCGTCCTCGACGACGATCGCGCCGAAAAGGCCGCCGAAGATCTGCTCCGCGACCATGCCGTGGTGGTGGGGGTGGTACCAGTAGACGCCGGGCGGGTGGTCGGCCGGCAGCCGGTATTCGTAATCAAAGCTGCCGCCGGGGTCCACCGCGACAAACACGTTGTCCCCAGCCCCCGCCGGGGACACATGGAGCCCGTGCACGTGAAGGTTGGTGGGTTCAGCCAAGCGGTTGGTCAGCCGGATGCTGAGCACGTCACCTGCGCGCAGGCGCAGCGTGGGGCCGGGGCTGGTCCCGTTGTAGCCAAGGGCCGTGGCCTGGCGGCCGGCAAGCTGCACAGGACCCCGGGCCGCCTCCAGCTCGAGCGCGAGGCTGCCGCCAGCGCTGCGAAGTTCGGCCGGGTGCGTCAGGGCAGCCCCGGAAACCGGCGCGCCGAGGGACGTCAGCGTCCAGGCGAGCCCCGCTGCGCCGGCCGCGGCTCCGGCCACGCCAAGACCGCCCAGGAGCAGGGCGCTGCGGCGGCTGAGCGGCTGCACTAGGACTCCTCACCCAGCACCTTCAGGCTCTCGCGGTACTCCTCGGCGGAGAGCTCGCCCCGGGCAAAGCGTTCGTCAAGGATCAGGCGGGCCTGGGACCGTCCGGGGAGCGGGGAAACAGGTCCGTTGGGAGCAGGAAAAGAACCGGGAGGGGTGACCTGCCCCGGCGGCGGATACTGCCCGGGACCATGCTGGCCCGGGCCCGGCGCCACGCCCCCGCCGTCATGGCGAACCCCGCCTGTCACGAGCCGGATGGCCAGGATGACCAGCACCGCAATCCCGGCGAGCAGCAACACGCCCCAAAGCCACATCCAGCCGATCTGGTACCCGTAACCCCACATCATGACGCATCCCTTCGCCGCGGTCGCGCCGGCCGGGCCGGCCGCATCCCGTGCAACCGTCCCTGGCCACAATCCAATCGTGCGTCCGCCGGCGCTCCAGTGCTAGGGCCCTAAGTCGTCTTTGTGCCTGCAACCGGAGGCTCCGGTTGCAGGCGCCACGTTCCAGGGCTGCCCGGGCTTCAGCTGATCAGCAGCCCCAGTGCCTCGGCCAGGTGGCCGACCTCCCGGACCGTGAATCCCGCGGGCACCGGCCCGTGCCCGTTGGGGCTGGACGGCACCACGGCATGGGTGAAGCCGAGCCGGTGTGCTTCCTGGATGCGCTGGTTAATGCCGGGGACAGGACGGACTTCGCCTGCCAGGCCTACCTCGCCGAAGGCGATCAGGCGCTGGGGGAGGGGCTTCTTGGCCTTCGCGGAAGCCACGGCCAAGGCCACGGCGAGGTCCGTGGCGGGCTCGCTGAGCTTGACTCCGCCGACCGTTGCCACATAGGAGTCATCTTTGTTCAGCAGGCAGCCCGCGCGCTGCTGCAGGACGGCGAGCAGCATCGCGACGCGCGAGCTGTCCAGGCCGCTCGTGGCGCGGCGGGGCTGCGAGCTGGCGCTCTCGGCGAGCAGCGCCTGGACTTCGGCGAGCAGCGGCCGGCGGCCCTCGAGCGTCACCGTGATACAGGTTCCGGACACCGGGTCCTTCGTCCGCGAGACGAACAGGCCGCTGGGATCGGCGAGGCCCTCGATGCCGTCCTCGTTCAAGTCGAAGCAGCCGACGTCGTCGGTAGGTCCGTAGCGGTTCTTGACGGCGCGCAGCAGGCGCAGCCGGGAGTGCCGTTCGCCCTCGAACTGGCAGACCACATCCACGAGGTGTTCCAGCAGGCGGGGCCCGGCAATGGAGCCGTCCTTGGTCACGTGTCCTACCAGCAGCGTGGTCATGTTCCGGCGCTTGGCCGCGGCGATCAGGGAGGCCGCAACCTCGCGCACCTGGGACACCCCGCCGGCGCTTCCCTCGACGTCGGCGCTGCTCAGGGTCTGCACCGAATCCACCACGAGCAGTCGCGGTTCGAGTTTTTCCACCTGCCCCAGGGCCTGCCCGAGGTCCGTTTCGGCCGACAAATACAAGGATTCGGCGACGGCGTCGATCCGGTCCGCGCGGAGTTTGACCTGGGCGGCGGATTCCTCGCCGGTGATGTACAGGACGTCCTGCGCGGTGCGGGCGAACTTCGCGGCAACGTCCAGCAGGAGGGTGGACTTGCCCACCCCGGGTTCGCCCGCGAGCAGGATCACGGCGCCGGGCACCAGCCCGCCGCCGAGCACGCGGTCGAGTTCGTCCACTCCGGTGGGCAGGAAGGCCGCCGTGGTGGCGTCGACGTCGGCGATCCGGCGGGCAGGTTCAAGGACCGTGGTGGCCGCCGTCGTCCGGGCGACGGCGGTGCCGGTCTCCTCGACGCTGCCCCACGCCTGGCACTCGCCGCAGCGGCCCACCCACTTGACGGTCGTCCAGCCGCATTCGGCGCATTTGTAGCCCGGTGCCTTCGGCCCCCGGGAAGTCTTTGTAGCCATTGGTCCACACTATCCGGGGGCAGCGACAACGAACGGCGCGGCCGGGGTGAGGGGCCGTACTTAGAGCGGGGGAAGGATGTCCCGGGCTTCCCCGGAATCCACGCCGGCGGCTTCGAGCAGGTCCACCATGAGCGGCCGGAACAGCATGACCACCGTTTCGCCCTCGAGCCGGTGAACGTCCAGGATCCGGGGATGCAGGCGCCCGGCGATCTGCCGCAGCTCGGAGCGGGCCGTGCGCAGGTGGGCGCGGCGGGTGCCGTCGTGCACCTCGGCCAGGCCCAGCGACAGTTCGTCGACGGCGGCGGCCGTCTCCTGCAGGATCTCGGCGATGTTCTGGGTGGCCTCGTCCGAGAGCGCCGCATGGTTGATGGCGCTGGTTAGCCGGCGGGCAAAGACCCGGCTGTTGCGAAGCGCGAGATCTATATAGTCGAGCGACTGATCCATCTGGTCCAGCTCGTCCCGGTGCCGCCGGTAGGCGGGTGCCAGGGTGGCCACCTCGCCGGAAGCGCGCAGCGACTGCCGCATGGCGTCGATGAGGGGCTGGCAGTTCCGCCCGCGGATGAGCGCATGCCAGGCCTGGGTGGCGTCGCTGTAGCTCAGCGCCGAGGCGCATTCCCGCAGCACCTCGGCGAGCTCGTGCAGGAGCTTCTTGACGTCATTGCGGGGTTCACGCCGGGGGTCCTTGGGCACGAGGATGGTCACGAGCAGCGCGAACACTCCGCCCACCACGGCATCGATGCTCCGGGTGAACGGGCCCCCGGCCGGCGCGGGCAGGAGCACCACGAGCACTGACTGCAGACCCAGCTGGGTGGTGAAGATGGTCCCGCTGTCCAGAAACCGGGCCAGCAGGATGGAAAACAGGAGAACGACGGCGGCCTGCCAGATCCCGGAGCCCAGCCAGTGCAGCAGCAAGTCCCCGACCACGATCCCGAGGGTGCAGCCCAGGCCCACCTCGATGACGCGGCGAAGCCTGGGGTCGCGGGAGAAACCGAGGGCAATCAGGGATGAGGTGGCAGCGAACAACGGCCCGCTATGCCCCAGGACGTATTCGGCGAACGCGTAGGCGCCCACGGCGCACGCGGTCATCTGGATGGCCGGCATGAGGGAGTTCCGGCTCCGGACAAAGCCGGTGCGGATCCGGCCGCGCAGGAATCGTGCGCTTGCGGAGAGTCCAGTCGCGGAGGCCATGCCCTCCAGTCTATTTGCTGCCCCGTCCCGGCCGTTCACGGCCGTGTCATGGGCCGGGACGGCACAATGCACGGGCGCAACGGGCAGGCGCGGCAGTGCGGCACGCGGGTCTGTCCCAAGGGTTCTTTGTGGGGCTTCACCGATACGACTGTGACGCACAGAACACAATGGTGACCCGGCAGATGTAAACCAATGGTCCGGCGTCGTTAACCAGCCGTTCACCTTGGACCGCAATTCTCTTCATCTGGGCGACCTACCTTCGGTAAAGGTACAAACCGTACGCATCCTTGCGGGCCTTCTCCGGCCCGGCACGCAAAGCCCTGGAAGGGGTACATCTAAGTGAAGGCACTCCGCTTCGGCCGCAACGCGGCTATCGCTGTCATCGCCGTTGGCGCGCTCGCGCTGACCGCTTGCGGTTCGGACAACGCAACCAACGCGGCTACGTCCGCCGCGCCGTCCGCCTCGGGTCCCGCTGTCACCGGCACCCTGACCGGCGTCGGCTCCACCGCCCAGGGCGCGGCCATGGATGTCTGGAAGACCAACTTCGCCTCCGCGAACCCGGGTGCCACCGTGCAGTACTCCCCGGACGGTTCCGGCGCCGGACGCAAGGCGATCCTCGACGGCTCGGCCCAGTTCGCCGGCTCCGATGCTTACCTCAAAGACGACGAGCTCGCCAGCTCCAAGGCCAAGTGCGGCCCCGACGGAGCTCTCGACATCCCGGTCTACATTTCCCCGATCGCCGTGGCGTTCAACGTGCCGGGCATTACGGACCTGAAGCTCGACGCCACCACCATTGCCAAGATCTTCCGCGGCCAGGTGGCCAACTGGAACGACCCCGCCATCGCGGCCCTGAACCCGGGCGTCCAGCTGCCGGACCTCAAGGTCACCCCGGTGAACCGCTCGGATGACTCCGGCACCACCACGAACTTCACCGACTACCTGGCCGCCGTCGCCCCCGAGGTCTGGACCGACAAGGCCGCCGGCGTCTGGCCTGCGAGCCTGAAGGGCGAGAACGCCAAGGGCACCTCCGGCGTCGTCAAGACCGTCACCGACACCCCGGGCGCCGTGACCTACGCCGATGACTCCGCAGTCAGCGGCAAGCTCGGCACCGCGCAGGTGAAGGTCGGCGACTCCTTCACCAAGATCTCCGCCGACGCCGCGTCCAAGGCAGTTGACCAGGGCAAGCCGGTCGAGGGCCGCAACGCCAACGACCTCGCCATCAAGCTGGACCGCACCACCACGGTTGCGGGCGCCTACCCGATCGTCCTGGTGTCCTACCACATCGTCTGCACCACCTATGACACGAAGGCCACCGCCGACCTCGTCAAGGCCTTTGTGAACTACGCAGCGTCCGACGCCGGCCAGAAGGCCGCCGCCGATTCCGCCAAGTCGGCACCGCTCTCCGCGGCACTCCAGGGCAAGGTCAAGACGGCCCTCGAGGCAGTCAAGGGCAAGGCCTAGGGAAACGTTGCGCTCAAAGGCATAGTGGAGACACCAGCCTGACGAAGGTTCCCTGTTCCGAAACGGCCGCCACCGGCGGCCGCGACGGGGCAGGGAACCGACGCATTTGTTCGAAGAACCAGGATTTGCCGGACCCCGGCGCAGACGCGTCCCCAGCCCGGATTCCCACCCAAACCGAAGGACCATGAAGTGACCACCACCTCCCTGACCAAGTCCCGGGGCGCAGGCCACACCGGTGACAAAGTCTTTTCCGCCGCCACCTTGGCGGCAGGGTGTCTGATCCTCGCCGTGCTCTTCGGCGTGGCACTGTTCCTGGTCGTCCAGGCGATCCCGGCCCTCGTGGCTCCGGCCGACCAGATCCAGGGCGGCGAAGGATTCTTCACCTATATCTGGCCGCTCGTCATTGGCACCCTCATCGCCGCCGTGATCGCCCTGGTGATTGCCACCCCGCTCGCCATCGGTGTGGCGCTCTTCATCTCGCACTTCGCCCCGCGCAACCTCGCCTCCGGCCTCGGCTATGTGGTCGACCTGCTCGCCGCCATCCCCTCCGTGGTCTATGGCGCCTGGGGTGTTGCGTTCCTCGCCAAGGAAATCTCCCCGTCCTACGACTGGCTGGCCAAGAACATGGGCTGGCTGCCGATCTTCCAGGGCCCGGCCTCGGCCACCGGCAAGACCATCCTCACCGCTGGAATCGTCCTCGCCGTCATGGTCCTGCCGATCATCACCTCCCTGACCCGCGAGATCTTCCTGCAGACCCCCAAGCTGCATGAAGAGGCCGCGCTGGCACTAGGCGCCACCCGCTGGGAGATGATCCGGATGACCGTGCTGCCCTTCGGCCGGCCCGGAATCATCAGCGCCGTGATGCTGGGACTGGGCCGGGCACTAGGAGAGACGATGGCCGTCGCGCTGGTCCTTTCCTCCGGCGCCCTCACCGCCAGCCTGATCCAGACCGGAAACCAGACCATCGCCGCCGAAATCGCCCTGAACTTCCCCGAGGCCAGCGGGCTCAAGGTCAACACGCTGATCGCCGCCGGCCTGGTGCTGTTCGTCATCACCCTCGGCGTGAATGTGATCGCCCGCGGCATCATCAGCCGGCACAAAGAATTCTCGGGAGCCAACTAAATGACCTCCACCCTGACCCCGGTCCGGAAGCGCTCGGCCCTCACCAAAGGCCAGCTGCCCAAGACCGCACCGTATATCGTCCTGGCCGTTGCCTTAATCCTCGGCGCCGCTATCCTGGCCCTGATCGGATTCAACGCCTTCGGCTGGGGACTCGTCTCCGCCATCCTCTTCGCCGCCGGCCTGGTGGGCTGGAGCCTCGTTGTGGAAGGCTCGCGCAAGGCCAAGGACAAGCTGGCGACCTGCCTCGTCGTGGGTTCCTTCCTGATTGCCCTGCTGCCCCTGGTCTCGGTGATCTGGACCGTGCTGGTGAACGGGCTCCCCGGGCTCCTGGATCCCGGCTTCCTCACCACCTCCATGAACGGCGTTACCGGCGCCTTCGACAACAAGACCGTGGAACAAGGCGCCCCGTTGCTGGGCGGCATCTACCACGCGATCGTGGGCACTTTGCTGATCACGGTGCTCGCGACCCTCATCTCGGTCCCTGTGGGACTGCTGACCGCGATTTATCTCGTGGAATACGGGCAGGACCGCGCTCTGGCCCGTGCCATCACCTTCTTCGTGGACGTCATGACCGGCATCCCCTCGATTGTGGCCGGCCTGTTCGCCGCGGCCGCCTTCTTCGCCGTGGTCGGCCCGGGCACCAAGACCGGTGCCGTCGCCGCCGTCGCACTCTCCGTGCTGATGATCCCCGTGGTGGTCCGCTCCAGCGAGGAAATGCTGAAGATTGTCCCCAACGAGCTCCGCGAGGCAGCCTATGCCCTTGGCGTCCGCAAATGGCGGACCATCCTCAAGGTGGTCCTTCCGACGGCGATCTCCGGCATCGCATCCGGCATCACCCTCGCGATCGCCCGCGTAATTGGCGAAACCGCGCCGATCCTGGTCACCGCCGGCTTCGCAACCACCATCAACACCAACGTGTTCAGCGGCTGGATGGCCTCGCTGCCCACCTTCATCTACACCCAGATCCTGAACCCCACTTCACCGTCCAACCCGGACCCGTCCTCCGAGCGGGCCTGGGGCGCGGCCTTGGTGCTCATCATCCTGGTGATGCTGCTCAATCTGGGCGCCCGCCTGGTTGCAAGCCTCTTCGCCCCAAAGACCGGCCGCTAGGCCAGCGCCGCGCCCGCCGTCAATACCTCCAGCAAGTGAAGGAACACCATGTCTAAGCGCATCGACGTCAAGGACCTGAACGTCTACTACGGCAAATTCCTGGCCGTCGAAGACGTCAACATCAACATCGACGCCAAGTCGGTCACGGCCTTCATCGGCCCCTCGGGCTGCGGCAAGTCCACCTTCCTGCGCACCCTGAACCGCATGCACGAGGTCATTCCCGGTGCGCGGGTTGAAGGTGAGGTGCTGCTGGACGGCGACAACCTTTACGGCCCCGGCGTTGACCCGGTCACGGTCCGCTCCCAGATCGGCATGGTGTTCCAGCGCCCCAACCCGTTCCCCACCATGTCCATCCGGGACAATGTGCTGGCCGGCGTGAAGCTGAACAACAAGAAGATCTCCAAGGGCGAGGCTGATGTCCTGGTGGAGCGTTCCCTGCAGGGCGCGAATCTGTGGAACGAGGTCAAGGACCGCCTGTCCAAGCCGGGCTCGGGCCTGTCCGGCGGCCAGCAGCAGCGCCTGTGCATTGCCCGTGCCATCGCCGTGGAGCCCCAGGTGATCCTCATGGACGAGCCCTGCTCGGCCCTGGACCCGATCTCGACGCTCGCCATTGAGGACCTCATCAACGAGCTCAAGGACCAGTACACGGTGGTGATCGTGACGCACAACATGCAGCAGGCGGCCCGCGTGTCCGACAAGACGGCTTTCTTCAACATTGCCGGTACCGGCAAGCCGGGCAAGCTGATCGAGTTCGGCGACACCCCGACCATCTTCAGCAACCCCACCGAGAAGGCCACCGAGGACTACGTCTCCGGCCGCTTCGGATAGACCAACCCGCTCGTCGATTGCTCCGCAGGTGCCGTTTTGAGCCCTCAAAAGGGCACCTGCGGAGCAATCGAGGAGTCCTACAGCCCTGCCAGCGGCGAGAGCGCCAGCTGAAGGACGAACGCGGCGGCGGCAGTGGCAACCGGGGTCAGGGCCCAGAGCGCCAGGATGCGGATCACCAGCTTGCGGTTGGTGCCCGGGAAGCTCTGGTTGGCGCCGGCGCCAAGGGCTGCCGACGTCACGGTGTGCGTTGTGGAGACGGGCCAATGCAACCCGATCGCGCCCACGAGCAGCATCACCGAGCTGTACATCTGCGAGACAAATCCGCGCAGGGGGTCGATCCGGGTCAGCCGGTAGCCGATCGTGTAGGAAATCCGCCAGCCCCCGGCCAGCGTTCCGGCCGACAGCAGGACGGCGGTCAGCACGGCCACCCACACCGGCACGGAACCTCCGTCGGAGAGCCCGGCTGCTACCAGCGCGAGGATCACCACAGCGCTGGTGCGCTGGCCGTCCTGCAGCCCGTGGCCGAAGGCAACGGCGCCCGCGGCGATGGCCTGGGCGCGCCGCGACCGGGAGTTGACCACGTTGGGCGGCGTGTAACGGGCGGCCCAGCTGGCGGGCCAGACCAGCAGGTACGCCCCGATATAAGCGATCACCGGTGAGAGCAGCAGAGGGAGCGCCACCTGGTACACGAGGGAAGCGTCAACACCGGTGACGGGATGACCGCCGACGGCGACGCTCGCGACCCCTGCTCCGGCGAGACCGCCGACCAGGGCGTGCGTGGAGGAAGTCGGAATCCCGCGCCACCACATGTAGATGCCCCACAGGATGGCGCTGAGCAGCCCGGCCAGCAGGATCGTGAGGCCGTTCGTGCCTGGCGGAAGCGACACCCACGCCTGGCTGACAGCCAGCGCCAGGGCGGCGCTCAGTCCGGCGCCGATGAAGTTGAACAGGGCGGCCAGCAGGACCGCCACGGTGGGGGTCAGCGCCCGTGTCCGCACGGCCAGGGCCACCGACGAGGACGCGTCCCTGAAGCCGTTGAGGAACGCGAACGCCCCGGCGCAGATCAGCACCAGGGCAAAGAAGAAGATCATCACGTCAGGATTCCTTGACGATGATGCTGCCTACTTGGGTGGCGATCCGGCGCATGTCCTTGGTGACTTCCACGAGCTGGTTCGCGATGTCGCGGTTGCGCGCGTACTGCGTCGACTTCATCTCGCGGAGCATGTCCGCAACCCAGACCCTGTGCGTGCGTTCCGCACGTTTGGCCAGGCGCAGGATCTCGATCCAGTAGTCCTCAAGGTCGTCCAGGTTGTTCAGCTTCCGCATGGCGTCGACGGTGAGCTCGGCCTGCCGGCTGATGATTTCCAGCTGGTCCGCAGCGCGTTTGGGCAGCCGTTCCAGCTTGTAGAGGGAGACGAGCTCGGCGGCGGCATCGAGTTTCTCGATCGCTTCGTTGAGATACCGGGACAGCGCGTACATGTCCTCGCGGGGCAGCGGGTTCACGAAACTGGTCCGCATGTGGGTCAGGAGCGCAAAGTGCAGCTCCGCCGATTTAGCTTCATGGTTGTGCATGTCCTCCACCAGCCGGGCATGCTCACTGGCCGGGACGCCGAGGATCTCCGACAGGGTTCCGGTTGCCAGCACGATCTGGCGCGCCATTTGGGAGAGCAGGTTCAGCCCGGCGGATTCCTGCGGGAACAGGCGCAGCTTCACGTGGTGTCACCGGTCTTCCGGGGAGAGGTTCGCGGGTGGACTCGGCCGGCCGTGTGACTTGACGGAGACCAGCGCATACGCATTACTTTACCGTCCGGCCCGGCCCGGACCGTCCGGACGCGGCGTATGTCGGCGCAGGCAATGCCGCAGTTTGAACCGCAGGCAAAACAGCAGTCAAAGCCGTAGGGAAAGTCACCGTCAAAAGGGCATAAAAATGGTGCCGAACCGGATACGCCTCTCGGCGGTAGGCCGCTCTAGGCGGCTAAATGTTGAAGCCCGGGGGTTTCGCGGTTCGGCACCGCTTTTAGTTTTCTACGTAGGTTCAATCAAGTCAACATTGACAGCCTGCCCCCGCCGTGCGTGCCCGTCGCGGCGCCGGAACTCTGTCCGCAGGCGCATCGCAGCCAGGCAGGCCCGGCTGGGTCCGCAGGCGCATCGCAGCCAGGCAGGCCCGGCTGGCCGCCCTCTAGTCCAATTCGCCGAGCCGCCACGCGTTGGCGGCGTGTTCGAGGTCCTCCGCCGTCTTGACCAGGAGGTGGGAGTTGCGGGTGAGCTTGCTGGCATGGTTCTCGTTGCTGTGCTCGGCGCCGTCGGCCAGGGTTGCCTGGCCCAGAGCCACAACGCGGCAGAACGCGGCAGAGCGTTCGAGCGCGACGTCGAAGTCGCCGTCGAAGGCTCCGGAGAGGATGGCGTCCGCCATGGATTTCATCTCGTCCGCTCCCGGCGGCTCGGCAGCGCCGGCCACCGCATGGGACACCTGGGCCGTGTCCTTTCCCGCCTTGAAGTACACGGAAATCCGCTCCGGATCCTGGATCGTGGCGGCCCGCAGGGCATACAGGCGCCACAGGGCACCGGGGAGTGAGCGTGCCGGGCTCTCGGCCCACATTTCGGCGATCGCTTCCAGGCCCTGCTCGTCGGCGAGCTTCACGAGCCGCTTGGTGACCTTGGGGTCATCGCTGTCGCGGCCGCGGCGCACGAGCGCCTGGGCGGCCAGATGGGCCGCCTCCGAAACGCGGGCGGGATCAGCCCCGCCGGCGAACGGTTCAAAATCGATCGGCGCGAAAGGTTTCGGCTTGTGGTGCCGCGGGCCGGGGGCGCTGGATCCTGCTTGCTCGCTCATGCCACCACGCTACTCCAGTGCCGCCGGGTAATCGAGGATCGGCCGGCGGTCCCCCGGTGACGGCCGACGCCGGTCCCGCCACGGTGAAAAGCCGGCCCGCGTCTGGGGTACAGTATTAATCGTCCAGAAATGGACTGGGCTGAAACGCGCCGCAGCTACGGATTTGTCCGCTGGCTTGGGCGCTTTTGGCTGGGGCCTTTAGCTCAGTTGGTAGAGCATCGGACTTTTAATCCGTGGGTCGTGGGTTCGATCCCCACAGGGCCCACTCTTTCTCGTGAAGAGTGGAAAATCCCCGGTTTCCTGGCAACAGGAGGCCGGGGATTTTTGCGTGCGCGGCCCCGGACGCGCCCGCCAGGGCAGGAAGGGCTTCGGGGCCCGGCACTTCAACGAGGCATCCTGGATTGTACGGCAGGCTAGTTACCAGTTCCGCTAGGATTGCCGGATGGACTCCCACGGCACGCCGGCCTCCGGATATTGGTATGGCCCCGATGACAGGCTGGATCCCCCCGCGGCCATCCTGCAGGCCCTCCGCGACTACAGGGCCTCGGAGGTGGCGACCCGGCGATCCACCCGCGATTCGATGGGCATGGGCGAGACCGACCTCCTGGCCCTGCGCTACCTGCTGCGGGCCAAGTCCACCGGCGAGCGGGCCGGCCCCAAGGATCTCAGCCGCGTCCTGGGGATCACCACCGCGTCCACCACCTCACTGATCGACCGGCTGGTTGCCAGTGGACATGTCCGGCGCGAGCCGCACCCCACCGACCGGCGCTCGCTCGTGATTGTGCCGACGGTCGCGACAGACTCCGAGGTCCGCGCCACCCTTGGGCAGATGCACCGCCGGATGATGGAAGTTGCCGAGTCCATGAGCGCTGAAGAGGCCCGGGTTGTCATCACGTTCCTACGGCGGATGAGCTCGGCCATCAGTGAAGAGCGGCACCAGCCCTAGCCCCCTGGCGAAAACTAGTACGCCAAACTAGTTAGCTGGACTAGTTATATGTATGCTTACTACTTGTTCCTCACCATCGAATGAGAGTAGGCGTCGTGACTGAATCCGCAACTCCCAACGGGGGAGCCGGCGACGGTTCCCTGTCCGCCGGGCACGTGGCCCTGGCCGACGCGGATATGGCGCTGCCCGAGATGAGGTTGGCGCGGACGGTTCGGCCCTGGGCGGCGGACAGCCAGGCCCCCCGGCACTGCGGAACACCCATGGAATGGCGGTCCCCGGAACCGGGTGCGATGGCCTCCTACTCGTTCGAGCCCGCCGGCCACTCCGCGGCCCTGCCCGCCCTGTGGCGCTGCCGCTGCGGCTTCCAGCTCGACGGCGTCGACCAGCGTGGCGCGTCGCTTGCCGCGGCCTACTGGCACAGCCGGTGACCGCTCCGGCGGCGGCCCGCCCGGTGCTCGCGGGCAGCGTCCTTCCGGCACGCCGGCCCACGGGCGAGCCGGGATCCTTCCTGATCCACGAACTCCTGGGCAGGGGAGCCACCGCCACCGTCTTCCGCGGAACTGATCTCGCGAACCAGCGCCCCGTGGCCGTCAAGGTGGCCGAGGGACCCGACGGCCGGCACGCGCGCAGGATCCATGAAGAAGCCCGCATCCTGTCCGGGCTGGATCATCCGGCCGTGGTCGCGTTCGCAGGTGAGGGCCGCGTTCCGGACGGAAGCCCGTGGGCCGGCCGCCCCTTCCTGGTGGAGGAATTCGCCTTTGGCGGCAATCTGGCGGAACGGATCCACGCAGGCCCGGGGGACCCCGGGGAAGTCGCCGGCTGGGCCGCGGCGGCCTTGTCCGGGCTCGGCCACGTGCATGCGCTCGGACTCGTCCACCAGGACATCAAGCCCGCCAACATTCTGCTGAGTTCCCTGCGCAGGTCCCCGGTGCGGATTGCGGACTTCGGCATTGCGGCCCCCGCGGGGACCGTGCTCGAGCCGGGAATGTCGTCCGGCACCGTGCACTACATGAGCCCGCAGCAGGCCAACGGGGGCCCGGCTGATCCGGCGACGGACGTCTATGCCCTGGGCCTGGTTCTCCTGGAGTGCCTGACGGCGGCCAGGGCATTTCCCGGGACGCATGTGGAGTCGCTGGTGGCGCGCACCTTGAGAGGGCCCGCAATTCCGCAGGGACTGGGACCGCGCTGGGTGTCGCTCCTGGCGGCCATGACGGCCATGGAGGCCGCTGACCGGCCCTCGGCCGAAGAGGCTTCCGCCGCGGCCGCCGCCATGGTGCAGCGGCCTGTACCGCCGCTGCGGGACTACGCCGCCGGGCTGTTCGCCGGCGGGTGGAGGGCGGCTCCTCCCGCTTCCAGACGCCGGCCGCTCACTCCCGTGGCGTGAGCCGGGCCCGGGCCGGCACCAGCGCGGTGGGTGACGCCACTCGCAGCCGGCCCGAGGGGGAGCCCGGCAGCCCGGTTTCCGGGTCTAAGGGGTAGGTCACGACGTCGCCGGACCGTTCGTGGGCCACGTGCAGCCATCCGTCGCGGACCAGGTGATGGCGGGGCCAGTCCCCGCCGCTGGGCACATCGGCCACCGGCCGCAGCGCCGCGCCGCCGGCCTCAACCTCCAGCGCACTGATCCGGTTCGAGCCGCGCACGCCCACGTAGGCGTGCCCGGCGTCGGGCGCCAGCGCGATCTCGGCCGCGGAATCTCCCGGCAGCGCCCCGCCGGCCGTGGCCGGTCCAACGAAGCCGAGCCGGAAGTCCCCCGAGCTCGGCGACATTGCCGCCACGGCCACCTCAATTGAATACTCGGTCACCACAAAGACATGCCCGCCCGGGTGCTGAACCAGGTGCCTGGGACCGCTGCCCTGAGGCAGGACCACCTCGTGGTCCAGAACCAGTCCGGGCACCGGCCCGGGGCGGACGTTCCAGATCCGCAGAAGGTCGTGACCGAGGTCCGTGGTCATCACCCGGCCGTCCGCAAGCATGAGCGCGGCATGGGCACGGCTGGGCCGCTGTGCACCCCCGGAGGCGCCTCGATAGGGATCTCGGGACCCCGCGGCGGCGGCCCGGTCCATGATCCCGCCGTCGGCGTCGAGCTCGTAGTACAGCACCTGGCCGTCGCCCCAGCAGCAGACCACCAGGAATCGGCCGGAGGGCTCGACGGCGACATGGCAGGCCGCGTCGCCGGCCGGCCACGCAGGGCCGGCCGGCTCCAGGCCAAACGCGCCGGCCCTGCGGTAGGCCCTGACCGTCCGAGCGTGCTCGGCAACGGCGTAGACCACAGGAAGTAAGGGGTGGGCGGCCAGGAAGGACGGAGAGTCAGCCGCCGCCGCAACACCCAGCCAGCGCAGGGTGCCGTCCTCCGCCGCGGCCACTGCGCCGATCCCCGTGCCGCTGCCGCCGGAGTCTGCCGTGTAAGAGCCGGTCCAGATGATGTCGTGTGCCGGGAAGGAGTCCATGGTGACATCCTGCCAGCCCGGACCGGGAAGCCGCGGTCAACCGCCGTCACAAACCCCGGACTCAATGCCGCCGGATTAATCACCGCGCGACGGTCTGTCCTTGGGTAGCATGGGGGAGTTCGAGCAACTGCAGCAAAAGGAGGTGGGTCCCGTTTACACAAGTCCAGACAGGGTGCCCTCCTGGCGCTGCCGGCCTGCCGGCCGCGGCTAGCTCACGGTGAGGGCGTCTGAGATCAGACCGAAGGGCGCTCCCATGCCAGTAATCCGCCACCATTCCCCGCACGGCACCCTCACAGCCAGGCTCCGGGCCGCCGGCTGTGTTTTCGCCGAGGACGAAGCCCGACTGCTCCTCGACGCAGCTCCGACGCCTGAAGCACTCGAAGCGATGGCACGCCGGAGGATAGCCGGCCTGCCGCTGGAACACATTCTTGGCTGGGCCGAATTCTGCGGACGCCGCATCGCCGTCGGCCCCGGGGTGTTCGTCCCGCGGCGCCGGACGGAATTCCTCGTCCGGGAGGCTGCCGCGCTCTTGACCGAGTGGCGCTTGGAACCGCTCGGGGTCGCCCGCCCGGCACCCGTCGTGATCGATCTCTGCTGCGGTTCCGGCGCCGTCGGGGCCGCGCTTTCGGCGCTCGGCGGCCCACTCGAACTCCACAGCGCCGACATCGACCCCGCAGCCGTGGCGTGTGCACGCACCAACGTCGGGCCGCTGGGCGGGGAGGTCTACGAGGGTGATCTCTATGCTCCGCTCCCGGCAGGACTCCGTGGCCGCGTCCGGGTGTTGGCGGTCAACGCCCCCTACGTGCCATCAGCGGAGATCGAAACCATGCCCCAGGAAGCGCGCCTGCATGAACCGCGGACCTGCCTGGACGGCGGTGCCGACGGGCTTCACGTGCAGCGCAGGGTGGCCGCCGGGGCGCTGCAATGGCTCGCGCCTGGCGGCCACGTGCTCATCGAGACCAGCCGCCGGCAGGCCACGCAGACGGCGGGGATCTTTCGCCGCCACGGACTGACGGCCCGGGTGCTGGTCTCTGAGGAGCTCGGCGCTACCGTGGTGGCCGGTACCTTGGCGCCTCCCGGTTGAGGGCGGTGCCCTCAACCGGGAGGCGCTGCAGCTGCCTAGGGCAGTTTGTCCGTCTCAACGCTGGTGGCGGGACCGGCAGGGGTGGCGCCGCCTTCATCAGACCAGTCCTGTCCGTCCTGGTCAGTGAGCGCCGGGTCGGATTGGACATCGGCGGCCACCGGCACTGACATTTCCGGGCCCGCGTCGCGGTGGACGGCTGAGCCAATGACCGTCCCTGCACGGCGGGCGGCCTCGGTGAGCTGTCCGGCGACCTCGGGGGCTTTATCCTTGACCGTCTCGGCTGCCGCCGTGAGCTTGTCCTGGACCGGTTTGCTGTGCCAGAGGTCGGTAGTCCGGGACTTGAGCTTTTCGTAGGCTTCGCGGCCGGACCGCGAGCCCAGGACATAGCCTGCGGCCAGTCCGGCGCCGAAAAGAAGTTTGCCCTTCATGCTGTACTCCTGTTCTTTAGGGACGTATGAGAACGGTCGTGCGTGAAGAAGTGAGGTTCCCGGGAAATGGCCGTGCCGCCGAAATGCGGTCGTGACGCCATTGCGTCCTGCCAAAATTGTGCGAAAAAACCGGCCCCGGGGATCACCCGGGGCCGGTTTCCGTTCAGTTTCCGTGTTAGCGGACTGAACGCTTGCTGATCATGCCGTAAACGAGCAGGACGATGATCGCACCGCCGATGGCCAGCAGCCAGGTCGACAGCGAGAAGAACTCGTTGATGCCAACACCGAACAGTGCACTGCCGATGAATCCGCCCAGGAGAGCGCCGACGACGCCCAGAATCAGGGTGATCACGATGCCACCGCCCTGACGTCCCGGGAGGATTGCCTTAGCGATTGCGCCGGCGATGAGGCCCAGAATCAGAAATGCGAAAAAACCCATTTTATCGTTCCTTCTTCTTTCATTGAGGAGGCACCCGGATCGCCGGGTGCGCTTCATCCTTCTGCCCTAATACTAATCATGCTTAGTATAAAAGAGCCACCCGACTACCGGCAGGTTTCGCCGGCACACGGCTAAAACGGCTGAAAATGGCCGGAAGGTTCACTCGGGATTCATCCCGGATTCGGAAATCGTTCCATTGCCCACAGGGTGCCGGGCGCTGTCACGGCCTACCAGGCGTAGTCTTCGGGTGCCGTGCGGTGTCCCGGGAAGATCTCGTCGAGGCGCTTGAGCGCGTCGGCGTCGAGCTTCAATTTCTGCGCCCGGATGGAACCTTCGAGGTGCTCGAGCGTGCGCGGGCCGATAATCGGAGCGGTGACTGCCGGCTGGTGGAGCAGCCACGCGAGCGCCACATCGCCAGGCTCCTGGCCCAGTTCGTCGGCGAAGTCCTCGTAGCGTCGGATCTGTTTCTGGTGTGCCTTGAGTGCCTCGTGGGCGCGGCCGGCGATGCGGCGGACGCCTTCGCGCTCCTTCTTCAGCACCCCGCCCAGCAGGCCGCCGTGCAGCGGCGACCACGGCAGGAGCCCCAGGCCGTACTGCTGCGCGGCCGGAATCACTTCCCGTTCCACGTCCCGGGTCAGCAGGTTGTAGATCGACTGCTCACTGACCAGCCCGTTGTAGTTCCGGCGTGCCGCTGCTTCCTGCGCGCGGGCGATGTGCCAGCCGGCGAAGTTGCTGCTGCCGCTGTACAGGATTTTGCCTTGCTGCACGGCGACCTCGACGGCCTGCCAGATCTCCTCCCACGGCGTGTTCCGGTCCACGTGGTGGAACTGGTAGAGATCGATGTAATCCGTCTGCAGCCGTTTCAGGCTGGCGTCGAGCGCCCGGCGGATGTGGAGCGCCGAGAGCTTGGACTCGTTGGGTCTGTCCGTCATGGTGCCGAACAGCTTGGTGGCGAGCACCGTGCGCTCACGGCGCTCGCCCCCCTGGGCAAACCAGCGGCCGAGGATTTCCTCGGTCCAGCCGCGGTGGCTCGACCCGCCGTACACATTGGCGGTATCGACGAAATTGATGCCGGCTGCCTGCGCGGTGTCCAGGATGGCGAAAGCCTCCGCCTCCCCGGTCTGCGGGCCAAAGTTCATGGTGCCCAGGCACAGGCGCGAGACTGTCAGGCCGGAGCGGCCCAGATGCGTATAGCGCATGAAGCGTTCCTCTCCGTCCTGACCTCCTCCGCCCTGACGCGTTGCGGGTTGGCTCCGAAGGCGGCCCGGTGCGCGCCGTTGCCGCTCCGAAGCGGGGGTCAGCGTTCCAGGCGGAACCCGAGCTTGATGGTGACCTGCCAGTCGGCGACCTGACCGTTCTCAAGGTGGCCGCGGATTTCCTTGACTTCGAACCAGTCAAGGTTCCGCAGAGTCTTGGCGGCCTCGGCAATGCCGTTCCGGACGGCCGCATCGACACCCTCGTTCGAGGTTCCGACAATTTCAGAAATGCTGTAGGTGTGATTAGACAACTTCGCTCCTCGTGATCGCCATCGATGCCCGGCTGTGGGCCGTTCCTGCAGACTAGCCCACGGAACCCGGCCGGACTAGGGGTGCGGGGCCCGGGGGCCGGGACCCGGGGGGCGGCCCCGGCAGCGGGCGCTTGGCCTGGCGGGGCAGGGTGTCGGCCCGCGGCCTGATCCGGCTCACCATCCAGGGCAACATGTAGTGCGCCATCCAGGCGAGGTCCCCGGCTCTGGTTTCCCGCCAGTTGCCGGGCGGCATGGGCTTGGGTTCCAGCGGCCGCAGCCGGTGCGGCACGCTGAGCGTGTCCAGGACCATGGCGGCAATGGTGTGGTGCCCCAGCGGCGAAAAGTGAAGGCGGTCAGGGTCCCACATCCGGGGATCGCTCAGTTGCCGCAGCGCCCACAGATCGGCGATGACCCCGTCATGCCGGGCGGCGATGACGCGGATATTCTCGTTGAACACCGCGACCTTGCCGCGGATGTGCCCAAACACGGGTGTCTCGCCCCAGTCCGGGCCGGTAAACAGGACCACCGTCGCCCCGGTGGCGGAGAGCGCGGCCACGGCATCGTCAAGGGCGGCGGCCATCCGGTCCGGATCGCCGCGATGGAACACGAGATCGTTCCCGCCGGCCGAGAGGGTGACGAGGTCCGGCTTCAGGTTCAAGGCCGGCCCGAGTTGCTGGTCAAGGATGTCGCGAAGGACCAGGCCGCTGATGGCCAGGTTGGCGTAGCCGAACTCGCGACCCTCGCCGAGTTCTTCGGCAATGCGGTCGGCCCACCCGCGCATGCCGCCGGGGCTCAGCGGTTCCGGGTCGCCGACGCCTGCCGTGAATGAATCCCCCAGGGCGACGTACCGGCTCCACGGCTGTGAATGCCAGGCGCCGTACTGCCCCCGTGCGGAGCCCTGTTTCCCCGGCGGCCATGGCCCCGGGGAGGGGGTGTTGGAGCCGGTATGGCCGGCGTCCGGCTCGGGGAACCTGGCGGCGTTCACATCACCAGCAATACGCCGATAATGCATGCCGCACAAGGTACTTATGCCCCTAGCGACCCGTCGTGGAGACGCTCCCATGGCCGCTCCGGAGCCTGTCCCGGAGCCCGCGTCGCCGTCGCGGCGACGAGGTCCTCCAAATACTCAGGGGGGTATGATATAAAAGCTGACGCATCGAACCCGGAGGAACAAATGGAACTCGATCCCACAGACATGAAGCCTGTCATCAACCGGCTTCGCCGCGCCCAGGGCCAGCTTGCCGCGGTCACCCGGATGATCGAGGAGGGCCGTGACTGCAAGAGCGTCGTGACCCAGCTGGCTGCCGTATCGAGCGCCCTGGACAAAGCCGGATTCTCCATCATCGCCACGGGCCTGCAGCAGTGCATGCAACAGGAGGACCCAAGCCTGGACCGGGCCGAACTGGAGAAGCTCTTCCTCTCGCTCGCCTGAGTGCTTCCACCGGGCGCGTCCGCTGTGGCCCGCCCGGACCGGTGCGTCGGTGTCAGGCGGTACCGTCGCCCAGGACATAGGTCTTCAAGTCATCCAGGGTCTGCTGCATGTGCGCGTCCATGGCATCGCGGGCGCGGTGCGGATCCCGTGAGGCCAGGGCATCCGCGATGTTCTGGTGGTGTCCGATTGCATGCTCCTGGATGTCCGGCACCTTGGACGTTTCCGTCCGCCGCTTCTCCAGGACGCGGTGCAGCGGCTCGAACAACACAGCGACGAAGACGTTGTCCGACGCCTGCAGGATGAGGTCGTGGAAGGCCAGATCCGCCTCCACGAAGGCCGCCAGGTCGTTGCGCTCGTGCGCCAGCCGCATCTTTTCCACATGCGCGCGGAGGGTCTGGATGTCCGAATCCGCCATCCGTCCGGCGGCCAGCTCGCAGGCGCCCGTCTCCAGCATCCGGCGCAGCTCGATGAGCTGAATGGCGGCCGAGGCGTCGTTGGTGCCTTCCGAGGCCGCCCGCAGCACAGCGTCCAGGGAGCCCCAGCGGTTTACCGGGTTCACGAACGTGCCCCGGCCGCGTTCCACGCTGAGAATCCGCTGGGCTTCGAGGGTCTTCATGGCCTCGCGGACGGTCATTCGGCTGACCTCGTGCCGCGAGCTGAGCTCCAGTTCGCCGGGGACGCTCGCGCCGGGCGGAAATTCGCCGGCAATGATCCGGTCCAGCAGTTCATCGGCCACTACGCCGACCAGCGATTTCCTAGCCAATTCTCCCCGTCCAGCGACTCCGCTTTGCCTGAAGCTCTGCCTGATGTTTTCTCTCATGGCATGTTCCCTGATGGCCAAGTCTACTTGCGCGTCGTTGTGCCATATGCCACACTAACACTCGGAAATAAGATGTCTGACATCTTACATTTAGCCTCAACTCCGGTTCCCTCCCGGGCCGTAGCTTTTACCGATAGATCCCCACACAATGGAGTGCATAGTGCCCCTCGAAGCAGACGTGCTGGCCGCTTTCCCCGCGGAAGTACAGATCCCCGCCCGGCTAGTGGCAGACAGCGTGGCGGCCTCGTCCGAGGCATCCCCCCGCGTCCTGGTAGTGCTCGACGACGACCCCACCGGTACCCAGTCCGTGGCGAACCTGCCGGTTCTCACGCGCTGGGACGTGGCGGACTTCGCCTGGGCGTTCGGCTACGAAGTCAACGGCCAGCGCCAGCGCGCGGTCTACGTGCTGACCAACACCCGCAGCCTTGACCCGGCAGAGGCGGCGTCCCGCAACGAGGAGATCGTCCGGAACGCCCTCGCGGCCGCCGCATCGGCTGATCCGGCCCTGCGGCTTAGCTTCGTCAGCCGCAGCGATTCCACCCTCCGCGGCCACTACCCCCTCGAACCCGACGTCATCGCCGCCACCGTCACCGCCGTCAACGGCGAGACGACGGACGGCGTCGTGATTGTTCCCGCGTTCCCCGATGCCGGCCGCGTGACCATCGGCGGCGTGCACTTCATGCGCGGCACGGGCGAGGACTCCGGACAGCTCACCCCCGTGGCCGAAACCGAGTTCGCCCGGGACGCCAGCTTCGGTTTCGCCAATTCGGAGATGGCCAAGTACGTCGAGGAAAAGTCGAAGGGCCGGTTCCCCGCGGATTCGGTGATCGTGCTGGATCTGGACATCATCCGTGCCTCAAATGATCCGCTGATCTCCGCCAAGGCCATTGCCGACGCCATCGAACCGGCCACCGACTCCACGCCGATCGTGGCGGACATCGTTACCGAAAACGATCTCCGCGCCCTGGCCCTGGGCCTGGAAGAAGCAGAGCGCCGCGGCAAGAAACTGCTCTACCGCGTAGGGCCGCCCTTTGTCCGGGCACGGATCGGCCAGGAAATCCGCACCGAACTCAGCGGCGACGAAGCATATGCCGGCAACACGCCGTCGGAGGCCGGCGGCCTGATCGTCGTCGGCTCCCATGTAGGCGTCACCACCCGCCAGCTCAACGCACTCACCGAGCAGCACAGAGCGGCGCGGATCGTGGAGATCGACGTCGAACAGCTGCTCGGCGACAACGCGGGGGCGTACCTCGACGAAACCGTCGGCACGGTGGTCGCTGCCCTCCACGCCGGCGACGTGATCGTCCACACCAGCCGGCTCCTGATCAAGACCTCCGACGCCGCCGAAAGCCTGCGGATCGCCCGCACCGTCTCCGCCGCCGTCGTCGCCGTGGTGAACCGCACGCTCAAGACCTTCCCGCCCCGCTTCGTGATCGCCAAGGGCGGCATCACGTCCTCGGACGTCGCCGCGCACGGCCTGGAAATCCGCCACGCAATCGTCCGCGGGCCCATGCTGCCGGGCATCGTGAGCCTCTGGGAGCCGATGGACGGCCCGGCCAAGGGCATCCCGTACATCGTCTTCGCCGGCAACGTCGGCGACGACCAGTCCCTGGCCCAGGTCACCCGCAAGCTCAGCAGCACCTTCTGAACCCCCGCTTTCCTTCCGCCTCTTTCCCCGCTTCAATTTCAATGGAGAAGATCATGACCACCGATTACAAAGTCACCGTTCTGGGCCTGGGCGCCATGGGACTGCCCATGGCCGCGCGCCTCGCCACCCGGCTGACCGTCCACGGCTTCGACATCGCCGAGCCCCGCCTCGCGCTCGCCCAGGAAGCCGGGGTCCGCACCTTCGGTTCCGCCCGTGAAGCCGCCGAGGGCGCCGACGCCCTGCTGCTGGCGGTGCGCAACGGCGAACAGCTGGACGACGTCCTCTTCGGCGAGCACGGCGTGGCCGCCGTCCTGAAGCCGGGCGCCGTCGTGATCCTTGGCAGCACCGTGGGCACCGAAGCCATCCCGGCCACCGTTGCCCGCCTCGCCGAGCACGGCGTGGCCCTGGTTGACGCACCGCTCTCCGGCGGCCCGAAGCGCGCCGGGGAAGGCGACCTCCTGATCGTCGTCGGCGCCGAGCCGGCCGCCCTCGAAACCGCCCGCCCCGTCCTGGAGCTCCTCGCCTCCACCCTGACCGTGGTGGGTGAGAAGCCCGGCGACGGCCAGGCTCTCAAGACCGTCAACCAGCTGCTCTGCGGCGTCCACATCGCCGCCGCTGCCGAGGCAATGGCGCTGGCAGACGCCCTGGGCCTGGATCAGGCCAAGACCCTCGCCGCCCTAGAGGCCGGCGCGGCGGGCTCCTTCATGCTCTCCAACCGCGGCCCGCGCATCCTGGAGGCCTACACCGAGGACGGCGCCGAGGTTCTCAGTCGCCTGGACATCTTCGTCAAGGACATGGGGATTGTCGGCAAGGCCACCCGCGCCGCCGGCCTCGCCGCCCCCGTGGCCGCCGCGGCGGAGCAGCTCTACCTCCTCGGCCAGGCCCAGGGCCTCGCCGCCGCTGACGACTCCGCCGTCATCAAGGTCGTCGCACCCAGCAAGCGCACCGCCTAGACAGCCCTTCATCAGCCGGCGAGGGCGGACCCCTCCGCCGTCGCTGGCCCCCTCCCCGCCACTTTTCCCGACGACGTATCGACGACCTTCCTGTCAAAGGAGACACTCCCTCATGACCCCCCTGCTCAATTTCCTGATGGTGCGCGCCGCCGACGCGCCCGTCATCAAGCCGGCCGTGCAGCTGGGAACTCCGCTGCTGCTGACCATCGCGGCTGCCGGCGTCGCCCTGCTGCTGATCATGATCATCCGCTTCAAGATCCAGGCCTTCGTGGCCCTGCTGACCGTCAGCATCCTGGTGGCCGTCGCCGCGCAGATCCCGCTCAAAGACGTCTTCACCGTGGTGGCCAACGGCGTGGGAAGCACCATGGGCAAGGTCGCGCTCCTCATCGCCCTGGGCGCCATCCTGGGGCGCATGATCGAAATCTCCGGCGGCGTGCAGTCCCTCGCCGACCACTTCACCGCCAAGCTCGGCGCCAGGCGCGTGGCCGTGGCCCTCACCGCCGTGGGCTTCCTCGTCGCGATTCCGGTGTTCTTCGAAGTCGGCATCATCGTGCTGGTGCCGATCGTCTACGCGTTCGCCAAGATCGCCAACGTCCACCCGGTCAAGTTCGGCCTGCCCATGGCCGGCATCATGCTGGCCATCCACGTGGCCGTGCCGCCGCACCCGGGCATTGTGGCCGGTGCCGGCGTGCTCGGCGCCGACATCGGACTGATCGCCCTGATCTCGCTGACGATCTGTGTCCCGCTGGGCTTCCTGTCCTACTGGGTTGCGTCCATCATGAACCGCAAGAACTACGATCTGCTGCCCACCGTCAAAGCCCAGGTGGACGAGTTCGGCTCCGATTCCCTGGTCCGCGTCGGCCACGAGGGCCCGGGCAGCAAAGCCATGGCCGCGCCCCGCCCCGGACTGATCATCTTCCTCATCGCCACCCCTATCGTGCTGATCCTCCTCGGCACCGTCGGCACCCTCGTGATCGACAAGAACAACTTCTGGTACGGCGTCTCTGCCTTCGTCGGCAACCCCGTCTTCGCCCTCCTCGTCGCTGTGGCGCTCTGCTTCTTCCTCCTGGCCGTCCGCCGCCGGTGGTCGCTGACAGAAACCGGAGAAATCTTCGAAGGCGCCCTGCCCCCGATCGCCTCCATCCTCATGGTGGTCGCCGCCGGCGGCGTCTTCGGCAGCGTCCTGCAGGTCAGCGGCATCGGGGCGGCGCTCTCCGAGTCCCTCGACACCCTCGGGGTTCCGCTGCTGCTGCTCGGCTTCATCATCTCGCTTGCCCTCCGCGCCGCCCAGGGCTCGGCCACGGTCGCGATCGTCACGACGGCCGGCCTGCTCTCCTCGGCCGTCGCCGCCGGCGGCTACACCCCGGCCCAGATTGCCGTGATCGTGATCGCCATCGGCTTCGGCGCCCTCGGTCTGTCCCATGTGACCGACGCCGGCTTCTGGGTGGTTGTGCGGTACTACGGCCTGACCGTCGCCGACGGCCTCAGGACCTGGACCGTGCTCACCACCGTGCTGGGACTGGCAGGGTTCGCCCTGACGTTCGTGGCCTGGATGCTGGTGGGAGGCCTGAGCGCCTGATGCGTACCCGACTCGACGCCCTGGTCAGTGCCGCCCTGCAGCAGGGCTCGGCCGTGCCGGCGTTCACCTGCTACGACTTCACCACCGCGCTCGCCGTTGTGGCGGCGGCCGAAGAGGCCGGCCGGGGCGCCATCCTGCTTGTCGCGCCGAAGACCGCGGCCACGCCCAACGGGCTGCGGCTGATCGCCGCCCTCCGCGGGCTCGCCGACGCGGCCGGAGTACCGGTTGCGGTGCAGCTGGACCACGCCACCGATCCCCAGGTGATCGCCGAAGCCGTCACCGCGGGCGCCGACTCGGTGCTGGTCGACGGATCCTCGCTGCCTTACGAGGAGAACATCGCCCTGGTCCGCGGCGTCCGAGCGGACCTCGCCGCGCAGGGCAATGCCGACGTCGTGATTGAAGCAGAACTCGGCGGACTGGCCGGGGACGAGGACCGGGCCTTCGGTACCGGCGCCGCAGACGGCGCAGGCAGCGCCTCAGGGGAGGACCCCTCCGGCCTCACCGACTCCGCCCAGGTGGAGGACTTCGTGGCCCGCACGGGGGCGCAGCTGCTCGCCGTGGCCGTGGGCAACGTCCACGGAAAGTACAAGGGGGAACCCCGGCTGCGCTGGGACGTGCTGCAGGACATCGCCGTGCGGACCCGGATCCCGCTGGTCCTGCATGGCGCCTCGGGCATCCCGGCGGCGGAACTGGTCAAGGCCGCGGCCATGAACGTGGGCAAGGTCAACTTCAACACCGAACTGCGCACCGGCGTCCTGGCCGTCCTCGAGGAACAGACCGCCGCCCACCGGGCCGACGGCGAGAACCTCCAGGCATTGCTGGGCCTGTGGGATGCCTCCGCCCGGGGTTTCGCGGCCACCGCCCTCGCGACGCTCTCGCGCTGAGCCCGCCGGCAGCGCGCCACGGCGTGCGCGACGCCACTGCCCGTCGTCGTCCCGGCCCCCGGGTCCGCACCGCCTGATCGCCGGTGCGGAACCGGGCCGTAGGACCCCTCGCCGATAGGCCTCCCAAGGCCGACAATGGAGGCAACACAGCAGGCCTTCCCAGGGGGCGCCATGGTTCCACAGCAGCGGGCAACCCGCGGCCCGGCCCCGATGCCGGTCCGCGACCCGGTGATTGACCTTGCCAGGTTCTTCTGCCTGACACTTGTGGTGGTCGGACACACCATGATGGTGAGTCCCGTCCTGCACGCTGACGGCACTGTGACCAGCGAAAACACCCTGGGCAATGAGCACTGGTTCGAACCCGTCGTGTGGGTCCTTCAGATCATGCCGCTGTTCTTTGTGGCCGGCGGAATCACCGGGCTGCAGTCCTGGCGGCGGCTGCGGGCCAGGGGCGGCAGCGCCTTCGATTTCATGCAGATGCGGCTGCTGCGGCTGATCCGTCCTGCTGCCGTACTGCTGGCCGTTATGTTCACCGGCCTGTCGCTGGCCCTGCTTTCGGGGGTTGACCCTCAGGTGATCCAGTTACTCACCAGCGGGGCGGGAATGCCGTTGTGGTTCCTCGCCGCGTACCTCGCCGCGCAACTCAACCTTCCCTGGCTGGCGGGCCTGCATGCGCGCGCGCCCTGGCTAACCCTCGCCGGGCTGATCTCCCTGGTGGTGACGGTCGACTGCCTGCGGGGGGTGCTGCCGCAACTTGCCTACCTCAATATGGTGTTCGTGTGGTGCGCTGTCCAGCAGCTCGGATTCATCGTGGCCGACACTCGAGGGCCGAAGCCGGGCGGGCTGGCATTGTTTGGCCTCATGGTCGCCTGCAACCTGCTGCTGGGACTTCTCGTGCTGCTGGGGCTGTACTCCGGGAACATGCTGGTGAACCTCAACCCGCCCAATCTGACGCTGGTGCTCCTGGGGATCTCGCAAGCCGCCGCACTCCAGCTCTTCCGGCCGGTGCTGTCCCGAATCGCGTCCCTGGCCTGGGTGGGCCGGCTGGTGGGCGTGGCCGGCAGCCGATCCATGACGGTCTACCTGTGGCACCTGCCCCTGCTGGGGGCGATGTCCGGGGTGTTGCTGCTGACAGATTTTCCCCAGCCGGCCGGCGGATCCGCGGCATGGTGGTGGGGGCGTCCGCTGGTGCTGATGACCGTCATCGCGCTGTTGCTGCCGGTTGTGGCGCTGTTCGGCCGGCTGGAGAATCGGCCGACGTCGTCCGGCCCGTCACCGAGCCGCCCGGCGGCGGCTGTGCTGCTGGCCGCCGTCGCCGTTTTTGTTCCGGCGGTCCAAGCGGCGCTCAACGGGCTCACGCTGGGGCTCCTGGGCGGCGGCGCCGGGTGCTTCGCGCTCGCGGTCGTGCTGCTGGGACGGATTCCGGCCCGGCTCATGTCGCCGGCCGAACGGTCCGGCGGACCAGAACCGCCATTGCCACACCCGCCATTAAGTGCCAATGTCGAACCATGACGGAGAACTCGGCAGCCACGGAAGACCCCTTCAGCCCGGACGTTGCCACCACCCGCAACGACGAGCTGCACCGCTACGAGCTCCACGTCGGCGGCAAGCTCGCCGTCCAGGTGCGGTTCATCGACCGGCCGGGTCACATCGACTTCATCCACACGGACACGTCACCGCAGTTCCAGGGCCAGGGGCTCGCGAAAGTGCTGGCGCATTTCGCCCTCGACGACGTGGTGGCCTCCGGCAAGCGGATCATCCCCAATTGCCCGTTCATGTACCGTTATCTGCGCAGGCATGAGACGTACCACCAGTACGTGGACTGGCCGGAACGGGCACCCGAGGGAGCCTAGCCCCTCGGGCAGGGCGCGGCCCAGCGGGCAGGGGCCCGGAACTGCCATGGGCGCCGGGCCCGGCTTGTGAGCCGGACAACAACCTCGTAAGGTTTGAGCAGAGTTATGCAGTTGGCTCTTGGACAGGTCCCTTTGGAGAACCCCATGAACCATAAACTGCGTGTGCTTGTCCGTGTGGACGTCGATCCCGCACATGTCACCCTCGAAGTCACCGGCTGCGTTACCCAGTCTGATTCCGCTGCGCTCCTGCATATCGTGCGCCGCGCGTGCCGGCTCGGAGCGGGAGCCGAGGTGGTGATCAACCTCCACGGCGCCTCCCACCTGGATCCGGAAGTGCTGCTTGACCTTCGGCGGCTCGCGGACAGCGGACCCTTGCCGGCCCCTGACGCCGGGGACTCGGCCGTGCCCGTGCTGGTCCGACTCACCCTCGACGAGCCGGCCGTTCTGCCCATCTGCCTCCTGCACGTGGGACCCGACGCCGAAGTCCTCGCCGGACTCGAGACCGATTTCCGAGCGGGCCCTGTCACCGTCTCGGCCGGCACCAGCGAACCGGCCGGACTGCTCGACGTCGGGTTCGGTTCCGGACCCGATTCCGGGACGGGGGATGCCAACAGCCCGCTGGCCGCGGAAACCGGCGGAGTCAACGACTTCGGCACCATCAACGGGCTGGCGCTCTCGGAATACTTCGAAGGCACGCTCGATCCAGCCGCCACCGTCCGCGCCTTGTCCGACACCGCGCTGTGCCGCCTCGCGGACGCCCTCTACCGCCACCTCGACACCAGCAGCCCGTCATTTGGCGCGCATACCTGGTACGAGCTCGCCGCCGAAGAGCTCCAGAACCGCCACCTGACGGAGGGGGACGGCCCCGAGGAGGAAGAACTGGCGTCGGACACGGCCCTGGCCTGAGCCTGCACGAGGCTAGGCTGTCGCTATGAACCCACACACAGCGTCCACACCGGGCAGCACCGCTCTCATCACGGGCGCAACAGCGGGCCTCGGCGCCGAGTTCGCCCGCCAGCTTGCAGAGCAGGGCCACCGCGTCGTGCTCGTGGCCCGCGACGCCGGCCGCCTCGCGGCCACTGCCGCGGAGCTGGAGAACCGGTACGGTTCCGCGGCGGAGACGATCGCCGCGGACCTGACGGACGACGCCGGGATCGCCGCCGTCGTCGCGCGCCTCGCCGATCCCGCCCGGCCCGTGGAAATCCTGGTCAACAACGCGGGAATCGGGTTGCTGCGGTCCTTCGAGGACAACGACATTGCCGAGGAGAAGCGGCACCTGAAACTTCATGTTGAAACCGCCATGGAGCTGACCCATGCCGCCCTGCAGGGCATGCTCGCCCGGCAGTCCGGCAGGATCATCAACGTCGCCAGCGTGGCGGCCTTCCTGCCCCGCGGCACATACTCGGCGGCGAAGGCGTGGCTGCTGAGTTTCTCGCGCTGGGCCAATATGGCCTACGCGGCGCGCGGGGTGCAGGTCACTGCCGTGTGCCCCGGCTTCACCCACACGGAGTTCCACGACCGGATGGGGATGGACAAGACCGTGGCGCCGCGCTGGATGTGGCTCGAGGCCCGCCAGGTGGTCAGCGAGGCCCTGGCCGATAACGCCAAGGGCAAGGCCGTCTCGATTCCCAGCAGGCGCTACAAGGTCCTGACATCGGTTTCGCGGGTGCTCCCGTCGCGGCTCGTCGCCGGACCGCCGCGCCGCGCGAAGTAAGAGCGGCGGGTTCCTCCGGGGCCGGCCGCGCGACCGTGCCGGATAAGTCTGGGCCGGATCAGTACGACGACGAGGATCCCTACGGCAGCGCCCACCAGCGTCTCGACGGCCCGTTCGGACACCAGGACCTGCGGGTCGGCCGGCGCCGCAAGCTGTCCGATGAGCAGGATCACCGGGGTGAAGGAGATCATGGCGAGGCCGTAGTGCCGGGTCATGAACAGCTCCGTGCTGAACTGCAGGACGATCACGAGGCAGGCCATGACGGCAGCTGCGTGGCCGGGGAAGGCCTGCAGCGGTGATCCCGGCCAGGGGAACAAGACGGCTGCCACCACCACGAGGCCCAGGAGTGTGCCGACGATCCTGTGGATGCCGCGGTACACGCTGCTGGGCAGATCCGCCCCGGCAAGCGGCACCGCGGCGGCGGCCATGGCCCAGTGCGGGTGGCCGCTGCCGCTGAGGACACCGATGGCCCCGGCTGCGCCGACGGCGCTGACGTAGCGGGCGGCGTGAAGCCACGCGGCCCGGCGGCGTTCCCCGCGCAGTACCGTGACATCCCGCCGCCGGCCGCGCTGCCAGGTCCGGCCCCGGAACCAGCCGACAAAGCCGACGGCGATCGAGAACGCGGCCGACCCGGCGGCGATGAGGACGGCGGCATGCCAGGGGACGGTGGCGGGAACGGACGCGCACGCCCCCAGCGCCAGGATCCCGAAGAAGGGCCCGGCCGGTTTCAGGGTGGTCCTGTCCGCGAACAGCGACCCGGCGCCGGCGAACACGGCCTCCGTGATCACCAGCGCCCACGAGTGGATGTGATGGACCGAGAGAAGGACGCCCGTTCCTACGCCGGTGAGCAGCAGGACAGCCGCCTGGCCTTGGTGCCGCAACCGGAGCTGATGGGGCTCGGTGCGGCCGTACATACCGGTCAGTGCGCCGAAGACGGCGTAGGCGATCAGCTCCGGGCGCCCGCTTGCCAGCAGCGCGAGGGACGGCACGGCGACGCTGATCGCCACCCGCCACGCCGACACGTGGTCTTTGTTGGCCGGGGCCAGGCTGTGCAGCGAACGCACGTGGCGCTGCAGGGACATGAGACTGCCTCTCGGCTTTCTCCGGGGTTTCCCCGGGTTCTCCGGGGTTTCCCCGGGGGCTGGATCGGAGGGCGGACACGCCTAAGGCCTGTTCCGTATGGATCCCCAACGGGTAAGCATACGGAACAGGCCTCTAAGGGCGGGGCTGTTACGGAGTCCGGACTAATGCTGCCGGCCTGGGACGGGCCGGACTAGGCCCGGGCCGGGACTTTCCCGGCGTCGACGCGCCCTGCTGCCGAGTCTGCGGCCGGGGCCGGGACCATCGGCATGTCCATGTGCTCGAGGTCGATCAGCGGGTTTTCGTCCTGCGTCGCGACCAGTTCGCGGGCCTCGGCCTGGGTGTCCACGCTCGGCATGGAGCCCGGGAGCGGCATCTGGGCGGACTCCTTGAGGAAGTAGATCGCCACTGCGCCGATCGCCGAGGTGGCCATCAGGTAGTAGGCCGGCATCATGTCGTTGCCGGTTGCATTGATGAGGGCGGCCACGATGAACGGCGTGGTGCCGCCGAAGATGGCCACGGAGAAGTTGTACGCGATGCCCATGGCGCCGTAGCGGCTGGCCGTCGGGAACTGGGCCGGCAGGGCAGAGGCCAGGTTGGCCACGTAGAACGTCACCGGGAAGGCAATCAGGGAGAGGCCGGCCAGGGTGGACCAGATTTCGCCGATGCCGATGAGCAGGAACGCCGGGGTAGCCAGGACAACCGTGCTGATGGCACCGATCCACAGCACGGGGCGGCGGCCGATCCGGTCAGAGAGCTTGCCGGTCAGCGGGATGCACAGGCTCATGATGACCAGTACGGGGATGGTCAGCAGCGTGCCGTGCAGCTCGTCGTAGCCCTTGGACTCCGTGAGGTACGTCGGCATGTAGGAGGTTAGGGCGTAGCCGGCGGTGTTTGCCGCCGCGACCAGGATCATCGCCACGATCAGGGAGCGCCAGTAGGCCTTCACGATGCCCACCGGGCCCTTGGATGCTGCCGTGTCCGAGGCGGTGGCGTCCTTGGCGAGGTTTTCCTGGGCATCCAGGGTGGCCTGGAACTGCGGCGATTCCTCGATCTTGCTCCGGAAGTACACGGCGATCAGGCCGAGCGGACCGGCAAGGAGGAACGGAATGCGCCAGCCCCACTGCTCCATGGTGTCCTGGCCGAGGGTCAGTTGCAGCACCGAAACGAGTGCCGCGCCAAGGGCGAAGCCGAGGTAGCTGCCCATGTCCAGGAAGCTGGCGAAGAATCCGCGCCGCTTGTCCGGGGCGTACTCGCTGACGAAGGTGGTGGCACCGGCGTATTCGCCGCCGGTGGAAAAGCCCTGGATGACCTTGAACAGGACCAGCAGGACCGCGGCCCAGATGCCGATCTGGGCATAGCCGGGCAGGAGCCCGACGGCGAAGGTGCTGGCGGCCATGATCATCAGGGTCGCGGCGAGCACCTTCTGGCGGCCTACCTTGTCGCCGAGCCAGCCGAACACGACGCCGCCGAGGGGGCGGGCGATGAAGGTGGCGGCAAAGGTTCCCAGCAGGAACAGGGTCTGGACGGACTTGTCCGCGTCCGGCAGGAACACCGGTCCCATGGTGGTGATCAGGTAGCCGAACACGCCGACGTCGTACCATTCCATGGTGTTACCCACGATGGTGCCGCCGAGCGCTTTCTTGAGCATCGGCTGGTCGACAACGTTGACGTCGGACTCACGGAGTCGACGGCGACGCAGCTTTGGTTTCTTCGCACCGTTGGGTGCCACTTGGTTGGTTCCGCTGGCGTTCAAAACGCCTGCTGAAGAGTCGGTCATGCTTCGGTCTGTGGGCATTTGGGCCACTCCTATGGAGGTCATTTGCTTGCGACTTGTAGCTGCCCCGCTCTGGGCAGGCTTTCAATTTTACGGGATTTCTCTGGAGTTTCCGAGTTCGGTGCCGTATCATCCGGCATTTGAGGTTCTATTTGGGGGCAATTGTCCATATTCTTTTGCCCTGTTTCACCGCGCGGTTACTGGGAACCGGCACTGCCCGCGGTGCCGCGGGCAAAATTTTCCTCACCACCCCCGCAAACGCTTGTTCTTGGGCCGGATTCAGGCCGAAGGAAAGTCCGCCGGCACCTGCTACAGACATCTCATCCCTGCAGTCCTACGATTGATGAACACTTCATTTCACAGCGGTTATTTACAGCGGAAAGGAAGATCGATGGCGGATCATCAGTTCGGAGAAGAAATCGAGCCCGAGGTTGCGAGCCATCTGGCGCAGTCGATGGATGAGGCTCCCGGACCGGAGGCCTTGCACCACGTTCCCCCGGCGGCCGCACAAGGACAGCAATGGCCGGACGGCAGCGGCAAACACCGTCATCCCAAGGACCGTGACACCACCCGCGGACGGCAAGGCCAGCAAGTGGCCGACGCGGCAATCCACCGGCAGAGCCGTCCGCAGATGCCCCACCACGACTAAGGTCCCGCGGCAGGACCGGCGACAGGTTCGACCACGACGTCGGCTGGCGTCTTATCCAGGCGCCAGCCGCGCCACACCGGGTGCCGCAGCTTCCCGCCCCCGGTCCAATCCCCGTAGCTGACCTCGCCGACGAGTTTTGCACTCACCCAATGCGCGTCTGCGGCATCGGCGTCCGGCACCTCCCGGAACGGGGATGTCTTCCGGGGCAGGGCGTCCAGTTGTTGCCGGAGTTCCTTCAGCTCGCGGGTGCTGAAGCCGCTGCCCACGCGCCCCACGTACCGGAGCTTCGAGCCATCCGGGATCCCCAGCAGCAGCGAGCCCACGGATTCCCGACGCTCGCCGTTTCCGGTCCGCCAGCCGCCCACCACCACTTCCTGGGTCCGCTCAAGCTTGAGCTTGAGCCAGGACCGGCTGCGCTGGCCGACATAGCGGCCGTCCGTGCGCTTGGCCATGACCCCCTCCAGTCCCAGCTCAGCGACGCTTTCCAGGATGTGCCTGACGCTGATTTTGTGCGCGTCGCCGGCGTCGATCACGCCGGAGAGCTCGATGTGGGCGCCGGAGGGGCGGATGAAGCGCTCGAGCCGGAGCCGGCGCTCGCTGAGCGGCAGGGGCCGCAGGTCCTCGCCGGCGTCGAAGAGGAGATCGAACAACATCAGCCGCACCGGAGTCGAGTCCTGCGCTTTGGCGACGTCGGCGGCCTTCGTCAGTTTCATGCGGCCCTGCAGCAGGCCGAAGTCCGGCCGGCCCGTGCGCCCGACGGCGATGATCTCGCCGTCCGCGACGAAGTCCTGTTCCGGCCAGAGGGACCGGTCCGTCAGTTCCGGGTAGCTCGCGGACATGTCGTTGCCGTTGCGGCTGACGAGCCTGACGGTCGTGGCATCGCCGATGACCAGGGCCCGGACGCCATCCCACTTGAGCTCAACCTGCCAGTCCTTGTCGGCGAGGTCGGCAGCGGTCCCCGCGCTGGCCAGCATGGGGCTGAAGCCGGAGACATCGGGTGCCGGTGAAGGGTCCGGGACGTGTGCCCGGCCTGGTGGCGGATCAAGTCCCGGGGCCGCCGGCTGCCCGGGGGAGCCGCCGGGCGCAGCCTCCTGCCCGCCGTCGGGCGCGGCGTCCTGTCCTGTCTCTTGGTCTGCGGGCGCTGCTGTCCGGTGTCCCTTGTGCGGCCCCGCCGGGTCCATCAGGTGGATGAGCCACTGGTCGTCGGCCTGGCCGGTGTGAATCAGGGCGAACCTGCGGGTGCCGCCGAGGCCGCCGCCTTCCGCGCCGGTCAGCGTGGCAATGACCTCCTTGCCGGCGATCCACTTTTCGCAGTCGTAGTAGCCGCGGTCCCAGACGCTGACCGTCCCGGCGCCGTACTGGCCTTTGGGAATGACACCCTCGAAGTCCGCGTAGTCCAGCGGATGGTCCTCGGTCTGGACCGCGAGGTGGTTGGTGGCCTTGCTGGTGGGGACGCCCTTGGGCAACGCCCAGGACACCAGCACGCCGTCGCGTTCAAGGCGGAAGTCGTAGTGCAGCCGGCTGGCGTGGTGCTCCTGGATGACAAACGACTCCCGCAGCGGACCGGCGCCAGCGACGGTGCCGGCGGCGCGGGCGTCCGCCGCGAAGGGTTCGGGGGTGGAGTTCGCGTCCCGCTTCGCGCGGTAGGACTCAAGCCGGGGATCGGCGGCGCTGCCGCCTGAGACCGCGGCGAACGGGTCCTTGCCGGACTGCACGCGCTTCATGACCTCGTGGTAGTCCAGCTGGCGCAAGGACGCGGAGCTGAGCTCCCGCCAGGTCCGCGGCGCCGCCACGGTGGGCCGCAGCCGCCCGCGCAGCGAATAGGGCGCGATCGTCGTCTTCGCCGCGCTGTTCTGGCTCCAGTCGACCAGGACCTTCCCGGTGCGCAGGGTCTTTTTCATGTCGCTGACCACCAGGTCCGGATGGTCCGCTTCCAGGGCGCGGGCCAGTTCATGGGCGAAGTCCGAGATCTGCTCAGAGCCCCGGGTTCCGTCGAGTGCGGCGTAGAGATGGATGCCCTTGCTTCCGCTGGTCACGGGGACGGGGTCCAGGCCGATGTCCTGCAGGATGGCGCGGGCCAGTTTGGCCACTTCCGCGCATTCGGCCAGCCCGGCCCCGTCGCCGGGGTCCAGGTCCAGCACCATCCGGTCCGGCGGCAGGGCTCGGCCGTGCGAATCCACCCGCCACTGGGGGACATGGATTTCGAGGGCGGCGATCTGGGCGAGCCAGGCGAGGGTGGCGGCATCGTTGACCAAGGGGTACTGGTTCGTGTGCTCTTTGTGCTTGATGGCCGCCCGGGAAATCCAGCCGGGTGCCGATTCGTCCAGATTTTTCTGGAAGAACACTTGCCCCGGCTCCTCGGCCGTTCCCACGCCGTGGACCCAGCGTTTCCGGGTGGCCGGCCGGTTCCGGACCGCCGGGATCAGCACCGGCGCGACGGCGGCGTAGTAGGCCAGAACGTCTGCCTTGGTGGTGCCGGTTTCCGGGTACATGACCTTGTCCAGATTGGTCAGGACGAGCTCGCGGCCCTCCACGAGGACCCGTTGCCGGCCGTTTGCCGGGGGCGTGTTTTCCCGCTGGGCATCCCGCCCGGCGGCCGGCTGCGCGGCCGGCTGCGTGGTTCGCTCAGCCAACAGTCTTCACCTCCGAACCGCTCTGGTGTTCACTAGTCCCATGAGAGCCATCTGGAAGGGCGCGATCGCATTCGGGCTGGTCAACGTCCCCGTCAAGGTCTACAGCGCCACTGAGGACCACGACATCAGCCTGCACCAAGTCCACAACGCCGACGGCGGACGGATCCGGTACCAGCGCCGCTGCGAGGTCTGCAGCAAGATCATCGACTACGAGGACATCGACAAGGCCTATGAAGACGACGGCCGCACAGTGATCCTGACCCGGGAGGAACTGAAGTCCATCCCCGCGGAGAACAGCCACGAGATCGACGTCGTGCAGTTCGTCCCGGCGGACCAGCTCGACCCCATCATGTTCGAGAAGAGCTACTACCTGGAACCGGACTCCAAGTCGCCCAAGGCCTATGTGCTGTTGCGCCGGGCCCTCGAGGACACCGACCGGGTGGCGATAGTCCAGTTTGCGCTGCGGGAAAAGACCAGGCTGGGCGCCCTGCGGATCCGCGGGGACATCCTGATGCTGCAGTCGCTGCTCTGGGCCGACGAAGTACGCGAGGCCAGCTTCCCGGCCCTCGAAACCTCGATCCGCATCTCCGCCCAGGAACGCGAAATGTCCGCCGCCCTGGTGGATTCGATGGCCGCGGACTTTGACCCCGAACAGTTCACGGACGACTACCAGCTCCAGCTCCGCCAGCTCATCGACGCGAAGCTGGAGAAGGGGGAGTCCCTGGACACCGAAGAAACGTTTGGCGCCGCCGCTGCCGAAACCGGCACCGGCGAAGTGATTGACCTGATGGAGGCCCTCAAACGGAGCCTGGAGAAGAAGCGCGGAGGTGGGCCGGCGGCCGCCGGGAGCGGGTCGAAGACCGCGGTCGAGGCGCCGGCCAAGGCACCGGCCGGGGCCGTCTCTAAGGCTGCGGCCCCCAAGGCCGCCGCCAAGAAGACCGGAGAAGGCGGCGCCACTGAAAGCAGCGCCGGCGAAAGCCGGGCCGCCACTGCGAAGGGCACGGCGCCTAAGGCGGCTCCCAAAGCGACGCCATCCAAGACCACGGCGGCAAGGGCGCGCAAGGGTGCCTGAGGCCGTGGACAGGGATGCCGCGGCCATCAGACTCAGGAGTTCCGCAGGGCGGAGATGAGCTCGCTCTTCTTCTTGGCCGAGTAGCCCTTGAGGCCGATCTCCTTGGCCCGTTCCTTGAGCTGCGGGACCGTCCAGTCCTCGTAGTCCCCGGCCTTGCCGCCCTTGCGGCCCACCGCGGACCGGCCGCGCTTCGCCGCCGCATTGGAGATCCGGGCAGCCTTCTGTTTTGACGCGCCGTCCTCGACCAGCTTCTCGTAGAGCTCGGGGTCCTTGATGCTTGGGCTCTCTGCGCCGCGGGGTCCGCCCCTCTTCGTCGGCATGGCTACCCCCCCCGGGTCTCGTCAGCGGCCGGTCCGGCGGCGATCTCCATGAACGGCTGCTGCCGGCGTCGGGTGGCCGGCACGGCAACGTCCGCCCCGATGCTCTTTTGCACGCGTGTCACGCGATCATCTCCTTCGGCTGGGAACCATTCCGCGACGGCCCGCGGACGCTGCCGCCGCGGATTCCAAACTAGCCGCGCCGCAAGGCGGTGACAAGCACTTACTAAGCCCACTGACAACGATCGCGGATAGCGCACAGGGCCCCGGCGATGCCCGGGAACACGAAGGCCCGGCGCGCCCCCTCGTCGGGGGCGGCCGGGCCTTCTGATGCTGCTTGTTACTGCCGGGTGTCCGGGCGCAGGCGCCGGACGGTGCGGCTATTCGGCGTCGTGATCCGTCTCAAGGATCTGCACGAGGCGATCCAGGGCGGCGTCGGCGCCTTCGCCCTCGGCACGCAACACCACAACCTCGCCGTGCGAAGCGCCCAGGCTCATCAGCGACAGGATGCTGGCGGCGTCCATGGCCTCGTCCTCCGGCTCGCCCAAGCGGGCGATCGTGATCTCGAGGTGGTCGAACTCGCCCGCAGCCTCGGCGAAGATGGCGGCCGGGCGGGCGTGCAGCCCGACGCGGCTGGCAATGGTGGCGTTACGTTCGGTCATTTCTGCTCCTTGAAGTCAGCTTGGGTGTTTATCAGCTGTGAATATCTGCTTGGAAAGTCGCCCTGGACTGGCTTAGGCGGCTACGGGAACCGTTTCCACCGTATCAACCGGCTTCTTGACTGCCCAGCGCTTGAGCCCGATCACGGCGAAGGCACTCACGACCGTACCGGCCGCGATCGCGACGACGAACATCAGGAAGGGATCGATCGCGAAGAAGACGAAGATTCCGCCGTGCGGGGCCTTCGATCCCACCCCTGCTGCCATCGAGATGGCACCGGTCACGGCACCGCCCAGCATGCTGGCGGGGATGACGCGGAGCGGGTCGGCGGCGGCGAAGGGGATGGCGCCTTCGGAGATGAACGAGGCTCCCAGCAGCCAGGCGGCCTTGCCGTTTTCCTGTTCCGCCAGGCTGAAGAGTCGCTTGTTCAGCACGGTCGAGGCCAGCGCCATGGCCAGCGGCGGGACCATGCCGGAGGCCATGACGGCCGCCATGATCTGCCACGGTGCCTGGTTGGTGATGGACGCGGCTCCCAGGCCGGCGACGGCGAAGGAGTAAGCCACCTTGTTGACCGGACCGCCGAGGTCGAAGCACATCATCAGACCCAGGACAATGCCCAGGGCGATGGCGCTGGCGCCGGTCAGGCCGGCCAGGAAGTTGTTGAGCCCGGTGGTGACGGCGGCGACGTACCTGCCGAGGAAAATGAACAGAATGCCCGATGAAACGAGCGACGCCACGAGCGGGATGATAACCACCGGCATCAGGCCGCGCAGCCAGCGGGCCACGTTGAGCTTGCCGATCGAATGCGCCACGTAGCCGGCGAGCAGGCCGCCCACAATGCCGCCGAGGAAGCCTGCGCCCATGAAGACGGCTACGGCGCCGGACACGAAGCCCGGGGCGATGCCGGGCCGGTCAGCGATGCCGTAAGCGATGTAGCCGGCCAGTGCGGGCACGAGGAAGCCTAGGGACAGGGCACCGATCTTGAAGAACACGGCACCCAGGTACGCGCCCATCGGGCCCCACGCCAGTTCCGGGTACACGGTGGGCAGATTGAAGAGGCTGTTCTCTGCCAGGATCTTGTCCGCGAAGCCGGTGATGGTGTAGCCGCCCAACAGGAAGCCGAGGGCGATCAGCAGACCGCCGCCTGCCACGAACGGGATCATGTAGCTGACACCTGTGAGCAGCGCCTTCTTCAGCTTCGTGCCGATGTGCTCGCCCTTTTCCTCGGCGTTGTGTTCGGCCTGGTCTTCAGCGAAGTGCGGGACGCGGCGGGCGTGCGGGTTGTCCGCGGCCGCCAGTGCTTCCGCAACCATCTTGTCCGGTTCGTCGATGCCGCGCTTGACCGGTGCGTTGATCACCGGCATGCCGGCGAAGCGCTCCTTGCCGCGCACGTCCACGTCCACCGCGAAGATCACGGCGTCGGCGGCGGCGATCACGGCGGGGTCAAGGGCCTTGGCGCCGGAGGCCCCCTGGGTTTCCACCTGCAGGTCCACGCCGACTTCCTTGGCTGCGGCGACCAGCGAGTCGGCGGCCATGTAGGTGTGGGCGATGCCGGTGGGGCAGGCCGTCACCGCGACAAGGCGCTTGGGTCCCTTGGCCTTCGCCGTGCCCGTGCCTTCCCCGGCAGTGCCAGCTGCGGCCCCGGTGGCTGCGTCAGCGCCAGTGCCAGCGCCAGCGCCTGCGGCGGCAGCGGCCGGCGCGGCAGCGGCGTGGGCGGAGGGCTTGTCCGCCAGTGCGGCTTCGACGAGCTCGACAATCTCTGCCGGGGAGGTCGCGGCGCGCAGGCTGGCCGTGAAGTCCTTCTTGATCAGGGACCGGGCCAGCTTCGACAGCAGCTTCAGGTGCTCCTGGTCCGCGCCCTCCGGAGCGGCAATGAAGAAGATCAGGTCCGCGGGCCCGTCCTTGGCACCGAAGTCGACCGGCTGGGACAGCCGCGCCATCGCCAGGGTGGGCTCGGTGACCGCCGTCGAGCGGCAGTGCGGGATGGCGATGCCGCCCGGGACACCCGTGGCGGTCTTGGACTCCCGGGCGAAGGCGTCGGCGAAGAGGCCTTCGACCTCGGTGGCGCGTCCGTTGGCCGCAACTCTGCCTGCCAGGTGCCGGATCACGTCCTCGGGCGAACTGCCCAGGTTCTGGTCGAGCTCGACCAGTTCGGTGGTAATGAGCTGAGTCACTGTCAATCCTTCCGGAGGGCCGTGATGGTTACGGCATCAGGGGTGGTTTGGTTGACTGCCGGGACAGTGGAGCCCGGCAGGGAAGCGGCGGCGGCACCATGGGCCACCGCCTGACGGAGGCAATCGACCGGGGCGGCGCCCTGGCTGGAGGCGAGCAGGTATCCGGCCAGCGACGAATCGCCGGCGCCGACAGTGCTGACCGCGGTGACCGGCGGATGCGTGGCCAGCCACGCGCCGTCGGCCGTTACAAGAACGGCACCCTTGGAGCCGAGGGTGGCCAGTACAGCACCCACTCCGGAGCGCACGACGGCGGCGGCTGCTGCTGCTGCAGCCTCCGGGTCCGCTTCGAGCTCCTCGGCGGATTTGTGCGTGGCGAAGCCGGCTGCCGCAGCCAGTTCCGCCAGTTCCTCGGCGTTGGGTTTCAAGAGGTCCGGCATTCCCGAGGCGTCGCCGGAGACCGCTGCGGCGAGAGGTTCGCCGGAGGAGTCGACGGCGACCCGGGGTGCGGCCTCGCCATCAAACAGGGAACGCAGCCGCCGGATGACGGTGGCGTAGAATTCGGCCGGAACTCCGGGTGGGAGCGAGCCGGCCAGGACAACCCAGGCGGCACCGCGGGCGTGGTCCAGCAACAGGCTGATCAGGGCCTCCTGCTGGTCCTCGCTGAGGACCGGTCCGGGTTCGTTGATCTTGGTGGTGACGCCGCCGGGCTCGGTGAGGGCCACGTTGCTGCGCAGCGGTTCGCCGATCGGGAGGGCAGCGAACGGCACCTCCGTATCCCGCAGCCCGGCGAGGACGGGATCGGCCTCGGCGCCGGGAAGGACGGCGATGGTCTTGAGCCCGGAGGCCACGAGGGCGCGGGAGACATTGACTCCCTTGCCGCCGGATTCCTGGCGGACGGAGACGGCCCGCTGTACTTCCCCGCGGAGGAGGGGGCCGGGCAGCGCCACGGTGCGGTCCAGGCTGGGGTTGGCGGTGAGGGTGACAATCACGCGACCACCACCTCCACTCCGGCTTCCGCAAGGGCGTCGGCGAGTTCCCGGCTAGGTTGCGTGTCTGTGATCACGGTGTCCAGATCTTTCAACGAGGCGAACTGGACCAGCGTCTCTGCATCCAGCTTGGAGGAATCAGCCAGCACCACAATGCGGCGCGCTGATTGGACGAAGGCCGCCTTGACGGCGGCTTCTTCAGGATCGGGTGTGCTCAGCCCGAAGGCTGCATGGATGCCGTTGGTGCCGATGAACGCGATGTCCGGCCGGATCCGGCGCGCGGCCTCCACCGTGGATTGGCCGACCGCGGCCTGGGTTAGTCCGCGGACCTTGCCGCCGAGCAGGTGCAGGGCGATGCCCGGTTCGCCGGACAGCCGGGAGGCGATGGGCAGGGAGTGGGTGATGACGACGAGTTCGGCCTCGGGTCCGGTCGCCGGGAGGCTGCCCGTTGCTGCGGCCCCGGCGGCCCGGGCGGCGAGGAGTTCGGCGAGGGCCTCCGTGGTGGAACCGGCGTCGATCAGGATGCTGCCGCTGAGGCTCTGGGGAATCAGGGCCAGGGCGGCCTCGGCAATGCGGGTCTTTTCGGGCTGCCGCTGGACGGTCCGCTCCAGGATGCTTTCTTCCGTGGTGCTGAAGCGGTCCGGGGAGACCGCGCCGCCGTGCACCCGGCGGACGCTGCCGGCAGCTTCCAGGGCGGCGAGGTCCCGGCGGATGGTCTCGGTGGTGATGCTGAAGCGCTCGGCCAGGTCCGTGACGCTGGCCCGGCCGCTGGCGTAGATGAGCCCCACGATCAGCTGCTGGCGTTCTTCGGCGAACACTTACCCTCCATTGCGTACTGCATCTGACTTGGTTCTTGTTCTGCGTTCCTGGGGCTTCAGTGACTCCCATCACATGAAGTGGAATTGTTTGACTTTATCTTTGTTCTTGTTGGTTTGTCAATGAAAAACAACATGAACGCAGAAGTGACGCGCGGCCCCCGCGGGACATGTCCAGTGCTCGCGCCGAGGGGTGGGCAGGATGGGACTATGTCCACTCTTCGCCCCGGGGGCTGGGCATGTGCTGCGCTCGGGCCGGGCTCCGGGGGACATGTCCGGTGATGGTGCCGAGGATTGGGCGCGTGCACTCTGGGTTGACGTTCGGGCTTGGCCTCCGGCCTGGAGATGCCGGGGGACATGTCCAGTGGGCGGCTTGGCGGTGGGCAATTTGGGAGTATGTCCGTTGCTCCCGCCGGGGTTGGGCATGTGCTGCGCCCGGCCCGGGCCTGCGGGCGGGAGATGCCGGGGGACATGTCCGGTGATGGCGCCGAGGGTTGGGCATGTGCGGTCTGGGCGGCTGCTTGGTGAGAAACATGGCGGAAGCCGGGCCCGACATTGAAGTCCGGCCCGGCTTCCGGGTCGTTGGATTCCGCGCCGTGCAGGGTGCGCGGGCAGGGCTCAGATGCCGGCGTCGCGGCTCTCATTGCGGGTGATGGTCTCGCCGGTGTTGGGGTCCACAACCGTGCGGCTTTCGCTGACGCGGCGGGTGCGGCCGCGTCCGGGGGAGGCAAGGACGAGTGATGCGATGAGTCCGATAACTCCGACCACCATCAGGATGTAGCCGATCATGGCCTGGTTCACATTGGGGATCAGCCCCGGGGTGACGGCCCAGGCGAGGATGGCGCCGAGGGCGATGAGGAAGATTGCGGAACCGATTCTCATGAAGTGCTCCTTGGTGCCCTGTGGGGCGGATAGGGGATGATAAGCATGCTGTCCAGCGTCACGCTACAACCCCGCCCCGGCTGTTTCAATGAAACGCACTCCGCCTCGCCGGGAATTTTACGCACCGTTTCCGGACGACCGCTGCGCTTTCGGGAGGCCGCACCGCGGATCCGGGGTGCGAGAATCCGGTTTCGTAGCGGAAACCCCTGCAGGTCAGATATCCGAGGAAGTGTCGGACCCGATCCTCAGGAGCAGACCCCGCGCCCGGAGCGCGCGGCAGGTCTGGATAGGCTGAGCCCATGGAGACGGTCGTCTGGTCAAAGCCCGAACACGAACGCGCCGGCACGCCGTTGCTGGTGATGCTGCACGGCTACGGCACGGACGAATCCCGCATGGCCAAGCTGTTCGGTGCCCTGCCGCCGGAGTTTAGCTGCGCCGCCCTGCGCGGGCCCAAGGACATCGGCGACCACTACGGCTGGTTCCTGCTGGACTACTTCCTCACGCATGACTTTCCCGACGTCATCGCCTCCACGAACTCGGTGTTCGCGTGGATCGAATCGGTCAAGGCCCGGCACAGCAGTGTCAGCCTGCTCGGATTTTCGCAGGGCATGGCCATGGCCAGCACGCTTCTGCGGCTCCGGCCGGAACAGTTCCGCGCGGTCGTGGGCCTCTCGGGCTTTGTCCTGGACAACGAACTCCTAGCCATGAGCGAATCCTTTACCTCCCGGCCGCCGTTCTTTTGGGGCCGGGACAGGGGCGATGTCGTCATCAACGACGCCGCCACCGAACACACCGAGGAGTGGCTCCACCGGAACACCCAGCTCACGGCCCGGACCTACCCCGGCATGGGCCATTCGATTTCGAAGGCGGAACTCGTGGATGTCGGCGCGTTTCTGCGCCACTACGTCCTGCGCTGACCGGGCCGCTGGTCAGGCCGCTGACCTGCGCTGACCGGTCCGCTGACTATCCGTCGGGCAGTCCGGATCGTCCACTTGCATGCCAAATTTGTAAGCGTTTACAATCGACCTCGGCCATGAACACCGGGCCCACTACTTCAGGGGGAAGAAAGGGCTGAGCCCGTGCCGCAGGCCAAGACCTCGCGCGTGACCATCCAGGACGTCGCCGCGCTCTCCGGGCTATCCATCTGCACCGTCTCCCGTGCGCTCCGGCAGCTTCCCAACGTCTCCGAACACGCCAGGGCGCGGGTCAATGACGCGGCGGCCCAGCTCGGCTACAAAGCCTCGTCCGCAGCATCCCGGCTCGCCGGCGGAAGCACCGGCTCCGTGGCCATCATCGCCCCGACCGCCACAGCCTGGTTCTTTGCCCGGGCGGTGGAAGCTGCCGAGGAAGTCTTTGCCGACGGCGGCTACGACACCGTCCTGATCAGCCTCAGGAACCGGCCCACTGTGCAGCAGAAACTCTTCGGCGACCTCGCCGGCCTGGCGCAGCGCGTGGACGGCGTCCTGCTGCTCAACATTGCCCTCGGTGAGGCCGAAATGGCCGCTCTAGCGGCTTCGGGCCTCGCCGTGGCCAGCGTCGGGATGCACGACGTCCCGTGGGACAACGTGGGCATCGACAACGAGGGCGCCGCCCGCGCGGCCACGAACCACCTGCTGGGATTGGGCCACACGGACCTTGCCATCCTCGCCGGCAGCGAAACCGGCGCGCCCTCCCTCGTGACCGCCAGCGAACGGCGCCGGGGTTTCGAACTGGCCCTTTCCGACCACGGCCTCACAGCCGATCCGGACCTTGTGGTCGACGCCGGTTCCAGCATCGAGGGCGGCCGGCTGGCCATGGTGGAGCTCATGGAGAAACGCCGGATGCCGTCCGCGATCTTCGCCGGTTGCGACGAAACAGCGTTCGGCGCGCTCATGGCCTTGCGGGAGTTCGGTTTGTCAGCGCCGGAAAACGTGTCCATCATAGGAATAGACGATCATCAGATGAGTTGGTTCCTGGGACTGACCACAATGGCCCAGCCCGTGGCCGACCAGGGCGCTTTCGCGGCCAGCCTGCTGATTGACAGACTTCATCGCTCGGGCCTCCCCAATCCGCCACCGGCCGGGCCGCCGTCGAGCCATCTGCTGGAAACGAAACTGGTAGAGCGCACGAGCACAATCCCCCGCTGAACCCGCTGAACCGGCTGAACCGGCTGAACCGGCTGAACCCGCTGAACCAGGCCAATCAGGCCAACCGGATGGCTCCCGGCGCCGGAGGCCCGGTGCCCCTGACAGAGCACCACGGGCAGCGGCCGCCGTCGCGCCGGATGACCTCAAACAACCGGTCTCAGCCAACGCCCGTGAACCGGGCACCTCAAGAGTTTTTGAACAACGCCGTCTTGCATGCCCGCCGTCTGAAAGGACTATGACCCATGACTTCAGTTCCCGATACCTCCGGCCTCGCCGGTGCGCTTTCCGGCGCTTCCGCCATTCTTTTTGACCTCGACGGCGTCCTGACGCCCACCGCGGTGGTGCACGAGCATGCCTGGAAACAACTTTTCGACGGTTTCCTGGCCTCCGTTCCCGACGCCGCCCCGTACCGGGAGAGCGACTACTTCGACCACATCGACGGCAAGCCGCGGTTCGACGGCGTCCGGGACTTCCTGGCCTCCCGCGGGATTGTGCTGCCCGAGGGCCCGGCGGACGACGACCCCGCCCACGACACCGTCCACGGACTCGGCAACCGCAAGAACAAGGTCTTCAACGACATCGTCGAAGCCGGCGGGGTCCAGCCGTACGAGGGCTCCGTCCGCTTTGTCGACGCCGCACTGGTCCGCGGGCTCAAGCTCGCCGTCGTCTCCTCCTCCCGCAACGCCCCGGCCGTGCTCAAGGCGGCCGGATTGTCCGATTACTTCCCGGTGGTGGTCGACGGCGTCGTCGCGGTCACCGAGGGCCTGCCCGGCAAGCCCAGCCCGGCCACCTACGAATACGCCGCACGCCTGCTGGGACTGCCGAGCGATCAGTGCGTCGTGGTGGAGGACGCCGTCTCCGGCGTCCAGGCCGGCAGCGCAGGAGACTTCCGCTCGGTGATCGGCGTCGACCGCGGCGCCGGCCGGCAGACCCTGCTCGACGCCGGCGCCACGGTAGTGGTCAACGACCTCGCCGAACTGCTCTAGCCCGGCGCCCGTTCCCGGCCGCCCGCACCGCCTGCCCGCAGCACCCTCCCGCACCGCTCACCCCCGAAGGAACCCCTCAACCATGGCTCTCATCACCTCGGACCGCGCCCGGTTCCCCAACGATCCCTGGCAACTGGTCGAGACCGTCCACCTTCCCGGCAATGCCGGCACCCTGGAGACCCTGTTCAGCCTGGGCAACGGGCATCTGGGGATCCGCGGCGCGCATTGGGCCGCCGCCGACGCCGAGCTTCCCGGCAGCTTCATCAACGGCTTCCACGAGACCTGGGACATCAAGCATGCGGAGAACGCCTACGGGTTCGCCCGGACCGGGCAGCGGATCCTGTACGTCCCGGACGCCAATAACTTCACCGTGATCATCGACGGCGAGCCGCTGAGCCTGGAGGAGTCCACGGTGCTGGACTACCGCCGCAGCGTGGACTTCGCCACCGGCCTCTACGAATGCCGGATCACGTGGCAGTGCCGCTCCGGCGCCACCGTGACCACCACCGAGCGCCGCGCCGTCGGCTACGAATCCCGCGGCGCGCTGGGCATCAGCCTCGAGGTGGCGGCCGACCGTGACATCTCCGCGGACGTGACGTCCTCGGTGATCAACCGCCAGGACCAGCCGGTGGAGGACCACTCCGCCCACGACCCGCGCCGCGCCGGCCGCCACGCCGGGCGGGTGCTGCTGCCGTTGCGGCTCGACGGCGGAGACGGTTCCCTGCGCCTGTCCTGGGAGGCCGCGGAATCCAAGCAGCGGCTCGGGATGGCCGTGGATCACTGGACCTCGGCCGGGGTGCAGCCGTTCGACACCCTGGTGGACCAGGACGACAGCAGCGTCCGCTACGTCCTCGCCGTCAGCGCGGATGAGCCGTTCGTGCTGGAGAAGAGCGTCAGCTACGCCGTGGGCCAGGCCGCCGAGGACCTCGCGGACAACGCCGAAGCCGGCCTCAAGCCGGTTAGCGAGATTTTCGCCCAGAGCGAGGCCCACTACCGCGCCTACTGGACGACGAGCGACATCGTGGTGGCGGGCCAGTCCGAGCTTCAGCAGGCCGTCCGCTGGAACCTGTTCCAGCTCGCCCAGGCCACGGCCTGCGCCGATGTGGCCGGCATCCCGGCCAAGGGAGTGTCCGGCTCCGGCTATGACGGCCACTACTTCTGGGACCAGGAGGTGTACCTGCTGCCTTACCTGACCTACACCAACCCGGGCAACGCCCGGCAGGTCCTGGAATTCCGCCACGACCTCCTGCCCGAGGCCAAGATCCGGGCCAAGGAGCTCAGCGTCGACGGCGCCCTGTTCCCGTGGCGGACCATCAACGGGCTTGAGGCCAGCGCCTACTACGCGGCCGGTACTGCCCAGTTCCACATCGCCGCAGCAATCGCCTTCGCGACCAACCGGTACATCTGGGCCAGCGGGGACCGGGCCTTCGAAGAAACCCTCGGCGCCGAACTGCTGATCGAAACCGCCCGGATGTGGGTGTCCCTGGGCTTCTTCGGCAAGGACGGGCTCTTCCACATCCACGGCGTCACCGGCCCGGACGAATACACCGCGGTGGTCAACGACAACCTCTACACCAACGTCATGGCCCGATTTAACCTCCGCGCCGCCGCCGCCCTGGACCACCCCGAGATCGGCGACGCCGAACGCGAGCTCTGGGAACAGGCCGCGAACCGGATGCAGCTGCCCTACGACGAGGACCTTCAGGTCCACTCCCAGGACAACGACTTCATGACCCTGGAGCCGTGGGACTGGACCACGCCCCGGTCCAAGTACCCGCTCCTGCTGCACTTCCACCCGCTGGTCATCTACCGGCACCAGGTCCTGAAACAGGCCGACACCGTGCTGGCCATGTTCCTGCAGTGGCAGGACTTCACGGCCGAGGAAAAGCGCCGCGCCTTCGATTTCTACGACCCCATCACCACCGGCGACTCCACCCTGTCCGCCTGCGTCCAGGGGATCATGGCCGCCGAGGTCGGCTACGGCAAGGCCGCGCTGGACCACTTCACGCACGCTCTGTTCATCGACCTCGACGACACCCACGGCAACACGATCGACGGCGTGCACATCGCCTCCACCGGCGGCGTGTGGAGCTCGCTGGTCAGCGGCTTCGCCGGCCTCCGGGACCAGGGCGCCGTGCCGTACTTCGACCCGCGCCTGCCCGCCGAATGGGACGGACTCGAGTTCTGCCTGAAGATCCAGGGCCGGCTCCTGCACGTCGGGCTCGATCAGGGCTCCATCACCCTGACCGTCCGGGACGGCGCACCGCTGGACGTCGACGTGCGCGGGGAACTGCTCACCGTGGGCACCGAACCCGTCCGTGTTCCGCTGGCCCCGGTCGCGGCCCCCGAGCCCACCATCTTCCCCAGCGGCCTCCCGACGGCGTCGATCCCGGTGGTGCGGGCCGCGGTCTGAGCCGCCGCCCGGGCGTTGCGCCCGGGCGGCGTTGCGCCGCCGTGCCGTGAGCGTCGTCTCTCACGGAATAGTCAGCGCCGCGTCGGGGTTGCCGCCTGATGGGACCGGTTCTGCTCATGAGGCAGGCTGGCCCCGTGCACTGGGCGGAGACCGACGCCGGCGCCGTCCCGGCGCCCCGACGGACTGCGCCTGATTCGGCTCGACTAGCCACGAAACGGAGATGGTGGATCAATGACTGCCTACAAGACAGTGAACCCCGCAACCGGAGAAACGCTGAAGGAATTCCCGGTTGCAACCGCAGCCGAGGTGGAGCAGGCGCTCGCCGCCTCGCAGGAGGCCTTCCGCGCCTGGCGCTCCGGCCCTGCCGAAGACAGGGCGAAGATTCTGGCGCGCGTCGCCGAGCTGTACCTGGAACGCCAGGACGAATTGGCCCGGCTGATCAGCACCGAAATGGGCAAGCCGCTGGCCCAGTCCCGCGGTGAAGTGAAACTTGTTGCCGATATCTTTTCCTACTACGCCACCGAGGGCCCCGGATTCCTCAAGGACGAGCCGCTGAACGTCAGGGGCGGCGGCGAGGCCGTGGTCCGCTCCGCTCCGGTGGGACCGCTGCTAGGCATCATGCCGTGGAATTACCCCTACTACCAGGTGGCACGGTTTGCCGCTCCGAACCTGGTCCTTGGCAACACGATCCTGCTCAAGCACGCCGGAAGCTGCCCGCAGTCCGCCCTGGCGATCGAACAGATCTTCAAAGACGCCGGTCTCCCGGACGGCGCTTACGTCAACCTGTTCCTGACCAACGAGCAGGTCGCGGAAATCATCGCGGATGACCGTCTCCAGGGTGTTTCGCTCACCGGGAGCGAGCGGGCCGGTTCCGCTGTCGCCGAGGTGGCCGGGCGGAACCTGAAAAAGTATGTCCTGGAACTCGGCGGTAGCGACCCGTTCATCGTGCTTGATTCCGAGGACCTGGACGCCACCGTCAAGGCGGCCGTCGGCGGCCGCATGGGTAACGCCGGGCAGGCGTGCACGGCGTCCAAGCGGTTCATTGTGGTGGAGGACCTCTACGACGCCTTTGTGGAGAAGTTCACGGCACGGATGGCCAGGATCAAGCCGGGGGACCCGCTGCAGGCCGACACGACGTTCGGCCCCCTGTCCTCCCAAAGCGCTGCCGACGGCCTCATCGAGCAGATTCAGGACGCCGTGGACAAGGGCGCCAGCCTCCGGACGGGCGGACACCACGTGGACGGTCCGGGAGCGTTCGTTGAACCGACCGTTCTGACCGACGTGACGCCGGACATGCGCGCGTTCTCCGAGGAACTCTTCGGTCCCGCCGCGGTCATCTACAAGGTGGCGAATGCGGCCGAGGCGATCGAACTGGCCAACGGCTCCCCGTACGGCCTGGGCGGCTCGGTGTTCAGCGCCGACGTGGCCAGGGCACAGGAGGTCGCGGACCAGCTGGATACCGGCATGGTGTTCATCAACTCCGTGGCCCAGACCCAGGCGGACCTGCCGTTCGGGGGCGTCAAGCGCTCCGGCGTCGGCCGTGAACTGGGCCGGTTCGGCATGGACGAGTTCGTCAACAAGAAGCTCATCCGCACTCCGCGCTAGCCACCCGGGCCGTCCGCCGCCGGCGGGGCCGGGGCCGAGTCTGCCCGGCGCGTGCCCTAGTGTTAAGTGAACTTACTTTTACGGTTCCGACGAGAGGCGATCATGGCCAAGCGCAGCAACCCGGCAATGAAGATTGCCCAGGAAACAGCCCACAGCGCGATGTTCGACGCCGCCGGCCAGCCCCGGCCCGGCCTTCACAACGTGCTCCTGCGCGCTGTTGAAGTCCAGCGCCCGCTGGTGCTGGCCAATATCCGCAGGCTCCAGCGCAGGCACCCGCAGGCCTCGTCGGCGCAGCTCGCCGCGATCCTGGAGCGCGATTACCTGCTGGCCGTCACCGGTGGCGGGGCGCTGGTCGGCGGAGCGGCTGTGATCCCGGGCGTCGGGACCGCGGCAGCACTGGGACTCTCGGCCGCCGCGGCCGTCGGCTTCCTGGAGGCCACCGCCCTGTACTCCACGGCGCTGGCCGAACTGCACGGCGTGCGGATGGTGGATCCGGACCGGGCGAGCACGCTCGTCATGGCGATCATGCTGGGCGAGGAAGGCACCGAGCTGCTGAGCTCGCTGAGCGGACAGGCAGCCGGCCGGGGCAAGGGCCCGTCCCAGGCCTGGACCGCCGCCTTCACCCGCCGCGTTCCCCTCGCCGGCTTCGGCACCGTGCGCGAGCGGATCCAGACGATGTTCCTGCGCTCCCTGCTGAAAAAGCAGGGCACGGCCTGGTTGGGCCGCGCCCTGCCCTTCGGCGTCGGCGCCGTCGTGGGTGGCGTCGGCAACCGGCTGATGGCCCGCGCGGTCGTCGCCAACGCCAAGGAAGCGTTTGGTCCCATACCGGACACGATTCCGGGAGAACTGCGGGCCCTGGCGCAAACTTCCGGGCCGGCCGCGCTGTACGACGCGCCGGACGATGACCGCGACACGCCGCCGGCCAGCGGCGCCCGGAACGTCTCAGCGAAGGCTTCAACGAAGGATGGCGGCACGTTTTGGATCTGAACGCTGACCTGGGGGACTCCTTCGGGACCTGGACCATGGGTGACGACGCCGCCATGTTCCCGCTTGTCACGAGCGCCAGCGTGGCCTGCGGCATGCACGCCGGCGACCCCGTGACCATGCTGGACACGTGCCGGGCCGCGTACGAGCTCGACGTCCGGGTGGGGGCCCACATCGGGTACCCGGACCTGGCCGGGTTCGGCCTCCGCGCCCTGGACATGACCTTCGATGATCTCTTCGGTGCCGTGCTGTACCAGCTCGGCGCCCTCGACGGCGTGGCGCACGCGGTCGGCGCCTCGGTGGACTACGTCAAGATGCACGGGGCGCTGTATGACCGCACCGTGCGCGACGCCGAACAGTCGTCCGCCGTGATCGCCGCCATCCAGGCCTATGATCCCGGACTGCCCGTTCTCGGCTTCCCGGGCTCCGCCCTGCTGGGCATCGCCAAGGAAGCCGGCCACCCCGTGTTCTCCGAAGCCTTCGCCGACCGCGCCTACCTCCCGGACGGCACCCTGGTGCCGCGCTCACAGGAGGGTGCCGTGCTGGACGACGCCGGTCGGATCGCCGAGCGGGCGGTGCGCCTGGCCACGACGGGCGAAGTCGAGGCCGTCGATGGCACCGTGCTCCGGTTGGCGCCGGACTCGCTGTGCCTGCACGGCGACACGCCCGGGTCCATCGCGACGGCCACGGCGATCCGGACGGCCCTGGAGGCCGCCGGCGTCGAACTGGAGAGCTTCGCCTAGCCGGCCGTCCCTGACGGTCACGGTGAGGCGGCCCCGCCTGAACCGTCGCCCGGGGGCCAGCCGTGGGGCTTCCTAGCCAAACAGCAGGGTCGCCACTGTGAAGATGGCCAGTCCGGCCAGGGCACCCACCACCGTGCCGTTGATGCGGATGAACTGCAGGTCCTTGCCCACCTGCAACTCGATCTTCTGGGAGGTTTCCTCGGCGTCCCAGCGGGCCACGGTGTCCGTGATGACGCCGGCGATGTCCGAGCGGTAGGTCTTCACCAGGTAGGCCGCGGCGTCGCCGATCCAGGCGTTCACCTTGCCGGCGAGCTCGGGATCGACCACCAGCCGGGTGCCGAAGTCATGGACGGCCGCCTTGAACTTGATGGTCAGTTCGCTGTGCGGATCATCGACGGCGGTGAGCAGCGCCGTCTTGATGGTGTCCCAGGTGCGGGAGGCGAGCTCCCGGACCTCGGGGTCGCCGAGCACCTGGGCCTTGATGCCCTCGGCCCGGGCGATCATGACGGGATCGTGCTGCAGGTCCTGCGCGAGTTCCTTGAGGTATTTGTCGATCGACAGGCGCACCTGGTGCTGCGGATCGGACTGCACGGCGCGGGTGAACTTGAGGATCTCCACGTACACTTTGTCGCCTACCAGCCCGTCCACGAACGACGGCACCCAGGTCGGGGAACGGTCGGTGACCAGCCTGTTGACCGTCTCCTGGTTGTCCCGGACCCAGTCCACGGCGCGGTCCACGAGCAGATCGACCAGGGCGTGGTGGTGCCCGTCGTCGAAGACCCGCTCAGCGAGCCGGCCCACCGGCGGCCCCCACGGCGGGGTAAGCAGGTGCTTGCGGACCATGGCCTCGATCACGGCCTGGACGTCGTCGTCGTTGAGGACCTTGAACGCGCCGCGGATCACGGCGGCACCCTCCTTGGCGACCCGGTCCGGGCCGCCCGGGCTGGACAGCCAGGCGCCGGCCTTGCGGGCAATGTCCGCGGACGCCAGCTTCTCCTGGACCACCTGCTCGGAGAGGAAATTGGTCTCCACGAAGTCGCCCAGCGAGGCGCCGATCTGGTCCTTGCGACGAGGGATAATCGCGGTATGCGGGATCTTGATTCCCATGGGGTATTTGAACAGGGCCGTGACGGCGAACCAGTCGGCCAGGGCCCCCACCATGCCGCCCTCGGCCGCGGCGCGGACGTATTCGAGCCATGGATAGTACTTCTGCAGGGCGAACGCGACGACGAAGATCACAGCCATGACGATCAGGAGCGAGAGCGCCAGGAGCTTCATCCGGCGCAGCGCCGCGGCCTTGTCGGCGTCACTGGACGCAGCGGGACGCCGTCCGGCGGGGCCGTTCGGCTGCACGCCGCCCGGAAGTCCCGCGGCACCGGTCAGGGAAGTTGGCTCAGTATTCACCTGCATGAGCCCAGCCTAGCCCCGCCGGGGAGCCGGCCGTCCGCTAACGTGGCACCATGACGACTGACGTGTCCGCCTCCGCCCGTCCTCTGGTCTATGCCCACCGGGGCTCCAGCGAAGCCTTCGCTGAGCACACCCGGGCCGCGTACCTGCAGGCAATCGCCGACGGCGCCGACGGCGTGGAGTGCGACGTCCACCTGACCCGGGACCAGCACGCCGTGCTGTTGCACGATGCCACCCTGGACCGTACCTCGGACGGCACCGGGCAGGTCGCGGACCGGACCCTGGAAGAGCTCCGGCTTCTGGACTTCTCCTCCTGGAAGGGGGCACGCATCCCGGAAGCCTATGGTGCCAAGTCCGAGCAGTTCCTGACCCTGCCGGACTTGCTTGAAATCCTGCGCGCTGCGGGGCGCGGGATCGGCTTGGCGATTGAGTTCAAGCACCCCAGCCCCTACCATCTCGGACTCGAGGACCGGGTCCTGGAACTCCTGAGGGACGAGGGCTGGGATCCGGAAACATCGATGCTGGACAACATCAGAATTTCCTTCATGAGCTTCAGCCCCGACGCCGTCAAGCACCTGCTTGAGTCGGCGCCGGCGGGGGCCGTGTGCCAGCTTGTGGACGACGTCAACGTGGCAGACATCCGTGAGGAACTGGGCCTGGGTGCACTGACCGGCGGGGCCCTGGCCAATGTCATGAAGGCCGCACAAGCCGAAGCCGAACGGATCCTGGACGCGGCCGAGACCGGCATTGCCGGCCCTGGCATCGGGTACGTCCGTGCGCACCCCGGCACCGTGCAGCGCTGGCTCGGCTCGGGACGAAAGTTCCGGGTGTGGACCGTCGACGCCGAGGACGAGGTCAAGCTGTGCAGGGAACTCGGGATCCACGAGATCACCACGAACTGTCCGGCCCGGGTCCTGTCCCAACTCATGGCGGACAGCCAGCCCCTCCGGTAATCGCCCGGAGTGTCGCGGATCCCCGGCGGATTACGGCCGGCGTGGCCGCTGTGGTTGAGTGGTTGCATGCCATTTCGCTGGTCCGGCCGGGCCTCCCAGACGCTGTCCGCGGCGGCGATGAGCGCGCTGCTGCTCGCCAGTGCCGCCAAGCACTTCCGTGAACCCGAGTTCTTCCACCCGGTGGTCCCGGACATGCTGTGCCGTGACGATTCCGGCGGGCAGTCGAACGGCCCGCTGGCGGTACTTTCACGTGAGGAATGGGTGGCGGCGAGCGGCCTGCTGGAAGCGGCTGCCGCCGTCGGGCTCCTGATCCCGGCCACGCGGCCGGCCGCCGCCGTCGGAGTGACGGCGATGTTCGCCGCGTTCCTGGTCGGCCACGTCGACGCCCTGCGGAAGGCCTACGGCCCGGACGGCACGCCGGGCCGGCGCCGGCTGCACACCGTGCGCCTCCCGCTTCAAGCGCCCCTCATCGCATGGGCCTGGACCCTGACGCGGCGGGACCGTCGGCGGTGAAAATCCTGCAGTCACCGGCAGTACGGATCGGCCTGTCGATCAGCATTGCCACCGGCCTCTACGGCGTTTCCTTCGGCGCGCTCTCTGTCACTTCCGGCCTTGATTTCTGGCAGACCATGGCGTTGAGCCTGCTGCTGTTCAGCGGCGGCTCGCAGTTCGCCTTCATCGGCGTGGTAGCCGGCGGCGGGTCCGGCGTCGCGGCAATGAGCGCCGCGACGCTGCTGGGCATGCGCAACGGTATCTACGGGATGCAGATCAACGCCCTGCTGCAGCCGCGCGGGTGGCGCAGGTTCGCCGCGGCCCAACTGACCATCGACGAGTCGACCGCCACCAGCACGGGACAAACGGACCCGGCAGAGCAGAAGCGCGGATTCTGGACCGCCGGGATCGGCGTGTTCGTGCTCTGGAACCTGTTCACGGCCCTCGGCGCGCTGGCCGGCGGTGCGCTCGGGGACCCCAAACAATGGGGACTCGACGGCGCCGCCGTGGCAGCCTTCCTGGGCCTGCTTTGGCCGCGGCTCAAAGGCAGGGAACCGGTGGCCATCGCCGTGGTCTGCGCGCTGGCCACCGTGCTTGCCGTGCCTTTCGTGCCCCCGGGCGTGCCGATCCTCGTCGCCGCCGTCGTGGCGGCCGGAATCGGCTGGTTCAGCCATGGCCGCAGCGACGAAGGCCTCGAGCCCGACGTCGACCCCTACGCCGAACACCACACGCACCACCACAGCGGCCACTCCGGAGAGCACTCCGGCGGCCGCCCTGAAGACCGCCCTGGAGAGAACGCATGAACCTCTGGATGTGGCTGATCCTCTCCTGCCTGCTGGCGTATGCCTGGAAGCTGCTCGGCTACCTGGTGCCGGCCAGCCTGCTCCGCAATCCGCGGATGTCCAGGATCGCCGGGACCATGACGATCGGGCTGCTGGCATCCCTGACGGTGGTCAACGCCGTCGCCTCCGGCCAGTCACTCGCCCTGGACGCCCGGCTGGGCGCACTGGCAGCGGCGGCCGTTGCGTTGTGGTTCCGGGCACCGTTCCTGGTGGTGGTGATCGCCGGCGCCGCCGCGGCCGCCGGCCTGCGGCTGCTGGGCTGGGACTGACTCCTTCGGCGGCACCCCTCGGCGGCAACCCTCGGCGGGGACGCTGGGCTGTGCCAAGGACCGGCCTGCGTCTGCCCGGGCGAATCCGTGACGCGAATTTGCCTACGTGACGCGGGGCGGGGCGGGAATGGTCTTTAGTCCCTACTTGCTGCCGGTATCGCGTGGGACCATTCGAACATGAGTGAACAAGACGACCCGGAGGCTGCGGAGCCACGCAAAGATCAGCACTCCAAGCAGCACGAGCCGTTTGTTTCCGCAGGGGCTGAATCCACCAGGGAACTGCGAGAGATGGCGCGACGTCGCCGGGAAGCCGAAGAGAAGCTGCAGCACCACCTTCTCGAGGCCAAAGAAAAACCGGTCGAGGAATAGTGCCGGGCGCCCGGCTGTCCGAGCACCTCCAGGATCTGGTGCTTGAAAATGCCAGCATCGACGAGTTCCTGCAGGAATTGTCCGGCGCAATTGCCGAGTTTGGTGAATCCGTGGCAGGCTGCCGGATGGTCAGTTCGGTCCGACTTGTCCGCGACCGGCAGCCGGCCGTCCTGGCTGGCAACGATCCCGCGGCGCTGGCACTGGAGCAGCTCCAGGAGCGCGCGGCGGGGCCGGCCCTGGATGTCCTGGAGACCGGCCGGGCAGCCCTGTTGGCCGGCGGCCCGACGGAGCCGAGGCTGGACCGTTACCGGCGGACAGCGGCCCGGTGGGGGATCCATAGCGTCCTCAGCGTGCCGGTGGCCCTGGACCAGGGCGCCGCGGCCGCCCTGACGTATCTCGCCGCCGACCCGGACGCCTTCGACGATGGGGCGGCCGCCAGTTGCGAGGCGTTTGCCGCCACGGCCGGGAAGTCCATGCGCCTGGCCGTGCGCCTGGGAACCGTCCAGGACATGAACGCCGATCTGCTCCAGGCCATGAAGTCGCGCACCACCATCAACCTTGCATCCGGCATCCTCATGGCCCAGAGCCGGTGCTCGCAGGCCGAGGCCTTCACCCTGCTCAGCAAGGTCTCGAACAACCGCAACGTCAAGCTCCGGCTCGTGGCTGAGGAGATCCTGCGCCGGTTTGAGTCCGGACCCTACTCCACCGACTTCGGCACCCGGGCCTGAAGGCGGCAGCACCAAACAGCGGGGGCGGGCCCGCCGGCGGGTCAGCCGGCGTCGTCGACTTTCACGATGATCTTCCCCCGGGTGTGGCCCTCCATGTTGAGCCGGAACGCTTCGGCGGCCTGATCCAGCGGGAACGTCCGGGCCACCTCGACCTTGAGCCGGCGTTCGTCCACCAGCCGCGCCAGGCGCTCCAGGTCGGCCCCGACGGGATTCACCCACATCCACGTGCCACCGTGCTGCTCCACCGCGCTGTCCGCGATGGAGGCATGCCGTCCGCCCTCGGCGAGGACCGCCAGGGTGGTGTCAAGGTTGTCGCCCACGAAGTCGGCAACGACGTCGGCGCCGCCGGGCGCCAGCGCCCGGACACGGTCCGCCAGGCCCTCTCCATAGGTGACCGGTTCCGCGCCGAGGGCACGGAGGAAATCATGGTTCTTTTCGGAGGCGGTCGCAATCACGCGGGCGCCGAGCGCCGCCGCGATCTGGATTCCCAGCGAGCCCACGCCGCCGGCGCCGCCGTGGATCAGGACAGTGTCTGCGGCCTTGACGCCCAGCCGGGTCAGGACCTGGTAGGCAGTCAGCCCGGCGAGCGGAAGCCCTGCCGACTCGTCCCAGTCCAGGGATTCCGGTTTCCGGGCCAGGAGCCGCTCCGGCAACGCAATGTACTCGGCGAAGCTGCCGCCGTGGACGAAGTCCTTGCGGCCGTAGGAGATGACTTCATCGCCAGGCCGGAACTCCGGGGCGTCGATGCCCACGGACTCGACGACCCCCGCCACGTCCCAGCCTGGAATGGCCGGGAACTGAAGGTCCATCATCGAGTCGAGGTAGCCCGCCATGATCTTCCAGTCGACCGGGTTCACGGACGCCGCCTTGACCTTCACCAGGACCATTCCGGGCCCCACTTTCGGCAGGGGCTGTTCCGTCAGTTCAAGGACGTCAGGGTTTCCGTACTGGATGTATGTCATCGCTTTCATGATGTACGACAACTACTTCCCGCGCGATGGTATTCCGGCGGTCAGGCGGCCGTCCCGAGCCCGGCGAGCCGCAGCATGACGGCCAGGCCTTCCGGGGTGCCGGGCCAGTGGCGCCGGACGGCGCCGGCGCCGGCGCGGGCCACCACCGAGCGCAGCACGAGTGCCACGATCACGACGTCGTCCGCGTATCCGATCACCGGTATGAAATCCGGAACGAGATCGATGGGGGAGGCAAGGTAGATGAGCAGGAGAGCCAGCCGAACCCGGACCCCCACCGCCACCGAGCGGTCGGCCAGCAGACGTCGGATGAGCCGCAGCAGGTCCGGCAGCAGCCGCAGGGCGTCCTTCATGGTGACGGTCTCGGGGTGCCGGCGGGCATAGGCCCACAGCAGCAGCAACAGGATCCCGTAGATCACCAGCACGCCGCCGATGACCCCGGCGAGGGTTTCCCATCCCATAGGCAAGAGCTTACCTACCTGGCCAGGGATGCTTCGCTAGCCAAGAATGGCGTCGAACGCGGTGCCCGGCAGCGGAGCCTGGGGCGGGAGCGCCCGGTCCGGCCGCTCCGTGCGGATGGCGTCCTCGACCAGCGCCACGGGACGCCGCCACGCGTCGGATCCTGGCTCCATCGTGTCCACGACGCCGATCAACATGGCCAGCAGCCGGATCATGTCCGTCATGGAAATATCGCTGCGCAGGGTGCCCTGGCCCTGCCCTCGGCCCAGGAGCACGGCGATGGATTCGATCAGGCCCCCGGTGATCCCGGTCAGCAGCCCGCGCCGGCCTGCGACGGCGCCCAGGAGGTTGGCTTCCTCGCTGGCAACCCGCATGGTGGCATCGATGACCCGGAAAAGTCCGGCGGCGGCGTCCGGATCGGCCAGGGCCTGGTCGATGGCAGGATCGACCTGGAGCCGGAGCTGCCGGTTCAGGGCCGCGAGCACCAGTTCTTCCTTATCCGCAAAGTTCCGGAAGAGGGTGGCCGGCCCCACCCCGGCCGTGACGGCGATGGTCTGCAGCGGCACTTCGGGCCCGTGCTCGCGGAAGCATTGCCGGGCCGCGGAGATAATTTTGTCCACGTTGCGCGCGGCGTCGGCGCGAAGCGGCCTGCGGTCTACTGCCCGGTTCATTTGCCTAGGTTAGCAATGCGCGCGGCGAGCGAAGCGGTTACCGCCGGGTAGTGCGTTATGTGACGAGTTCCGCCCCAAATCCGCGCGCCCCGGTGACGGAAGCGCGTGAAAGACTGGTCCGGGCAGACCGAAAATTCCCCCGGCTGTCCGGACCGAGTGAAGGGACCCATCACATGCTCGTCGCATTCTCCGTAGCACCCTCCGGCGACCCCGCCAGCGGCCAGGCGCCCGGTGACGCCTCGGTCCACGACGCCGTCGCTGCTGCCGTGCGGATCGTCCGGGAGTCCGGGCTGCCCAACCGGACGAGTTCCATGTTCACCGAGATCGAGGGCGAGTGGGACGAGGTCATGGACGTCGTCAAACGGGCCACCGACGCCGTGGGCGCTTACGGCTCCCGCGTTTCGCTGGTCCTCAAGGCGGACATCCGGCCCGGGTACAGCGGCGAGCTGACCGGGAAGGTCGAGCGGCTGGAAAACGCCATCGGCGGGCAGGGTCCAGTAGGCCAGGAACTGTAGCGCCGGGGCGGGCCGGCTGGGACACTGGGGGCATGATCGAGCATCAGCCCGCCCCCGGCTGGGTTGCCGTGGAGAACTTCCTCGCCGACGTCGTGGTCCGCCCGGACAGTGCGCTTCAGCGCGCCGTGACCAGCGCCCTCGAGGCGGGCATGCCGCCTATCGAAGTGGCACCCAACGCCGGCAAACTCCTGAAGCTGCTGGTCCAGCTCTCCGGCGCACGGCGAGTCCTGGAGATCGGCACTCTGGCCGGCTTCAGCACCATCTGGATGGCCCAGGGACTGCCAGCCGACGGCCGCCTGGTCACCTGCGAGTACCTCCCCAAGCACGCCCGTATCGCGCGCGCCAACATCGACAACGCCGGCCTGGGCCACAAGGTGGACATCCGGATCGGGGCGGCGCTGGACACCCTGCACGCGCTGGAGAGCGAGGCCGGGCCACCCTTCGACTTCGTGTTTATCGACGCCGACAAGGAAAACAACCCCCACTACCTGGACTGGGCCATCCGGCTCGGGAGGCCCGGCACCACCATCGTGATGGACAACGTCGTGTGGGAAGGCGCCGTGCTGGACGCGTCCATGGACACGGTGAACGCCCCGGGAATCATCAGTGCGCTGCAGATGCTCGGCGACGACGCTCGGCTGGACGGGACCGTCATGCAGACCGTCGGTTCGAAGGGCTGGGACGGGTTCGCCCTCGCGATCGTCCGCTAGGTAGGGCCGGCCGTGCGAGATGCTCGCCGTGCGAGAAACTGCCGGGCAAGAGGCTGCCGTGGCGTGGCCGGGGCACCCAACACCAAGTGCTAAGTATGCTTAGATTGCTTGGCGGCGGCCCGGCGGGCAGCCGCTGACGCGAAGGACTGGAAATACGCAGCCCGGACGTTCACCTCCCACAATCGCACAGCCCGAAGGAAAACAGGCAGCCGAAATGAACGGGACCCCGACCTCCCACCAGCCCCTCCCCGCCAGGACCCGTCCTGTCATGATGGGCCCCGCCACGACAGGCCCCTCCAGGACAAGTCCCGCCACGTTCAGCCCGGTCAGGATCAGTTCCGCTGACCCGGACCTGAACGCGATCGGCCCTTTGCTGACCGGCGCGCGGGCCGCCGTCGGCGATGTCCCGGCCCTGCTGGACCTCGCCAAAGCAGCAGCGGAGACGGCGCCAAAGCCAGGGGAGGGCCGGACCGCGTTCCTGTGGGAGATTCTGGCCTCCGTGACCGCCGTCGACGTCGCCGCAGGCCGGGTCCTGGAACCGCACCTGGACGCCGCCGCGATTCTGCGGCAGGCAGCGGGCGCGGCCGCGGGGGAGGGCCGGGACTGCCCGGACTTCAACGGGATCGGCTTTGAGGGCGCCTGGGGCGTGTTCGCGGCCGAAGCCCCGGGACTCCGGCTGGAGGCAACTGAGGCCGACGGATGCTTCCGGCTCCACGGCTCCAAGCCCTGGTGCTCGCTGGCCGCACAACTTGACCATGCGGTGCTGACCGCTCACGTCGGAGGCGGCCGCGCCGCATTCGCCGTCGACCTCCACGCCGAGGGTGTGAGCTTCGCCGATCCTGAGTGGACCAGCCGGGGCCTGCGGGAAATCCCCAGCGGCACGGTGCACTTCGATGGTGTCCCGGCCGTGCCTCTGGGAGGAACCGGCTGGTACTACGAGCGCCCCGGCTTCGCCTGGGGCGGCATGGGCGTGGCCGCCTGCTGGCTGGGCGGCGCCGTCGCGGTGGCCCGCAGCTTCACCGCATCCCTACAGAAAGCTGCCGACGGCGGACGGGAACCGGACCAGATTGCCCTGGCGCACCTTGGCGAGATTGACCGGACCCTGGCCGCCCTGACCGGGTACCTGGCGCAGACCGCCGCCCGGATCGACGCGGGGGAACTCTCCGACGCCGGCGCATGGCGCGAGGCCCTGCGGGTGCGGGGAACCGCGGCCGCCGCCGTCGAACGCATCCAGACGCTCGTGAGCCAGAATCTGGGGCCGGCCCCGCTCGCCTTCGATGAGAGCTACGGAAAACGGATGGCGGACCTGGCCCTGTACATCCGCCAGCACCACGCCATGCGCGACGACGCACAGCTGGGCGCCCTCTCACTGAACGGAAACGCCCCATGGTGAGCTTCACCCATGACGACCCCGGGACCAGCGAGGCAGTATGGGCTACCGGCGGTGCGGCGGAGCTGCCGGAGCTGCCACTGGATCATGGGGAGCTCGCCGGCCGGGCGTTCATTGTCCTGGCCGCCCACCCCGACGACGAGACGCTCGGGGCCGGCGGGCTGCTTGCCCGGCTGCACGCCGTCGGCGCCGCCGTCCGGGTGCTGTTGTGCACGGCAGGGGAGGCCTCGCACCCGGGTTCGCCGACGACGACTCCGGAGCAGCTGGCAGCGGTCCGGCTGCAGGAGTTCGGCGGCGCCATGACACAGCTGCTTGGCGGCCGGGAATGGCAGTGCCTGGGCCTGCCCGACGGCAAACTCGCCGAACACCGGGAGCAGATCCGCGCCGCAGTCCACGAGGCGGTCAGCGAGGTGTCAACCGCGTGCGGGGCCGCCGCCGGCGACGTGGTTCTTGTAGCGCCCTACCGCTCGGACGGCCACACCGACCACGACGTCCTCGGATCCGTAGCCGCCGACTTCAGCGCCGCGGAGGGCTGCGCTCTTCTCGAATACCCCATCTGGTACTGGCTGTGGGCCGCACCAGACGCTCCCGTCTCCACCGGCGACCCGGCTGATCCTGCATCCTCCGCTGGCTCCGCCGCTGCGGCGTGGCGCGGCTGGTTCCGGCTGCCGCTGACCCCGGCCGAGCAACAGGCCAAGGCCGCCGCCATGGCGGCGCACAGATCCCAGGTCCAGCCGCTTTCCGGGCTGCCGGGCGACGAGGTGCTCCTGCCGGCGGCTTTTCTGGCGCACTTTGAGCGGCCATGGGAGACGTTCGCCTGGTACCCGGCGAGTGCCCCGTTCGGGCATGTCCCGTCCAGAGTTGTCCCGTCCAGGGATGCCCCGTCCGACGGCGGGTCCCCGCACCTCTACGCCGCGCACGACGCAGAGCGACTCTTCGATGCGGTCCACGCCCGGGAGGAGGATCCCTGGCAGTACACCTCGAGCTGGTACGAGCACCGCAAGCGTGCCCTGACGCTTGCCGCGCTGCCCGCGAGCAGCTACGCGGCCGGGTTGGAGATCGGCTGCTCGATTGGAACGCTGAGCGTGGAGCTCGCGCCGCGGTGCGGAAGTTTCCTGGCCGTTGACGCCAGCAGCACCGCCCTGGACCACGCCGCCCGGCGGCTCGCCCACCTGCCCGCGGCACAGACGCGCCACCTGACGGTCCCTGACGAGTGGCCCGACGGATCGTTTGACCTGATCGTGGTCTCAGAGGTGGGGTACTACCTCTCGCCGGCAGAGCTCGGCGGCCTGCTCGACCGGATCCGGGACGCGCTCCGGCCCGGCGGGACCCTGGTGCTGTGCCACTGGCGGCACCCCGTTTCCGGCTGGGAACTGGACGGCGACGCGGTCCACGCCGCGGCCCGGCGCCAGCTGGGCTGGGCCGGCGGCGGGATCTACCGGGAACGCGACTTTGTCCTCGAGGTGCTTCTTGCGCCGGACACCGTGCCGGACCGCGGCGCCCGCGAACGGGGACGGTGACCGGGGTGGCAGCACTGGCATTGCCGCTGGCGCGCGGGTACGGCATCGAACGGGTTGCCGTCGTCATGCCCGCGCACAACGAGGAAGAGCACCTGGAGGACGCGCTGCGGGCCTTTCAACAGTCCGCGGACGCCCTGCACAGGGTCCGGCCCGACGTCGACGTCCGATTGACGGTGGTGCTGGACAGCTGCACGGACGGATCCGCCGCCACCGTGGCCGGTTTTGTTGGTGCAGACCGGCGCATCGGTGCCCTTGAGGTCAGCTACCGCAGCGCCGGTGCCAGCCGGGCCGCAGGAGCCCGGGCGTCGGGCATCGGAATGCCCCGGCGACGGCCGCCGGGGCAGCGCTGGACGCCGCCGGCTTGGGCCGGCCGGACCTGGCTGGCCAACACCGACGCCGATTCCAGGGTGCCGGAGAACTGGCTGGTCCGCCAGCTTGAGTTCGCCGAGGCAGGCGCCGATGCCGTACTGGGGTCCGTGGAGCCGGACCCGGCCGGAATGGACCCTGAGTTGCTCCGGCGGTGGCGGGAACGCCACCCGTTCCACGAGGACCATCCCCACATTTACGGTGCGAATTTCGGCGTCCGGGCATCCGCCTATCTGGCCGCCGGAGGGTTCGCACGGATCACATCCGAAGAGGACCGGGCCCTCGTCCACGGCCTTCGCAGCCGCGCTTTCACGGTCACGGCGACGGACAGCAACCGGGTGGTGACCTCCGGCCGGACCCACGCCCGGGCACCGCACGGCTTTGGCACCTACCTGCGGAGTCTGGACCGGGTGCCGCCGCCACCAGCCGGCTGACGAGTCACCGACCCCGGGACCCGTTGACGCCGGGACTCATTGACGCAGGGATCGGGCCCCTCCACACTGATAACGTGACCGACGCTGCTAACGAACCCAGCATCAACCAGGTTGTTGACCGCCTGGCGGCCCGTTTCCCGCACGTCCCCCGGGTACACATCGCCGGGATTGTCGGCGAGGAATTCGAGGCCCTGGACGCGGGCCGGATCAGGACGTTCATCCCCACCCTGGTTGAACGGGGTGCCCGCGTGCGGATCCAGAGAGAATTCGGAATGAGCACCGCCGGCGACTAACGCGCCCTGGCAGCCTCGAGTTCGCCGTATACGCGTCAAATCGCCGTAAAGTTCCGGCGAGCCCGCACCATTCCGGCGATTTCGACGGCGGCAGCCAGGCGGGACCGGCCCGGCGGCCGTGGACAGCGGACCTTTGGCCCTTACCGGCCCGGGCCACCGGCAGGATGCTCGACCCATGAGGTACCTGATCAGGGCCGGCGGCCGGCGGTGTCCGTGAGGGGCGGAGCGCGGGCGTGAACCCCGGTGCGGGGCAGGACTCGCTGTCAGCCGTAGCCGGCCTCAGCGCGGACGAGGCAGCCCGGCGGCTGCAGCAATTCGGCGCCAACAAACTGCCCGAACCCCGATCGGTCCCCGGCTGGCGGAGACTTCTGGCCGAGCTGACCCACTTCTTCGCGATCATGCTCTGGGTGGCGGCCGTCTTCGCATTCATTGCCGGCATGCCGCAACTGGGGATCGCCATCATCGTGGTGATCGTGGTCAACGGGGTGTTCGCCTACATCCAACAGGAGCGGGCCCAGCACGCCGCCGCCAAGCTCCGCGAACTGCTCCCCGCCATGGTGTCCGTGCGCCGGGACCGCCGCGTCATCAAGGTCCACGCCACCGAACTGGTTCCCGACGACGTCGTGGTGCTTGTGGCCGGCGACCGCGTCCCCGCGGACCTCAGGCTGGCCCTTGCCACCAGCTGCGAGGTGGACGAATCGATGCTGACGGGCGAAAGCGAGGCCGTGGTCAAGTCCCCGGGCGACACCGCTTTCGGCGGCACGTTCCTGGTCAACGGGCAGGCCGAAGGCGTGGTCCTGGTGACGGGAGGCCAGACCAGGCTCGCGGAAATCGCGGCCCTGACGGGCAACGTCGAAGCCCCGACCAGCCCGCTGGCACTGGAACTGCAAAGAATCGTCCGCATCACCGCCTCCATGGCCCTGGGCATCGGTGCGCTGTTCTTCGTCATCTCGCTCCTTGTCGGCATTTCCTGGCGAGATGCCTTCCTGTTCGCCATCGGGGTGGCCGTCGCGCTCGTTCCCGAAGGCCTGCTTCCCACGGTCACGCTCTCCCTGGCTGTCGGTGCGCAGCGCATGGCCAAGCGCAACGCCCTGGTGCGCAACCTGCAGGCGGTGGAGACCCTCGGCTCCACCACGTTCATCTGTACCGACAAGACAGGCACCCTGACACAGAACAGGATGAACGTCGTCGAGGTCTGGACCCCGGCTGGGCTGCTGACCATCGACGGCCAGGGCTACGGCCCCGAAGCCGATATCACCGGCACCGGCACGGAGGACGCCCGTCAGCTCAGCGTCGCGGCGCGCGCCGCCTCGGTGGGGCGGGCCGTCCTCCACGAGGACCGGTGGATAGCAGAGGGCGACCCGATGGAGGCCGCGATCGACGCGCTCGCCGCCCGCCTCACGGCCGTCCCCGCCGAAGGGCCCGCTGACCGGGGCGAACACCGGGAGCAGCCGACGCCGTCGCACCGGTTCGCGTTCGACCCCCGCCGGCTGCGGGAATCGGCAATCGTCGGCACCACCCTCTACGTGAAGGGCGCCCCGGAATCGGTGATCCCGCTGTGCACCGGAGACGGCACATGGGCTCCATCCGGGGCGGGGGCTTCGGGCGCGCGCCGGGCGCTGGGCATGGTCGACGAGATGGCCGCGCGCGGCCTGCGCGTGCTCGCCGTCGCCCAGCGCAGCCTGCCCGGCCCGCCCGGCGCCACGTTCCGGCTCGAAGACGCGGAGGCCGGGCTGACGCTGATGGGCCTGATGGGCCTGCACGATCCTCCCCGGACCGAGGTGAAGGTGGCCCTCCAGGCCGCCCGCGACGCCGGCATCAAAGTGGCCATGGTGACCGGCGACCACGCCTTCACCGCCGCCGCCATCGCCCGCGAGACCGGGCTGCTCGGCGCCACCGAAACCGTGCTGCAGGGACCGGACCTGCCCGAGGACGACGCCGTCCTGGCGGCCCTGCTGGACCGTGACGGAGTGGTGGTCAGCCGAGTGACGCCGGAACAGAAACTCCGGGTGGCGCGCCTCCTGCAAGGCCGCGGGCACGTCCTGGCCATGACCGGCGACGGCGTCAACGACGGCCCGGCGCTGCAGCAGGCCGACATCGGGGTCGCCATGGGCCTGAGCGGCACCGACGTCGCCCGTGAGGCCGCCGACCTCGTGCTGCTCGACGACGACTTCGCCACCATCATTGCCGCGGTGGAACAGGGCCGGGCCACCTACGCGAACATCCGGCGCTTCCTGACCTACCACCTGACGGACAACGTCGCCGAGCTCACCCCCTTCATCATCTGGGCCTTGTCCGGCGGCCACTTCCCGCTGGCGCTGGGCGTACTGCAGATCCTCGCCCTGGACATCGGCACCGACCTGTTGCCCGCCCTCGCCCTGGGCAGCGAGGCGCCCAGCAAGGGAACGCTGAAGCGGCCGCCCGAGCGCCGGCACCTGATGGACCGGGCCCTCATGTTCCGGGTGTTCGGGCTGCTGGGACCGGTGGAGGCCGTGATGGAGATGACCGCGTACACGGTGGTGCTGCTCGGCGCGGGGTGGCAGCCCGGCACGGAACTTCCGGCCATGGACGTGCTCATGGCGGCCTCCGGTGCGGCCTTCACAACGGTCGTCCTGGCCCAGTTGGCGAACGCCTTCGCCTGCCGCAGCGCCACCGTCCCGCCCTGGCGGCTGGGCTGGTTCACCAACCGGCTGTTGCTGTGGGCCGTGCTCGCCGAGCTGGGTCTGCTGTGCGTGTTCCTGTTCCTCGGCCCGGTGGCGGCGCTGCTGGGCCACGCGCCGCCGACGCCTGGAGGGCTGGCGGTGGCTCTGGCCGCTGTCCCCGCCGTCCTGATCGCCGACTGGCTGTACAAGATCGTCCGCCACCGCCGGGCCGGTTCACCGGCCGGCGGCCCCGGAACGGTCGGCCCCGGAACGGCCGGGGGCGGCACGCGGGTCCAAAGCCCCTGACCCCGGGACACCGGTCCCGCGCAGTATGGGTCCACCGACAACGCACAGGAGTGCTGACATGGCTGATTCCCCCGTGATGTGGTTTGACGAGATCGGCATGGGCGACGTCCCGAGGGTCGGCGGCAAGAACGCCTCCCTCGGCGAGCTCATCCGGAACCTCCAGAGCGAGGGCGTCCGGGTCCCCGACGGGTTTGCCACCACGGCCGCCGCGTACCGCACCTTCATTGCCGCCAACGGGATCGACGCCGCCATGCGGTCGCGCATCGCGGCCTACCGGTCCGGGAACGCCACGCTGCGCGCCACCGGCGAGGCCATCCGGGAGCTGTTCCTGGCCAGCGAGTTCCCCGAGGACATCGCCGAATCCATCCGCGCCCACTACCGGACCCTGGGGGAGCGCGCCGGCGTGGACCGGCTCTCGGTCGCGGTCCGCAGCAGCGCGACCGCCGAGGACCTCCCGGACGCGAGCTTCGCCGGACAGCAGGAGACCTTCCTGAACATCGCGGGCGAGCACGAACTGCTGGACGCCTGCCGCCGCTGCTACGCCTCCCTCTTCACAGACCGGGCCATCAGCTACCGGGAAGTCAAAGGCTTTGACCACCTGGATGTCGCCCTCTCGATCGGCATCCAGCGGATGGTGCGTTCCGACGTCGGGGCCTCCGGGGTGATGTTCTCCATCGATACCGATTCGGGCTTTCCCCGGGCCGCCGTCATCAGCGCGGCCTGGGGCCTGGGCGAAACCGTGGTCCAAGGCACCATCAACCCGGACAAGTATGTGGTCTTCAAACCGCTCCTCTCAGAGTCCGCGGCCGCGCAAGGCGTCACCCCGATCATCGAGAAATCCCTCGGCTCCAAGGCCCGGAAGATGGTCTACGGCCGCGGCGGGAGCGCCCGCACCCGGATGATGGACACCTCGGCGGCCGAGCGCCGGGCCTTCGTGCTGGGCGACGCCGAGATCCTCGCCCTCGCCCGCTGGGCTGTCAGCGTCGAAAACCACTACGGCCGGCCCATGGACATGGAATGGGCCCGCGACGGCGAGACCGGGGAACTCTTCATGGTCCAGGCCCGCCCCGAGACCGTCCAGTCGCTCCGCACCGGTGCCCACTTCACCATCCACCATCTGCTGGAGCAGGGGACGGTGCTGGCCACCGGGGCCGCGATCGGCGATTCGATCGCGCACGGCACGGCCTGCGTCATCCGGACCGCGGCGGACATTGCGGCATTCCGCGACGGCGCCATCCTCGTGACAGAAATGACCGACCCCGACTGGGTGCCCATCATGAAGCGGGCGGCCGGGATCGTCACGGACCACGGCGGCCCCACGAGCCACGCGGCGATCGTGAGCCGCGAGCTGGGCGTGCCCGCCGTCGTCGGAACCGTCAATGCCACGGCTGTCCTGGCCGAGGGCCGGCCCGTGACGATCTCCTGCGCCGAGGGCGATACGGGGCGGGTCTACGACGGCACCCTGGCCTTCGAAACAGAAGACGTGGACCTCGGCGCGCTCCCCGAAACCCGCACCGCCGTCATGGTCAACATCGCCAGCCCGGCTGCGGCCTTCCAGTGGTGGCGGCTGCCGGCCGACGGCGTCGGGCTCGCCCGGATGGAATTCATCATCAGCAGTCTGATCCGCGTGCATCCCATGGCCCTGGTCCATCCGGAACGGGTCACCGACCCCGCCGAGGCGCAGCAGATCAGGGAGCTGGCGCAGGGGTACGCGGACCCGACCGAGTACTTCGTGGACGCCCTGTCGCTGGGCATCGCCAAGATCGCCGCGCCGTACTACCCGCGCCCCGTGATCGTCCGGCTCAGCGACTTCAAGACCAACGAATACGCCCACCTGCTGGGCGGCGCCGCCTTTGAGGAGCCGGAAGAGAACCCGATGCTCGGCTTCCGCGGTGCCTCGCGCTATTACGACGCCCGCTACCGCGAGGGGTTCGCGCTCGAATGCGCCGCGCTCAAGCGGGTCCGCGAGAAACTCGGGTTCACCAACGTGATCGTCATGGTGCCGTTTTGCCGCACGCCGCAGGAGGCGGACAAGGTCCTTGCCGTGATGGCCGAGCACGGTCTGGTCCGCGGCAGCAACGGGCTGCAGGTCTACATGATGTGTGAAATCCCGTCCAACGTGGTCCTAGCAGAGAAATTCGCCACCCGCTTCGACGGGTTCTCGATCGGCTCCAACGACCTCACACAGCTGGTCCTGGGCGTGGACCGCGATTCCGGCCAGCTCGCGGCGCTCTTCGATGAGCGGGACGAAGCCGTGATGGCCATGATCAGCGAGGCCATCCGCAAGGCCCACGCCGGCGGCATCAAGATCGGCATCTGCGGGCAGGGTCCCAGCAACCACCCGGAGTTCGCGGCGTTCCTGGTGCGCGAAGGGATCGACTCGATCTCCCTGAACCCGGACAGCTATCTCAGGACCGTGCCGCGGATCGCGGAGGCGGAGAAGACAGCGCCAGCCGGGGCAGCGTCAGCCGCGACAGCCTCAGCCCGGTAGCGGTGCCCGGCGCGCGCCTTCCCTGGCCCGCGCCGTGCTGACGGCGCCGTGGCGACCCGGTCCGAGGGACCGCAAGGCGTTCAGGATCGTGGCGAGGTCCACGAGCTCCTGCGTCAGGGCCCCTGCGATGGCCGGCACGTACCCCGCGGCCGCGGCCACCATGAGGGCCACGCTCAGCCCGATGCCGATCCAGATGCTCTGCAGGGCCACTTGCACGGTGCGCTGTCCGATCCGGACGGCCGACGCCACCTTAGAGAGGTCATCTAGGATGATCACGACGTCGGCCGACTCGCCGGCCGCCGTCGAGCCGCGGGCGCCCATGGCGATTCCGACGTCGGCGACCGCCAGGACGGGGGCGTCATTGACGCCGTCGCCGACCATCATGACCGGACGGTCCGGCAGCGACCTGACGGCCTCGACCTTGTCCGGCGGGAGGCACTCCGCCCGGACGTCCGTGAGCCCGGCCTCGTCCGCGATGTGCCGGGCGGTGGCGAGCGCATCGCCGGTCAACATGACCGTCCGATTCACGCCGAGGGCCTTGAGCTCGCTGAGCGTGCGGCGGGTCTCTTTGCGGATGGGATCGCTCATCACGAGGGAGCCCACGAATTCGCCGCCGGTACCGACGTAGATGGCGAGCTCACCGCTGGCCAGGTCCGTCTCCGCTACGCCGGAGGCCCACTCGGCCACGAACGCGGGCTTGCCCACCACCACGTCCTGGCCGTCAAACCGGGCCCGCACCCCGTGCGTGGCGAATTCCGTGGCCTCGGTGGCAGCGCCAAAAGGCAGCCCCCGGGAACGGGCTGCGTCCATCACCGAGGCGGCGAGGACATGGGAGGAGTACTGTTCCGCGGACGCCGCCAACCCCAGGACCTCATCTTCCGAGAGGGTCCCGGCGGTCCGAACGGCCACCAACGCGGGGCGGCCGTAGGTCAGGGTTCCCGTCTTGTCGAACGCCACCGTCTTGATCCGGCTCAGCTGTTCAAGCACCCCGGCGTACTTGACGATGACGCCGGAGCGCGCGGCGCGGCTCATGCCGCCTAGGAACGCCACGGGAGCGGCGATCAGCAGCGGGCACGGCGTGGCCACCACGAGGACCTCGGCGAACCGTGCCGGGCTGCCGCTGATGATCCAGCCCACGGCACCGAGCGCGTAGGCCAGGGCCGTGAACGGCACGGCATAGCGGTCGGCCAGCCGGACCATGGGCGCTTTGCTTTCCGCCGCCTCCTTCACGAGGGCGACGATCCGGCTGTATTGCGAATCCTCCATACGCGCCGTGACCCGCATCCGGATTGCGGCCTCACCGTTCAACGAGCCGCTCATGAGCCCTTCCCCGGCGGACCGCTCCACCGGCAGGCTTTCCCCCGTGAGCGACGATTCATCGAACGTGCCCGAATCGGAGAGCAGGACGCCGTCCAGCGGGACCACCTCACCGGGCCTGACCAGCAGGATGTCGCCGATGTCGACGTCGGTGGCCGCCACGTCCTCGTGCTGGCCGTCCGTGTGGGCTTCGGCAGTGTGGTTTCCGGCAGCGGAGGTGCCGTTGCGCTCCCGGTGGGCCGTCTGCGGGACGCGTTCCAGCAGTGCCGTCAGTTCGTGCTTGGCCCGGCCGGCGGCGTAGTCCTCGAGCGCCGTGCCGCCGGCGAGCATGAGCACGATGATCATCGAGGCGATGTACTCACCCACGAGGACGGTGGCGACGATTGCGGTGACGGCCAGGATGTCGATGCCCCACTGGCCGCCTGCGAGCCGGCGCACCATTCCGATGGCGAGGTAGGCAGCCACGGCCAGGGCATAGATGCTCGCGGCGGCCTGGGCAATGCCCTCCTGGCCTGCGGCCAGGAGGGCCACCACCGCCAGCAGGACAAGCAGGGTCCCCGCTACGAGCGGATACCGGAGAACGATTTTCACGGATTTTCTGCCTTCGACGGCGTGTCCTGAACTACTTGAATCCTACTGCGCCGCAGCCGGCAGCCACGCAGACTCAGCATGAGAGGCTGGAAGAGCACCCGTCCCGACCAAACGGGCGGCGAGCCGAGCCCGACGGGCCGCGGCCCAGTATCAGCGACACCAGGAGGAATGACGTGCGAAGCAGTTCAGACACCGTCGAAACGCGGTCGGCCCTGGTGGTGGGGGCCAGCGGAATTGCCGGGTCGGCGCTGGTGGACAGGCTGGCTGACGAGGGGTGGGACGTGGTGGGGCTCTCCCGCAACCCGCTGCGCCGCCGCGACGTACGCCATGTGAGCGCGGACCTGAATTCCGTGGAGGATCTGCGCGAGGGTCTGGCCGGCGAATCTCCCACCCACGTGTTTTACACGGCGTGGTCCAGGATGAATACGGAACAGGAAAACATCGAGACAAACGCGGGCATGCTGCGGAACGTCCTCGCGAGCCTCAGCGGCAAGCCCGTGAAGCACGTCGCCCTCATGACCGGGCTGAAGCACTATCTGGGCCCGTTTGAAGCCTATGCGGCAGGGCAAATGCCGGACACCCCGTTCCGGGAGAGCGAGCCCAGACTGCCGACGCCCAACTTCTACTACGCCCAGGAAGACGAACTGTGGGCAGCCGCCGGCACGCAGGGCTTTGGCTGGTCCGTGCACCGGGCGCACACGGTGATCGGACATGCAGTCGGAAACGCCATGAACATGGGACTCACTCTCGCCGTCCAGGCCTCCATCTGCAGGGAACTGGGACAGCCGTTCATCTTCCCGGGCTCCGAGACGCAGTGGAACAGCCTCACGGACATGACCGACAGCGGGCTGCTGGCGGACCACATGATCTGGGCGGCCACAGCGGACAACGTCAGCGACGAGGCCTACAACATCGTCAACGGCGACGTCTTCCGCTGGCGGCGCATGTGGCCGGCGCTGGCCGCCTACTTCGGTGTCGAGCCAGTGGGCTACGCCAACGAACCCCGCCCCCTGCAGCAGCAAATGCGCGGCATGGAAGGCGTGTGGGCAGGCATCGCCGCCCGCCACGGGCTGGCGGAACCCGACCTCGCACGAGTCGCCTCCTGGTGGCACACGGACGGTGACCTGGGCCGGAACCTCGAAGTGGTCACCGATATGAGCAAGAGCCGACTTGCCGGCTTCACCGGGTACCGCCGAACCGAAGACGCCTTCCTCCGGCTGTTCGACCGGTATCGGGCGGACGGCCTGATTCCGGCAATGCCCTAGGGGACCCCACGGCAGCGGGGGCCTTTCAGCACTAGACCGGCGGTGACCCGTGGGGCCACAGTGAATCATGGGGTCCACGAGTGCTGGCAGCCGGCGCCGGTGGTGGCTGATCGCGACCGTCGTGGCCGCCGCGGTGCTGCTGCTCGGCGCCGCGGTCCTGCTGCTGCAAGGGGCGCCGACGGCATCCCCGCCCGCATCTGCGCCCGTCACCTCGCCGGCGTCCGGATCCGCCTCCGAGACCCCGTCCCCGGGCTCGCCGACCGCGGCTTCGCCGGCCCCGGGCACCAGCGTGCCTGCTCCGGCCGTCCCCGTCCCGCCAGCCCCTGAACCGACCGCTCCGCCCCCGGTGCCGGCCGTTCCTGCTCCCGTGCCGCCCGCGGCGCCGTTCCCCGCCGCGCTCGCCGGACGCGATGTCGAGACCATCCCGGGCGCGGGCCGGGTGGTGGCCCTGACGTTCGACGCCGGCGCCAACGCGGCCGGACTTCCCAGCATCCTGCAAAGCCTCGCCGCCGCGGGCGTGCGGGCCACGTTTTTCCTCACCGGCAGCTGGGCTGCCGCGAACCCCGGAGGCGTGGCGGCGATCGTCGCCGGAGGGCACCGGGTGGGCAACCATTCCATGACCCATCCGGCATTCACCGGACTGCCGGACGCCGGCATCGCGGACCAGGTTACATCGGCCGAGCGGGCCATCCGGGCGGCCGGCGCGGACCCGCGGCCGCTCTTCCGGTTTCCCTTCGGCGATCGCGACGCCAGGACCATCGCCACCGTCAACAACCTCGGCTACCTTCCGGTGCGCTGGAGCGTCGACACCCTGGGCTGGAAAGGCACCAGCGGCGGGGTGACAGCGCAACTCGTGGCTGACCGGGTCCTGGCGGCACTGCAGCCGGGGGAAATTGTCCTGATGCATATCGGTTCCAACCCCGACGACGGCACCACCCTGGACGCCGATGCCCTGCCCCGGCTGATCAACCGCATCCGCCAGGCCGGCTATGGCTTCACCACCCTCGACGCACTCGTGGGCTAAGGGCGCATCCCGGGCCGAACGCCACTGTCGCGGCGCACCGATCGCTGATAGGACTGGGCCATGACGGAGTCGCCCACAGTTGCCGCCGCGCTGGCCCCCGTCGACGCCGTGATCTTTGACCTCGACGACGTCGTGACCGACACCGGAGAGCTCCGCGCGGCAGCCTGGAAACAGCTCTTCGACGACATCATGAAGGACCCCCGGCTTCCCGCCGACGCGCGGCGCGGGCCCTTCACGGACGGCGACTTCGCACGCTGCGTCGAGGGCCGGACCTGGGAGGACGGCGTGGCTACCTTCCTGGCCTCGCGCGGCGTCGCCATTCCCCGCGGCTCGCCCGCGGACGGCCCGGCGGAGTGGACGGCGTTCGGACTCGCGCAGCGCCAGGGCGGGATCTTCGAAAACATGCTCGCGGGCGGTCCCGTTCCGGTCTTCCCCGGTACCGTGGCGCTGCTCGAGCGGCTCCGCGCAGGGCGGATCCCGGTCGTCCTCGCCACCTCCAGCCGGAATGCCGCCGCAATCGTGGCCGCCGCGGGCCTTGGCGACGGCTTTGATCACATCGTGGATGGCCAGACGGCCCTGGACCACGACGTCGCCGGAATGCCGGCGCCGGCTTTGGTCCTGGAGGCCGTCCGCAGAATGGAGATCACCCCGGCCCGGGCCATGGTGATCGCCGCCGCCGCGGCCGGCGTGGAAGCGGGGCGGCGCGGAGGCTTCGGGCTCGTAGTTGGCCTCGACCGGGCCGGGCGGCGGGCCGCGCTGGAAGCCGCGGGCGCCGACGTCGTGGTTGAAGACGTCAGCGAACTGGACATCGGGCTGGTCATCACGCACCCGTGGCTGCTGGTCTACGAGGGATTCGACCCGGCCCACGAACGGCACCGGGAGGCGCTGACCACCCTCGGCAACGGCTATCTGGCCACCCGCGGCGCCGCCCCGGAGCACCGCGCGGGCGAAGTCCACTATCCCGGCACTTACCTCGCAGGCGTTTACAACAGCCTGACAAGCAATGTCCAGGGCGAGGTGACAGTGGACGAACACATGGTCAACATCCCGGACTGGCTGCCGCTGGATGTCAGGATAGGCGACGGCAACTGGTGGTCCGACGGCGGCCTGACGCTCCGCAGTGAGCGCCGCACGCTGGACCTCAAACGCGCCCTGCTGACCCGGGAAGCGGTTCTGGAGGACGACGCCGGGCGGCAGCTTCAGGTGCTACAGCGCCGGCTCGTCTCCATGGCCGAGCCCCATCTGGCCGCGCTGGAGACGACGCTGACCGCCGTCGGGTGGAGCGGAACCGTCAGCGTCCGCAGCGGCTGCGACACCGGCGTCACCAACTCCAACGTGCCCGAGGACGCCCAGCTGGCCAACCGGCACCTGACGGCGGTGACGGTGTCCTCCTCCTCCGGGGCCGGGCCGGACGCCTCGCAGCTGACGGTGGAGATGCAGACGAGCGGGAGCAAGATCGGGATCGCCTTGGCGCTGCGGACGCGGATTTCCGGCGGCGGACAGCCGCAGCCGGAACCCGGAGCCGGCGGGGTTCCGGCCGGTATTACCGAGCCGGCCGGGGGCCTGCACGGACACCGCTTCGACCTGCCGGTCACGGACGCCGTCCCCGTCACGGTCACCAAGACGGTGGCCGTCGCGACGTCGCGGGACCACGCGATCGCCTCGCCGGTCTCGGCCGCGCTCGCCGTGCTGGCGCGCGCACCCCAGGACTTCGGCGAACTGCTGGCAGCCCATGAGACGGCGTGGAGCCTCCTCCTGGCGCCGTTCATCATCGAATCCGATGCCCCGTCCCAGGCGCAGCTGATCCTGAACCTCCACGTCTTCCACCTGCTGCAGACGCTCACCACCCACACGGCCGAGCTCGACGCGGGGGTCCCGGCCCGCGGGCTCCACGGCGAAGGCTACCGGGGCCACATCTTTTGGGATGAGCTGTTCGTCCTGCCGGTCCTGAACTCCCGGCTGCCCGCGGTGGCCCGCGAACTGATTGACTACCGCTGGCGGCGCCTGGGAACGGCGCGGGACGCGGCCCGCAAGGCCGGGCTGCGCGGCGCCCTCTTTCCCTGGCAGAGCGGCAGCGACGGCACCGAACAGACACCCAAGTTCCTGTTCAACAAGCTCTCCGGTCACTGGATGCCTGACTACTCCCATCTGCAGCGGCATGTGGGTCTGGCGGTCGCCTACAACGCATGGCAGTACTTCGAAGCGACCCAGGACCGGGGCTGGCTGACCCGGCACGGTGCTGAGATTGTGGTGGACGTCGCCCGGCTGTTCGCATCCATGGCAGCGCATGACGCTGCGGAGGACCGCTTCCACATCAAGGGCGTCATGGGGCCCGATGAGTATCACACCGGCCATCCGGGCAACCCCGGCGGCGGCCTGGACGACAACGCGTACACGAACATCATGGCGGCCTGGGTTTTCGACCAGGCCGTCTGGATCATGCACTCCGTGCAGGGGTTCGACATGGAGGAGCTGCGGTCACGGCTGGAGATCACGCGGGCGGAAATCGACGCCTGGGCTCACCTGAGCCGGCGCATGTTCGTCCCCTTCCACGACGACGGCATCATCAGCCAGTTCGACGGCTACGGCGCACTCCGGGAACTCGACTGGAACCACTACCGCCGCGCCTACCGGAACATCGAACGGCTGGACCTGATCCTCGAGGCCGAAGGCGACAGCACCAACCACTACCGGCTGGCCAAACAGGCGGACGTCCTGATGCTCCTGTACGTCCTGGGCGAGGACCAGCTCCTGGGGTTCCTGCGCCGGATGGGCTACGACGTCGAGCCGGCGCACATCGCGGCCACGGTGGACTTTTACCTGGCCCGGACCGCGCACGGTTCCACGCTCAGCCGGGTCACCCACGCCTCCGTGCTGGCGCAGCGGGATCCGGAGCGGGCGTGGGCCACGTTCCGGGAAGCGCTGGACACGGACCTGGACGACACGCAGGGGGGCACCACGAGCACAGGCATCCACCTGGGCGCCATGGCGGGCTCGATCGACGTTGTCCAGCGCAGCTTCGCCGGACTCCGGATCACCCGCGATGCCCTGGACTTCACCCCGCGGCCGCCGGCGGAGCTGCACCGGGTGGAATTCCAGGTCCGCTACCGTGACCAGCTGCTGGCGGTGCACCTCGGACCGGACCGGCTCAGGGTGTCCGCGGCCCCGGGGGACGCCGCCCCGGTGCTGGTGCGGGTCGGCGCGGAGAAGGTGCTGATCCGGGCTGGCCGGGAGCACGAGTTCCTTCGCGCCGCCGGGCCGTCCGGCTGACGGCACGTGCGGGCTATGTGTGCTCCATGTGCAGCACGGCCGCTCCCGTGATCCGGTCCTCGGCCAGATCCCGCAGTGCCTGATCCGCGGCCTCGAACGGGTACGCCATGGTGGTGGGGCGGAGCGGGATCTCGGCGGCGATCCGGAGGAATTCCTCGCCGTCGGCCCGGGTATTGGCCGTGACGCTGCGCAGCTGGCGTTCGTTGAAGAGCTCGTCGCTGTAGTGCAGCGGCGGGATGTCGCTCAGGTGGATGCCGGCGACGGCGAGCGTGCCGCCGCGGTCCAGGGCGCGAAGCGCCACCGGCACCAGCCCGCCGGCGGGGGCAAAGAGGATCGCGGCGTCGAGGGGATCCGGTGGCTGTTCCTCGGCGCCGCCGGCGAACGTCGCGCCCAGATCCAGGGCCAGCCGGCGGGCCTCCGCGGACCGGGTCATGACGTACACGCGGGCACCCCGGTAGAGTGCGATCTGGGCCGCCAGGTGCGCGGAGCCGCCGAAGCCGTAGATGCCCAGCCGGCCGCCGATCGGCAGTTCCGCCCGGCTCAGCGCACGGTAGCCGATGATGCCTGCGCACAGGAGCGGCGCAGCCTGCTCGTCGCCGAACGTCTCCGGGATCCGGTAGGCGAAGTTCTCGGCCACTGTGACGAGCTCGGCGTACCCGCCGTCGCGGTCCCAGCCGGTAAACGTGGGGGACAGGCACAGGTTCTCCTGGCCGCGCACGCAGAAGCGGCAGGCGCCGCACGTGCCGCCCAGCCAGGCCACCCCCACCCGTTCGCCGAGGCCGAACCTGGCCGCACCCGGGCCGAGCCCGATCACCTCACCCACCACTTCGTGGCCCGGGATGGTCCCGGGGTGCCGGGGTTCGAGGTCGCCCTCGGCCAGGTGCAGGTCTGTACGGCACACGCCGCAGACGCGCACTTTGAGCAAGACCTCCCCGTGCCCGGGCACGGGATCCGGGCAGTCGCCAGCCACGAGGGGTCCGCCGGAAATCGGCCCCGGACGTTCAACCCGCCAGGCGCGCACCGCGGCCTCCTTTACTGCAGTCCCGATGTTGTTTCATGCGGTTTCCATGCGCTTCGTCGCCGCTCCCTTGGATCCGTCAGCGGCGGTCAGCGGCTGACGAGCACGTTGCAGCGCGCCTTGTGCAGCACGGCGGAGACCGTGTTGCCGGGTCCCGTCGAGGGGTTATGGGTCCCGAGTACCAGGACGTCGGCGTCGGCTGCGGCGGCAAGGAGCTCCCGGGCGGCGGCATGGCTGCCGAACAGGACGCCGGACACTTCCAGCCCGGGGGCCAACGCCCGGGCCTCGTCGATGGCGTGGTCCAGCAGCTCTTCGCCGAGGAGCCTGGCATGGCGGCCGTGTTCCTCCCGTGCCCCGCCCCGCAGCGTGTCCACATGGACGAGGTGCAGCGGGGCGCCGAGAATTCCAGCCAGCCGGACGGCCTCGGCCAGAGTGGCGTGGCTGCGGGGCGATGCGTCGACCCCCACCACGACGGGGCCGCCGGGGATGCTCGGGCGCCGGATCACCATGACGGGGCAGTGTGCCGAGCCGGCCAAGTCAAGGCAGACCGAACCCGCCACGGGGCCCAGGACGGCGCCAAGTCCCCGGCTGCCGACCACCAGTAGCCGCGCGTCCCGGGCGGCGTCGCGCAGGACGGGCGCGGCGAGCCCGGCCTCGATGACGCCGTCGACGGCGGGACCGGGGTGTTCCGGTTCGGTAAGGGACGTGAATCGTTCGATGCCGGCTGCTTCGAGCCCGGCCTCGGCCGCGTCGCCGGGCGCTGCTTCACGGGGTTCGGTAGGGGGTTCGACGCCGGGCCGGGTGCCCGGTTCAGTGGCGGGTTCGACGCCGGCTGCCCCCACCCCGGTTGCCTCCAGGAGGGCGCTGCGGGCCAATTCGACGCCTTCCGCGAGGATGGCTTCGGCGGAGTGCCGCAGTCCGCTGCCGGCCACTCCCTTGACGGGGCCCAGGTTCTTGGTGAAGACCGGCCATACCCAGGCGTGGACCACCCGAAGGTCGAGCCCGGTGGCGGCCGCGTAGCCGGCGGCCCAGCGGACGGCAAGCCGGGCTGCCTCGGACCCGCCGTAGCCGACTGCCACGACGCCGCCTTGATGCTCTGCGGGTGCCGACATTCTTCCTCCCGGCTCGGCGGACGCACCCCTTCGCCCGGCTATACGTGCAGCCCCAGTAGAACGCGGCGGTCCGTCAATGGCTAGGGGCTTTGGTCCCGCGAGCCGGCCTGCTGCTCGCGCAGTTCGCGTCCGTGCCGGATGTCCTCTTCCTCCCGGGCCTGCAGCTTGTCGCTCTGCTTGGTGTCCCTAGGCGGCAGCTGGATGGTCTCTTCCGCCTCGATTCCGGCCTGCAGCTGCCGGCCGCGTTCCATCTCGGCGTCGAACTCCGCGCCGAACAGCAGTGACATGTTCAGGATCCAGAGCCACAGCAGCGAGATGATGACACCGCCGATAGCGCCATAAGTCTTGTTATAGCTGCTGAAGTTGGCCACGTAGAACCCGAAGGCCAGGGAAGCCAGCAGGAAGATCATCAGGGCGATGAAGGACCCCAGGCTCATCCACCGGAACTTGGGCTGCTTCACGTTGGGGGTGGTGTAGTACAGGATGGCGATCGCGAGCACGACGAGCAGCAGGATTACCGGCCATTTGGCAATGTTCCAGACGGTGAGGACGATCCCGCCCAGGCCAATCGCCTTGCCGACGGACTCTGCCACAGGCCCGCTGAGAACCAGCATGAAGGCGAGGGCGACGACGATCAGCAAGGTGGCAACGGTGACGACGAGCATGGTGCCCCGTAGCTTGATAAACGGCCGGCCCTCGTCAATTTCGTAGATCCGGTTCATAGCCCGGCCAAACGCCCCGACGTAGCCGGAGGCGGACCAGAGTGCGGTGAGAATGCCGATTACGAGTGCAAATCCGGCAGTGGAGGAACTGCTGAGCTGTTCGACCGGCTGGCGGATGGCGTCCACAGTTTCAGCGGGCGCGAAGCCCTGGACGATCTCCAGGAGCGCCGACGTGGTCTTCCCGGCCTGGCCGAAAATGCCGAGCAGGGACACGAGCGCCAAGAGCGCGGGGAAGATTGAGAGGACCGAATAGTAGGTGAGGGCCGCGGCGAGATCGGGGCACTGGTCCTTGGTGAATTCCCGCAGCGTCTTCTTCGCGATGTACTTCCACGACGGCTTGGTCACCTCGGTGGGGCTGTCCGGCTTGCGGGAGTCGTCCGGAGGGGGTGCGGTCCGGGCCTTGGCGGTGCTGCTCTCCGGGGTTTCGGCGTCGGCTGAAGTGGCGGCCGCGGCGGGGTTCTTGAACATGGAAGTTCTTCCTTCGGGGTTAAGTGCATCAGCCGGCCGTCCGGCGCGTGAGCGCAGGACGGCCGGCCGGGTTCGAACGGGATCAGGCCTGCTGGACGTTGTCCTTGGCCTCGACGGTGCGATCCTTGACGTCAGCAACTGCCCACTGGCCCTCGGTCTTGACATGCTCGGTGGCGTCGGCGGCTGTCGCCTTGACGTTTTCCATTGCGGCCTGGACCGGCTCCTTGAGGCCTTCCGCCACGTGTTTGGCGGCCTCGGTGAGTTCCGTGGTCAGCGGTTCGGCCGCGGTCTTCAGTGCATCTGCGGCTTCGCGTTCCTTCTGGCTCGCCGGGATCAGGGAGGAGACCAACAGGCCTGCCCCGAACGCAATCAGACCTGCGGCCAGGGGGTTGCCCTGGGTTTTGGTCTTGACCTGCGCCGGGGCGTCCCCGATCGCGGTGCCGGCGTCACTCACGTGTGCGCCGGCGCTGCCGGCAGCCGCGTGCATGCTCCCGACGGTGTGGTCGGCCGTCCCCATGACTTTCTCCTTCACTCCGAAGACTGCGTCCTTGACGTTTTCTTTGACCCTGTCGGTCTGCCGCTGGACGATGTGCGACGGCGTGACCTTGTCCGCCACGGCATCGACGTTGGTGCCAAGACGTGCGCGGGTAGCTTCGATATCTGCTCGGATGACATCCGGGTTTTCACTCATCGTGTTTCCTCGCTGGAACTAGGGGTTGGGTTTGAGCGTGGGCGGGATTTCCTGCAGGGTCTCGGAGGTCTGAGGCAGGCCGTTGATGGCCTTGAGTTCCTTGCGGCCGGTCGTGGCCAGGACGGCGGCAACGATGCCCCAGATCAAGGCGACGACGACGGCGGACCAGCCCAGCCCCATCAGGCTCCCGAGTGCCCACCAGAGCGCCAGGGACAGGAACAGAAGCACGAAGTGTCCCGCGACGCCGGCGCCGGCGAGCATGCCGGCGCCCTTGCCGGCCCGGGCGGCCGACTGCTTGAGTTCGACCTTGGCGAGCTCGACTTCCTGCCGCATCAGGATGGACATGTCCCTCGTTACCTCGCCCAATAGGTCGCCGAGGGACGACGATTCGGCCTTGGCATGCGCGGCGGTCGGAGGCATATCGCTCATCGACGGCCACCGTCGAAGGCGTCACTGCCGTGAGGGTCGCTGCGGAGCGGATCCTGCCCGAGCGGGTCGGTCACGACGGGCTCGGAGGCCCAAGGGTCCTGACGCTTGCCGTCGCCCACCTGATCAACATCCAGCGGGTTCGGCGGGTAAGGGTCCGCGAAGCCCGCCGTCGTCGTTTCCGGGGCCGGCATCTGGACCGGCGGCGGCGGAACCGCGTTTCCGGTGTCCGGAACCCGGCTGATCGGCGCCGCTGGAGTGCCGGTGGCCGACGGAGTGGCGGCCGTAGCGCCGGTCGGTTCCGGGGCGCCTGCGCTGAGGCTCCGGCTGAGCCGGCCGGCCAGGACACCCGCTCCTGCCGCAAGCAACAGGAAGGTCCCCGGCTTCTGCCGCGCAAAGGACTTCACCTCGTTCAGGAGCGAACCGGGATCCCGGCCGTCAAGCCACGTTGCCACGGCGGAGGATCGCTCGGCGGCCTGGCGTACGAGGTCGGTGGCGACGCCGGGCTGCTCGGAGGCCGCAGCCATGGAGTGAAGTTCGGTCGAGACGGACCGCAGGCCCTGGGCCACCTTCTGCTGCTGCACACCCGCTTGTTCAGTGAGGTCTGATTGCGCTTGGTGCAGGAGGTGTCGGGCGTTCGTTTTGACCTCAGCAGCCACTTGGGTGGCTTCGCTCTTAGCCGTCTCGGCCACATTCTGGGCCGAATCCGCGGCCAGGCGGGAGACCTCCGCGGCCTCATGCCTGGTGGTGTCGGTGGTGGAAGCGCCGGTGGCCGTTGTCGGGGGCGAGGTTAACGGCCCTCCGTCCGGAGTCGCGCTGTAGATTTCGCCGTCGGCGACGGGCGGAAACGTGGACGCCTGCCGGAGGGGAGTCTGCTGGGTAGCCGTAGGGGTGCCGAGGCTCCCATCCTGGGGCCATGGGTTCTCTGTCATCTTCGCTCTCTTTCAAAAAGATCGGCTGCTGATCAGACGCCAGCCATGCTGCGGTTAAATAGTAAGCATGATTACTAATAAATAGTAAGTACCCTTGTTTGTTGATTTTGGTGCGGATGTGGGTTACTCGGCCGGACGGAGTGGCCGGGGATGCCGGTGAACTAGGGTTGAACCATGGAAAATGCGGGGGATAGCTGATGGCCAAGCGGGGCAGGGGCCGGGTCGCAGGAGCCGCCGAGCCGGGAGTCGTGGACGTACCCAAGGGTTCCCGCCCGGCCGGTCCCGTGGCAGGGGTGTACTACATCGACACCGGAGACTGCGAGCTGATCCCGGACCAGGACAATTCCACCGGCTGGCTCCTGCGCATCAATGGCGTCATGAGCTCGCACATTGACCTCGCGGACCCGCTGTTCCTGGACTTCGAGTACATGCGCTGGATCTCCGCCCTGGTCGAGTCGCGCTGGCCCCGCGAGTCCAAGCCCAAGCTGCGCGCCCTGCACCTCGGCGGGGGAGCATGTTCACTGGCCCGCTATTTCCACGCCGCCTACCCGGACGCCCGCCAGGTCGTGGTGGAGCTGGACGGCAAGCTGGCCGACTACGTCCGGGGCTGGTTTGACCTGCCCAAAGCCCCGCTGCTGCGCCTGCGGGTGGGGGAGGCCCGGGAAGTCACCGAGAGCCTGACCCCGCAGACCCGGGACCTGATCATCCGCGACGTCTTCGCCGGATCACTGACCCCGCGCCCCCTCACCACGAGGGAATTTACCGAGCACGCCAAACGCGTCCTCGCGCCGGGAGGGGTCTACGTCGTGAATTCCGGCGACGCCCCGGACCTCAAGAATGCCCGCGAAGACGCCGCCACCATCGCGGACGCCTTCGCCTACACGGTGCTCATCGCCGATCCGGCCATGCTCAAGGGGCGGCGTTACGGCAACATGATCATGGCCGGCAGTGACCTCCCGTTCGACGACGATCCCGGCCTTGCGCGGCGCCTGCTCGGCGGTGCGGTGCCGGCCCACATCTGGAACGACGAGAAGGTGCGGGCATTCGCGGCCGGCGCCGCCGTCCGCCACGACCCGGCAGGCCAGGCCTCGGCGCCAGGGCCGTCCGAACCTCCTCAGCCGTCGACTGCTCCGTAACGGCCCTTTTGGGGCTCCATAAGGGCGCCTACGGAGCAGTCGATGGGGTTCCGCCCCGGCCCAGCAGGGCATCGCGGTGGGCTGCGGTCTGCTCCCGCAGGGCCTGCACGAGGGCCGCGACCGCCGGGCGGCGCATCGAATCGGGCCGCAGCACCATCCAATAGGGGAGCATCTCGGCAAATTCCTCCGGCAGGAGACGGACCAGGTCCGGATGGAGGTCGGCCGCGAAGCACGGCAGGAACCCGATCCCGGCGCCGGCGCGCGTGGCCTCCACGTGGACAAAGACATTGGTCGAGCTCAGCCCGTCCCGCATCGCCGGCACCAGCCGCCGCGGGGCATCCAGATCGTCCACCTGCAGCATCGAATCGACGAAGTAAACGAGCGAATGTGCCGTCAGTTCCTCCACGGTGGCCGGGGTCCCGTACTCGGCCAGGTAGTCCCGGGAGGCATACATCCCCAGCATGTACTCGCCCAGCTGTGCGGCCTCTGCCCGGTGCACCTGCGGCTCTCCGACCACCACCTCGATGTCCAGGCCGGAGCGCTGCTGCAGCGCCCGGCGCGTCACTGTGATGATCTCGACGCTGAGGCCGGGATGGTGGCGGCGGAGCCGGGCCACCGCCGGGGCGGCAATGTAGGCGCTGAAGCCGTCCGTGGCCGTCATCCGGACCACTCCGGTGATGGGATCCGGCGTGTGCCCGGGCTGTTCCAAGGTCCGGACGGCGCTTTCGACCTGCTCGGCCACCCGCACGGCCTCGGCGCCGAGTTCGGTCAGTTCCCAGCCGCCCGACGCGCGCGAGAGCACCCGGCCGCCCAGCGACTTCTCCAGCGCCGCGATCCGCCGGGAGACGGTGGTGTGGTTCAGTCCGAGAGTCTGGGCCGCCGTCGTGAATTTCGCCGAACGGGAGACGGCGAGCAGGACCAGCAGGTCATCAGGATTGGCGTTCATATCTGCAATTCTGCACACATAGGGTGCCCGTTTGGCCATTGAACCGCCGCGGATGTGCGGCAATACTCAATGGAGCCATTTCAGTGCTGTGCGTCACAGCGCGTGTCACCGTGGACACTAAGGAGAACCAGATGAGCGTAAACGAACGCTCTGCAACATCCCCCGCCGCACCCGCATCCAAGGGTTCCGGGCTCAAGAAAATCGTCGCAGCATCGATGGTGGGAACCGTCGTCGAGTGGTACGAATTTTTCCTCTATGCCACCGCCGCCACCCTGGTGTTCGGCAAGTACTTCTTCCCCGCCACCGGCAATGAGCTGGACGGCATTATCCAGGCGTTTCTGACTTACGCCGTCGGCTTCGTGGCACGCCCGCTGGGCGGCATCGTCTTCGGCCAGATCGGCGACAAGCTGGGCCGCAAGCCCACCCTGCAGCTCACGATCGTCATCATCGGTGTCTCCACCTTCCTGATGGGCTGCCTCCCGGGCTTCGCCACCCTCGGATACCTGGCGCCGGCGCTGCTGGTCTTCCTGCGCTTCATCCAGGGCTTCGCCCTGGGCGGCGAATGGGGCGGCGCCGTGCTGCTCGTCGCCGAGCACAGCCCCAACAAGACCCGCGGCTTCTGGTCCAGCTGGCCGCAGGCCGCCGTCCCGGTGGGCAACCTGCTGGCCACCCTGGTCCTGTTCATCATGTCCAACATGCTCAGCGCCGCCGACTTCCTCGGCTGGGGCTGGCGCGTGGCGTTCTGGCTCTCCGCCGTGATCGTGTTTGTCGGCTACTACATCCGCACCCACGTCTCCGAATCGCCCATCTTCCTCGAAGCCAAAGCCCAGCTGGAGAGCGAGCAGGCTGTCAGCTACGGCGTCCGCGAGGTCATCCGCAAGTACCCGAAGGGCATCCTGCAGTCCATGGGCCTCCGGTTCGCGGAAAACATCATGTACTACCTCGTGGTCAGCTTCTCGATCGTCTACCTCAAGACAGTGGACAAGTACGACACCTCATCGCTGCTGCTCGCCCTGCTGATCGCGCACCTCGTGCACTTCCTGATCATCCCGCAGATAGGCCGGCTCGTGGACAGCTGGGGCCGCAAGCCCGTCTACCTCGTCGGTGCCATTACCGGCGCCACCTGGCCGTTCTTCGCCTTCCCGATGTTCGACACCCGCAACCCGGTGATCATCGTCCTGGCCGTCACCATCGGCTTGTGCCTGCACGCCTTCATGTACGCCGGCCAGCCGGCCCTGATGTCGGAGCTGTTCCCGACCCGGATGCGCTACGCCGGCGTCTCCCTGGGCTCGCAGGTCACCTCGATCTTCGCCGGTTCGCTGGCGCCTCTCCTGGCCACCCAGTGGCTCAAGGACACCGGCTCCTGGCTGCCGACCGCGGTCTACCTGGTGGTCGCCTGCGCCATCACCACCGTGGCAGTCCTGAGCCTGAAGGAAACCAAGGGCATCGCTTTGGAAGACGTGGACCGGGCCGACGCCGAACGCGAGGGCCTGTCCGTTGCAGCCGTACGCTGAGCTGCTTGAGTTACCTGGCGGCTTGAGTTTGCGGGCTGCTTGAGTTTGGGCCGGCCCCCGCCACGCTGGGGCCGGCCGCCTCATTAGATTTTTGACATGGAAGGCTGAGTAATGGAAAACACGCTGAACGGACGCAAAGCACTGGTCACCGGCGGGGCCGGCGGGATCGGTGCCGCCAGCGCCCGCGCCCTGGCCGCACGCGGGGCCAAGGTCGTGATCGCGGACGTGGACGAGTCCGCCGCCGCGGCCCTCGCCGACGAGATCGGCGGCACCTCGTGGGCCGTCAACCTGCTCGACGTCGAATCCCTCCAGACGCTCAGCCTGGACTGCGACATCCTGGTCAACAATGCCGGAATCCAGCGCATCAGCCCGATCGAGGACTTCGATCCGGCCGACTTCCGGTGCATCATCACCCTCATGCTCGAGGCGCCGTTCCTGCTGATCCGGGCCGCGTTGCCGCACATGTACGCCAACAACTTCGGCCGCATCATCAACCTGTCCTCCGTTCACGGCCTCCGTGCCTCGCCATTCAAGAGCGCCTACGTCTCGGCCAAGCACGGCCTGGAAGGCCTGAGCAAGGTCACCGCGCTGGAGGGTGGCGCGCACGGCGTCACGTCCAACTGCATCAACCCCGGGTACGTCCGCACGCCCCTGGTCGAGTCGCAGATCGCGGACCAGGCCAAGGTGCACGGCATTCCGGAGTCCGAGGTCCTCGCCAAGATCATGCTGACCGAATCAGCGGTCAAGCGGCTCGTGGAGCCCGAGGAAGTGGCGTCGCTGGTGGCGTGGCTCGCCTCGGACGACGCCGGCATGGTCACCGGCGCCAGCTACACGATGGACGGCGGTTGGTCGGCGCGGTAGTCCGCCGGCGGGCGCCGCCCGCTTCCAACTGCGGGCGGCCCAGTTAGTTCTTGCTGCCCGTCAGTGCCAGGGTGCCGCCCAGGCCGATCATCATCACGCCGCCGGTGGTGCTGAGCGCGGCGATCCGCCGGGGCGACCGGGCAAACCAGTGCCGTGCCGTTCCCGCCGCGAGGGCCCACGTGCTGTCGGAGACCAGGGCGATCAGCAGGAAGACCGCCCCCAGCGTGGCGAGCTGGACCGGAATCGCGCCGGCAGAATAGTCCACGAACTGCGGGAGCACGGCCACGAAGAAGACAATCGACTTCGGGTTGGTCGCGCCCACAATGAATCCCTCGCGGAGCACCCGGGCCGTCGAAGACGGGTCGGCAGGGTCTGCCGCCGTCGCGCCGCTGCCGCGATGCCGGATGGCCTGGATCCCCAGGTAGACAAGGTAGGCGGCGCCGGCAAACTTCACCACGCTAAAGAGCAGGAGCGACTGGGCCAGCACCACCCCGACGCCCACGGCCACCGCGGCGATCTGCACCAACTCGCCGCCCGCGTTCCCCGCGACACTCAACAGACCGCCCTTGCGTCCCAGGGCCAGCGTCCGTCCGATCACGAACAGCACGCTGGGCCCCGGGACGGCGATGAGCACGAGCGCCGCGAGGGCAAAAGCCAGAAGATTTGGGGCGGGAACCATGCCTGATCTTAACCCTCCCGGGGCGCTCCCGGGAGGGGTCCGGGAGGGGGAGACATGATTACCGCCCCGCAGGAACCTGCTGGAGCTGGGCCGTTTCGTCGGTGAGTTCGGCCCGGGCCCGGCCGTGGCCGCGGACCCAGAGCCGGTAGGCGAGCACCAGGAGGCAGAGCCAGACGGCACCGACGTACAGGGCCACCCGGGTGTCCTCGAAGGCGCCCAGGATCACGATCACCAGGGCCATGAAGGCGATGGTCAGCACGGATGCGGCGGGCCACCAGGGGGACGGGAACTCCGACGCCGGCAGTCCCTTGCGGGCGATCTCGCGTTTCATGGCGACATGGGAGGCCAGGATCATGGCCCAGACCCAGACGGTCGCGAAGGTAGCGATCGAGGCGATGATCAGGAACACGTCCTCCGGGATCACGGCGTTCAGGACGACCCCCACGAGCAGGATGCCCGTCATCATCACCACGGTCATCCACGGCACCCCGTGACGGGAGACCTTGCCGAAGCTCGCCGGGGCGTGGCCCTGCCGGGCCAGGCCGAAGAGGATCCGGCCGGCGCCGAAGATGTCGCTGTTGACGGCCGAGAGCGCCGCCGTGATCACCACGGCGTTGAGGATGTGGGGCGCGGCCGGGATGCCCAGGCTGCTGAAGATCTGCACGAAGGGGCTGCCGTTGCTGCCGATCTCGTCCCACGGGAACAGGCTCATCAGCACGCCGAGGGTCAGCACGTAGAACAGCAGGACGCGCACGGGGACGGTGTTGACGGCCTTGGGGATGACCTTTTTCGGATCGGCGGCTTCACCGGCGGTGATGCCCAGGGTTTCCACCCCGCCAAACGCGAACATCACTACCGCGAATGAGGCCAGGAGCCCTTCGAACCCGTTGGGGAACAGGCCCCCGTGATCAACAAGGTTGCCGAGCCCGGGCGCCACGGTGGCGCCGCCGGTCTGGAAGCCGAAGACGATGATCGCGGCGCCGCCGGCGATCATGGCGATGATGGCCGCCACCTTGATCAGGGAGAACCAGAACTCCAGTTCGCCGAAGACCTTGACGCTGAGCAGGTTCAGGGCCGCCAGGAAGAAGATGATGGCCAGGACCCAGACCCAGTGCTCCACGCCGGGGAACCAGAATCCCATGTAGATGCTGAAGGCCGTGACATCCGCGATGGCGACGATTGCCATCTCGAAGACGTAGGTCCAGCCGGTCACGAACCCGGCGAGCGGGCCCAGGTAGCGGCTCGCGTACTGGCCGAAGGACCCGGACACCGGATGCCGCACCGCCATTTCACCCAGGGCGCGCATCACCATGAAGACCGCGGCGCCGCCGATCATGTACGCCAGCAGGACGGCGGGGCCGGCCTTCTGGATGGCGGACGCGGAGCCGTAGAACAGCCCCGTGCCGATCGCCGAGCCCAGCGCCATGAAGCGGATGTGGCGGACGTTCAGCCCCCTGCTGAGTACGGAATCGACGGCGGCGCCGACGGCGGTGGCTGCGCCGCCGGTGCCTGCCTCTGCAGGTGCCGGCTTGGTGGCGGTTTGGGCTTGTTGCATGCGAATACCTTCTCGTCATTGGGAGGGGGATCGCTATCCAGCAGACCATGTCCGGCACTGCTGTGATGAGCCTCACGGGGACTTCGTGTCTTTGATTTCAGACTATGCGGCGGGCCGCGCCCGGGTTTCCCCGCCTTTGCCGGGGCGCGACGGCGCGTGGCCCCGTGACGCCGGCGCGTCCCGGCGTCGTGGGGTCAAAGGTGGGGAAATTCCGCGCGGGCAACCCGAGAAAGTCGAAAACTCTTGACATCATGTTAGGTTTTCTTTACTTTTGCCATGTCAGGTTTGTTTTACATCCGGTTCATCGCGCGGGAGCGGCACATGTCATTCGAAGAAAAGAGCGCCTGGATCATGGGGGTGATGGCGGCCGGAGCCTACGCGGTGTATCTGGCGGCAGTCCTCGGGCTGGCCGGGAGCATGCCGCTCACGGACGTGCCGTACGTGGCGCCGCTGCTCTGGACGGTCGGCAGCTCGATCGTCCTGTCGATCGTCCTCCACATTCTCATCCGCAGCCTCTCCGCCAAGGGCGCTGGCATGAAGGACCAGCGGGACAGGGAGATCTACCGCTTCGGCGAGCATATCGGCCAGTCCTTTGTGGTCATCGGGGCGGTGGCGGCGCTCATCATGGCCATGGCCGAGGTGAATCAGTTCTGGATCGCCAACGCCATCTACCTGGCCTTCGTGGCCTCGGCGATCCTGGCCTCCGTGGCGAAGATCGTGGCCTACCGGCGGGGTTTCCAGGCGTGGTGAAGCCGACCAGGGTCACGAACTCCATCCGGCGCCTGCGGTTCGAAAACGGCGAACTGACCCAGGCGGAACTCGCCGAACGCATCGGCGTGACCCGGCAGACTGTCATCGCGATCGAACAGGGCCGCTACTCGCCGTCGCTGGAGCTGGCGTTCCAGATTGCCCATGTTCTCAACGTTCCGCTCGACGACGTCTTCCAGTACCCCGACTCTGAAGGAGAAGCATCATGAAAGCGATCATTCAGGACACCTACGGTTCCGTTGAGGTGCTGGAGCTGCGCGACGTCGACGTTCCCGTCCCCGGCGACGACGACGTGCTGATCCGGGTCCGGGCCGCCGGCGTCGACCAGGGCGTCTGGCACCTCATGACCGGCCTGCCGTACCTGACCCGGGTTGCAGGCTACGGGCTGACGAAACCGAAGACGCGCATCCGGGGCCGGGCCGTGGCGGGCCGCGTGGAGGCCGTCGGCCGGAATGTGGTCGGCTTCAGGCCCGGCGACGAGGTATACGGGACGTGCGAGGGATCCTTCGCCGAATACGTGTGCGCGAAGGAAAGCCGTCTTGCGCTGAAGCCGAAGAACCTCAGTTTCGAGCAGGCCGCCGCCGTTCCCATCTCCGCCGTCACGGCCCTCCAGGCGCTCCGGGACACCGGCAAGGTCCAGCCCGGGCAGGACGTCCTCGTCATCGGCGCGGCCGGCGGCGTCGGCGCGTACGCGGTGCAACTTGCCAAGGCGTTCGGGGCGGAGGTGACAGGGGTGTGCAGCACTGCGAAGACCGATCTGGTCCGGTCGATCGGCGCGGACCATGTCATTGACTACACGCACGACGACTTCGCGGACGGGGCCAGGCAGTTCGACCTCATTGTCGACACCGCCGGCAACCGCCGGCTCTCCGTCCTCCGACGGGCCCTCAAACCCAAGGGAACCCTCGCCATCGTCGGCGGGGAAGGCGGCGGGCGGCTCACGGGCGGATTTGAACGGTCCCTCCGCGCGGCACTGCTCTCCGCGTTCGTCGGCCAGCAGCTCAAGGGCGTCATGTCGACAGAGCGCGCCGAGGACCTCCGGTTCCTGGCCGGGCTCATCGAGGCCGGCGCGGTGACGCCGGTTGTCGGCAGGTGCTACGCCCTGGCCGACGCGCCGGCCGCGATCCGGGACCTGCGCGACGGCCAGGTCCGCGGGAAGGCCGTCGTCACCGTGTGACCGTCTTTGCTGTTTGAGCGCGTCCTACGGTGTGTCCCCGCGGAAGCGGGCCACGTAGAGGCGCTGCCACGGCGTTTCCACCGTCAGGCGCCGGTACTGGCGGCGGACGTAGGACACCGCCTGGCCGGGCGGGACGCCGTCGAGGATGGCGATGCACGCCAGTGCGGTGCCCGTCCGGCCGATGCCGCGCCAGCAGGCCACTTCAACCCGTTCGGTCGCGGCCCGGCGCCAGGCTTCCCGGAACGCGTCAAGTGCGTCCGGCCGGTCCGCGGGCAGCCGCAGGTCCGGCCAGAGGAGCCATCTGGAATCCCATTCCACCGGGGGCGGCTGCTGCCCCAGCAGGTACAGGCCGAATTCGGGAAGCGGGCCGGCGGGCAGCGGATAGTGCAGACCGCGGCCGCGGATGCTCCGGCCGGAAGGAAGAACCAGGACGCCGTCCTGGGCCGGCTCCCACGTCTGATTCATGCTCCAGATCGTAGTCCTTCGGCGGGATAGGCGGGGCAGGGTTGCGGGGCGGGGCCGGCGGGCGGATGCGTCGAACGCGGGATTGTCCGGTATTCCAGACAGGGCGTGCGGCTGACGGTCTGGCGGGCCTGCCCCGCCGGGCGCATGCTTAAGTACGGGATACCGGACACCAACCGTTTTTCGAAGAGGATCCATGCCAGCCACCAGCCCTACCCTGAACCATCTGCCCGCTTCCGCGGCGCCCGGAAATGCCCCGGCCGGCCCGGCAAGCAGCGCCGCGGGAGGCGCCGTGAGCACCCTCGGAACCGCTCCTGACGCCGCGACCGTGATCGCCCCCGCCGCTCCCGGCGCGCCTGCACCCAAGCCCGTCCGCCGGGCCGCCGCCGGAAAGGTGGCCTCGAAGGTGCCGGCGGCGGAAAACACACTGCGCATCCTCAAACTGCTGGCCTCCAGGCGGGGGCCGATGGCGGCGTCGAACATTGCCACCGCGTTGGGCTTGCCGCGCTCCAGCGTCTACCACCTGCTCGGCGTGATGGAGGCGAACGGATTTGTGCTGCACCTCCACGAGGAGCAGCGCTACGGCCTGGGCATCAGCGCGTTCGAACTCAGTTCGGCCTATTCCCGCCAGGAGCCGCTGTCCCGGCTGGGCCGGCCCATGCTTGCCTCGCTCGTGGATGTGATCGGCGAAAGCGCGCACCTGGCCGTGCTGCACGGCCGCGACGTGCTCTACATCGTGGAAGAGCGGGCCAAAAACCGCCCGTCCCTCGTGACCGACGTCGGGGTCCGGCTGCCCAGCCACCTCACCGCGAGCGGCCGCGCGATTCTTGCCGCGCTGCCGAAGTCCCAGGTGCGGGCCCTGTACCCGAACGCCGCCGCATTCACGGCCCGGCACGAAACCGAGTCGCCCATCATGAAGTACTCCGCGCTGTCCTCGCATCTGGACCAGGTCCGGCAGCGCGGTTACGCCACCGAACACGGTGAGGTGACGCCGGGCTTCGGCTCGATCGCCGCCGCCGTGACGGACCACGTCGGGTGGCCGACCGCCGCTGTCGCCGTGACCTTCCTCGAGGACAAGCTGCCCGCAGACCAGTGGCCGGCTCTGGCCGCCCGGATCCAGAAGGTCGCCGACGAACTCTCGATCCGAATCCACGGCCGCCCCGCCTGACCCGCAGCCCCGCCAACCCCCGTTGCGCTATCACTTATGGCTCCTATCCGGGCGTTTTAGGCGCCATAAGTGATAGCGCAACGGGGGAGAGGGGATGCGGCAGCGGGGAGCATTGGAGGCGTCTGAAATCCCGGACAGCACCCGTCCGCAAGCCCTGTTTACGCGGCCTCGAACAGGCTTTAGTTGATACAGAACCTCATTCCCTCTGATTCATTCAGCAGCACATTTCAGCACACACCTTCAGCACAGACACCACCACGAAACAAAGGAGCCCCTCATGGCACCCGCCGATTTCACCACCGGTGCCCGCCCGGTCAAAGCAGCCCGCGGCACCGAGCTCACCGCCAAGAGCTGGCAGACGGAAGCCCCGCTGCGCATGCTCATGAACAACCTCGACCCCGAGGTCGCCGAGCGCCCCGATGACCTCGTGGTCTACGGCGGCACCGGCCGCGCGGTCCGAAGCTGGGCCGCGTTCGACGCCATCACCCGCACCCTGGAAACCATGGAAAAGGACGAGACCCTTCTGGTCCAGTCCGGCAAGCCGGTCGGCGTCTTCCGCACCAACGAGTGGGCGCCGCGCGTCCTGCTGGCCAACTCCAACCTCGTCGGCGACTGGGCCACCTGGCCCGAATTCCGCCGGCTCGAAGCCGAGGGCCTGATGATGTACGGCCAGATGACCGCCGGGTCCTGGATCTACATCGGCACCCAGGGCATCCTGCAGGGCACCTTCGAGACCTTCGCGGCGATCGCCCGCAAACTCACCGGGGACGAGAACGGCACTCTCGCCGGCACCCTGACGCTCACCGGCGGCTGCGGCGGCATGGGCGGCGCCCAGCCGCTCGCCGTCACCCTGAACGACGGCGCCTGCCTGATTGTCGACGTCGACGAGACCCGGCTGCGCCGCCGCGTCGGCAAGCGCTACCTCGACGAGGTAGAGACCGACCTCGACGCCGCCATCGCCAAGGTCCTCAAGGCCAAGGAAGAGCGCCGCGGCTGGTCCGTGGGCTACGTCGGCAACGCCGCCACGGTCTTCCCGGAGATCCTGCGCCGCCACAACGCCGGCGAGCTCACCGTGGACATCGTCACGGACCAGACCTCCGCACACGATCCCCTGAGCTACCTGCCCGAGGGCATCACGGTCGAGGAATGGCACCGCGAGGCCGCGGCGGACCCGGAAGGCTTCACGAAGAAGGCCCAGGCTTCCATGGCCAAGCACGTCCAGGCCATGGTCGAGTTCCAGGATGCCGGCGCCGAGGTCTTCGACTACGGCAACTCCATCCGCGACGAGGCCCGCAAGGGCGGCTACAACCGCGCCTTTGAGTTCCCCGGCTTCGTCCCGGCCTACATCCGCCCGCTGTTCTGCGAAGGCCTCGGCCCGTTCCGCTGGGTTGCCCTTTCCGGCGACCCCGAGGACATCGCGGTCACGGACAAGGCCATCAAGGAGCTCTTCCCCGAGAACAAGCACCTGCACCGCTGGATCGACGCCGCCGGTGAGCGCGTCGAATTCGAAGGCCTCCCGGCCCGCATCTGCTGGCTCGGCTACGGCGAACGCGCCAAGGCCGGCCTGCTGTTCAACCAACTCGTCAAGGAAGGCAAGGTCAAGGCCCCCATCGTGATCGGCCGCGACCACCTCGACTCCGGCTCCGTCGCCTCCCCGTACCGCGAAACCGAGGCCATGGCCGACGGCTCCGACGCGATCGCCGACTGGCCGCTGCTCAACGCCCTGCTCAACACCGCCTCCGGCGCCACGTGGGTCTCCATCCACCACGGCGGCGGCGTCGGCATCGGCCGCTCCATCCACGCCGGTCAGGTCTCCGTCGCCGACGGCACCGACCTCGCCGCGGAAAAGCTCGCGCGCCTCCTTACCAACGACCCCGGTATGGGCGTCATCCGCCACGCCGACGCCGGCTACGACCGCGCCCTCGAGGTCGCCAAGGAACGCGGCGTCCGCATCCCCATGACCGAGTCCCGCTAACCCAGCCGCTAAACCCGTCGATTGCTCCGTAAATGCCGTTCTGAGCCTTGAAAAGGGCAGATGCGGAGCAATCGACGGGGGAGCTTGGCTCAACCACCAGATTTAGGTAGATTTCAATGACTCTCACAACCCACGAACCGCTCACCGTCACCCTCGGCTCCAGCGGCGTCACGCCCGAGGACGTCGTTGCCGTCGCCCGCCACGACGCCAAGGTGACCATCTCGCAGGAAGCCCTGGACACCGTCGCCAAGGTCCGCGCCCACATCGACGACCTCGCCCACAGCGAGGTCCCGGCGTACGGCATCTCCACCGGGTTCGGCGCGCTGGCCAACCGGCACATCCCCAACGAGCTGCGCACCCAGCTGCAGAAGTCGCTGATCCGCAGCCACGCCGCCGGCATGGGCCCGGCCGTGGAACGCGAAGTGGTCCGCGGCATCATGTTCCTGCGCGCCAAGACCCTCGCCTCCGGCCGCACCGGCGTCCGCCCCGTGGTCCTGCAGACCATGGTGGATGTCCTGAACGCCGGCATCACCCCGGTGGTCCGCGAATTCGGCTCGCTCGGCTGCTCCGGCGACCTCGCGCCGCTGTCCCACTGCGCCCTGGTCCTGATGGGCGAAGGCGAAGCGATGGGCCCCGATGGCGAGCTGTACGGCGCCAAGGGCGCGCGCCCCGTAGCCGAACTCCTCGCCGCCCACGGCATTGAACCCGTCACCCTGGCCGAGAAGGAGGGCCTGGCGCTCGTCAACGGTACCGAGGGCATGCTGGGCATGCTGCTGATGGCCATCGCGGACATCCGCCAGCTGCTCACGACGGCGGACATCACCGCTGCGCTCAGCGTTGAGGCGCTGCTCGGCACGGACCAGGTGTTCCTGCCCGAGCTGCACGCCGCGCTCCGGCCGCACCCGGGCCAGGCAGCCTCCGCGGACAACATGCTCCGGGTCCTGTCCGACTCGCCGATCGTGGCCTCGCACCGGATCAACGACACCAAGGTCCAGGACGCCTACTCGCTGCGCTGCGCACCCCAGGTGGCCGGCGCCGTCCGCGACACGGTTGACCACGCAGCCCTGGTCGCCTCCCGCGAACTGGCCGCCGCGATCGACAACCCGGTGGTCCTGCCCGACGGCCGCGTCAGCTCCAACGGCAATTTCCACGGCGCCCCGGTGGCCTACGTGCTGGACTTCCTGGCCATCGCCGTCGCGGACCTGAGCTCCATTGCCGAGCGCCGGACCGACCGGATGCTGGACCCGGCACGCTCGCACGGACTGCCGGCCTTCCTCGCCTCGGACCCCGGCGTCGACTCGGGCCTCATGATCGCCCAGTACACCCAGGCCGGCCTGGTGTCGGACAACAAGCGGCTGGCCGTCCCGGCGTCGGTGGACTCGATCCCGAGCTCGGCGATGCAGGAGGACCACGTCTCCATGGGGTGGCACGCGGCCCGCAAGCTCCGCCGCGCCGTAGAGAACCTGCGCCGCGTTCTGGCGATCGAACTCGTGACCTCGGCCCGGGCGCTGGACATCCGCACCCAGGTCTCCGGCGGCGAACTGACTCCGGGCCCCGCGGGTACTGCCGTGATCGCCGCGCTGCGCGACGTCGTCGACGGTCCTGGCACCGACAGGTTCCTGTCGCCGGAGCTCGAAGCGGCGGACGCCCTGGTGGCGTCGGGTGCGGTCCGGGCGGCGGCCGAATCGGCTGTTGGAAATCTCGCCTGAGAAGAAACAAAGTGCACTGCAGTTGAACATTTCCCGGCGCCCCCGAAATCTTTGGCGACACGGCCAGCGGGGGCCCGGGAACTGTAGTACAAATGGAAGTCCACACCAACGAAGTTGTGGCAAAGAACACATACAAAGGGGTAGAAGTTCAATGAAAGCACGCGGCACGGTACTGTCCAGACGCCTTGCATCCGCAGCCACGGTTTCCGACTGGAGCGGCCTCCGGGTCGGCGAACGGGTCGAAATCGTCAAGCACGCACAGGTCATTGCGGCCGGTGAGGTTGAAGAAGTCTCACTGAGCGGTAACGTCCTCTGGCTGGTCCCCGCCGGGCCGTCCGAGACGCAGCTCTTCCTGCAGTCCGACGGCGTCCAGGTGCGCCGCGTCTAACTCGCACGAGAAAGTCCCCGCCCTTCCCCGGCTCCGCACTTCGCGGTCCGGGAAGGGACGGGGACTTTCTGCGTTCCGGGTGGCGTTCCGGGAGGGCGATTCGACCGCCCCGGCACGGCCGGGACCGGACGCTGTCAGGCCCGGTTGCGGCCGCCTCTGCCCCCGGCCGCGGCTAGCGCGCCGCAAATGGCGGCGGTCCCAACAGCACGATGCCGCCGTTCCTGCGGGCCGACTCCTGTACCTTGCTGAAGTCCACGGGGCCCGCCGGGGCTGAACCGTCCGCCGAGCCGCCGGACGAACCATCGGCAGAGTCGTCGGGGGAGAGCGGCGTGCTCGCATCCCAGTAGAAGGCCTCGCAGCAGCCGGGCGTGTGCAGGCAGAGCATCCGCGCGGAGTCGGACACCACCATGAACGCGTGGGGAACTCCCCGCGGGGCCACGGCGAGGCCGCCGGCGCCGATCCGGTGATTCTCGCCGTCGACGTGCATGAGGATCTCGCCCTCGAGGATGAACATCGTCTCGTCTGAATCGGGGTGGCTGTGCAGCGGTGTCATCTTGCCGCCGGCCATCTGGTCCTCGAAGAGCAGGAACGCCCCGCCGGTCTCACCGGCCCTGGCTTTCCAGGTGTGAACTCCTCCGCCGAAGAACCAGCGGCGCTCGCCCTGTCCTTTTGTCCGGATGATGGTTGTCTGGCTGCTGACCGCTTCCATGGGATCGCCTCTTCGGGATCGCTTCTGAGGAATTTATGGGACTCTTGTCCCATAACAAGACTGGAGTACCATGAATTCCATGTCAACCCCCTACAAGGACGCAGGCCGGACGGGCCAGAAGCGCCGCACGTTCGAGGCTCTGGTAGCGGCCGCCCGCGAGGCGGTGGCGGCGGGGGAAGCCCCGACTGTTGATGGCACCGCCGCAGCGGCCGGCGTCGCCCGGAGCACGGCCTACCGGTACTTCCCGAGCCAGCGCGAGCTCCTCGCCGCGGCCCACCCGGAAACGGTCCGGCAGTCCCTGCTGCCGGCGGACGCCCCCGAGGATCCCGCGGAGCGGCTGGACGCCGTGGTGCTGGAGTTCACCAGGCTGATCGTCAACACGGAGGCGCAGCAGCGCACCATGCTCAGGCTGTCCCTGGAACGCGACCCGGCGGAGCCGGCGCAGGCTCTGCCGCTGCGGCAAGGCCGGGCGATCGCCTGGATCGAGGAAGCGCTCGCTCCGCTCCAAGGGACGTTGTCAGGTCCCGGGATCCGGGCGCTGGCCCTGGCCGTGCGCAGCGCGATCGGCATTGAGGCCCTCGTCTGGCTGACGGACATCGGCGGGCTCTCACGGGAGCAGGCCATGGCGTCGATGCGCTGGTCCGCGCAGGCACTCCTCCGGCAGGCCCTCGTGTCCGGGCCCCCGCCGGCGGCTGCCGGCTGACGCCTACCCCAGCAGCGTGTTGACCAGCCGGGCGGCCACTTTCGCGGTGCGGGCGTCTATATCAAACTCCGGGTTCAGCTCGGCGACATCCAGGTGCAGGAGCTTCCCGCTCGCCGCGACCTGCCGGCACACGGCACTGATCACCGGCAGGGGCACCCCGTACGCGGCCGGAGCGCTCACCCCGGGGGCCACCGAGGCCGGCAGCACGTCCAGATCGATCGTGAGGTACAGCGCGTCCACCTGCGCCAGGAACGCGGCCACAAACGCCTGGGCGGCCTCCGCCGAGCAGTCCTCGTCCAGCAGGTAGTCCACGCCGAGTTCCGCGGCGGTCCGGAAGAGCGCCCGGGTGTTGTTCGGCTCGGAAATGCCGACGACGGCGTAGCGCAGTTCGCGGCCGGCGGCGGCTTCCGCGCGGGCCATCTGCAGGAACGGCGTCCCGGAACTGGGCACGGCCTCGTCACGGAGGTCGAAGTGGGCATCGAGGTTCAGGACGCCCACTCTCAGGCCCCCGCGCACGGCAGACGATCCGGCGACGCCGAGGTAACTGGCGAACGCGGTTTCGTGGCCGCCGCCCAGAACGACCGGAATCTGCCCGGCATCGATAAGCCGGGAGATGGCCAGCCCGGCGCGTGCCTGCCCGGCCTCGAGAGACTCATCGCGCACGGTGACGTCGCCGGCGTCGAGCACGTCCCGGTCGAGGTGGAAGGCGAGCGGACCCAGGGCGGCCCTGATGGCGGCGGGAGCGGCCGCGGCGCCGGTGCGGCCCTTGTTGCGGCGCACGCCCTCATCGCTGCCGAAGCCGAGGATGACGGCGGGCCGGGTCCGGGAGGAGGCCGTGGCCGGGTTTGCGGGCGGGGCGTAGGGGGCCACGGCCTGCCACCAGCGCCGGTGCTCGGCGCCGTCGCCATCGAACCGTCCGGTCCAGGGCTGCGGCGGGACATCAACAGTGAGCGCAGAAGAATCCATGGTTCTACCTCACCTCAGCCGGCACCCGAACACCAGCCGCTGCGCGCCGGGACTGTCCGAAATCCCGGAAACCCCGCCTGGCGGGGGACAAACGGTGGCGGCCAAACAGCAGCGCCGAGCTAGCGTTTCGCGGCAATGTATTCGAAGAACACTGCCACGAAATGCCAACTCGGCGCATGGAAAAGGCGGGAGGACCCTAGTGGATGCCGAGGGCCGCCTCGATCGGGCCGATCGCGAAGAACAGCGTGAACGCGGCAGCCACAACCCACATGAGCGGGTGCACCTCGCGGGCCCGGCCCTGGAACAGGCGGATCAGCACGAAGGTGATGAAGCCCGCGCCCAGGCCGTTGGCGATCGAGTAGGTGAACGGCATGAGGGTGAAGGTCAGGAACGCCGGGATCGCGATGCCCAAGTCCTGCCAGTCGATCTTGCCGACCTGCGAGACCATCATGAAGCCGACGATCACGAGGGCCGGGGCAACGGCCTCGAATGGCACGAGGTTGATCAGCGGGGTGAAGAACATGGCCACGAGGAACAGCAGGCCCGTGACGATGGATGCCAAGCCGGTGCGGGCGCCTTCGCCGATGCCGGCGCCGGATTCGACGTAGATCTGGTTCGAGGAGACGGAAGCGCCGCCGCCGATGATCGCGCCGAGGGCGTCCACCTGCAGCACACGGTCAACGTTGGGGATGTTGCCGTCCTTGTCGATCGTGCCGGCCTCGGTGGCCAGGCCCACCATGGTGCCCATGGCATCGAAGAAGATGCTGAGCAGGATCACGAAGGCCAGCAGGGTGGCGGCGACGAAGCCGAGGTGCTCAAAGGCGCCGAACGGGTTGGCCTTGCCGATCAGGGACAGGTCCGGGGCGGCCCACTCGGAGAACTTGGGCGCGACAAGGGACCAGCCCTGCGGGTTGTGGGTCTTGCCGTCGAAGCTGGGACCAATGTGCAGGGTGGATTCCAGGATCACGGACAGGATGGTCGAGGCGACGATGCCGATCAGGATGGCGCCCTTGACCTTGCGCACCACCAGGGCGATGGTCAGGATCAGGCCGAAGACGAACACGAAGGTGGGCCAGCCCAGCAGCTTGCCGTCGAAGCCCAGGCCGACCGGAACGGTGGTGCCGGCGACATCCGGGATGCGGCGCACGAAGCCCGCGTTGACGAGGCCGATCAGGGCGATGAAGAGGCCGATGCCGACCACGATCGCGGTCTTGAGCCCGTCGGGGACGGCCTTGAACACGGCCGTCCGGAAGCCGGTGAGGACCAGGATCAGCATGGTGATGCCGGAAAGCATGACCAGACCCATCATGTCCGGCCAGGACAGCCCGGGGTTGGTGGCCACCGTGACGGCGACGAACGCGTTGACGCCGAGTCCGGTTGCCAGGGCAAAGGGATGCTTGGCCCACGCGCCCATGAGGATCGTGAGGATGCCGGCCACGAAGGCGGTGGTTGCGGCGACCGCTGGGAAGCCGAGCGTCGTGCCTGTCGAGTCGGGCCCGGAGAGGATCAGCGGGTTTAGCACCACGATGTAGCTCATGGCGAAGAACGTGGCGAACCCTCCGCGGATCTCGCGCGAGAAGTTCGACCCCCGCTCGGAAATCTTGAAATACCGGTCGAGTGCAGAGCCCTGCTTGAGCATTAGTCCGTGCATTAGTCCTCCGGGAGTGATGGGTGTTGCCTAAATCCTATTGGGAGCCCCGCGGCCAACCCTTTGTTTTCGCCTAGTCTGTAAGGAAGACAACACTAGGAGTAGCCTGCCCATGCGCCCTGTCCGACACCTTTTGAGTGCCCTGCTGGGCGCCGTCGTCTTTGCGGCCGTCCTGCTGGGAGCCGTCGGCCCGGCGTCGGCGCACGATACCGCGGAGTCCACGAGCCCGGCCTCCGGAGCCACCGTGGCCACACCTCCGGACAAGGTCTCCGTCACGTTCAACCACAATCCGCTGGCCCTGGGCTCGGAGATCCTGGTCAACGACGCCACCGGCGCCAACTGGGCGGACGGTTCCGTGGAGATCGTGGACAACGTCGCTTCACAGAAACTAAAGTCCGGCGCCCCTGCAGGGCTCTACACCGTGCGGTGGCGGGTGGCCAGCTCCGACGGCCACCCGATCGAGGGCAGCTTCACATTCACCGCCACCGCCGCCGCATCGGGCACGACGGCGGCTTCCGCAGTCCCAACGATGGGCACCGCCCAGCCGGGCGCAACGCAGGCGCCGGCCCCGGTGCCGGATGCATCGCAGCCGTTTCCCTGGAGCGTCATGGGCTTCGTCGCGGTGGGGGTCGGCATCCTGGTGGCCCTGGGCCTGATGGCCAAACGCCGCCTCACCCCGGACGCGGACAGCGAAACCGCCGACGACTCAGGCAGCGACGCCGACAGCTGAACCAAAAGCAACGCGGGATCAGTTGTGACCCATCCGGCGCCCTCTGATAGGCCATAACTGGCCCCGCGTTGCTAAGCGGGAGCCGCCAGGGCGAAGCCGCCCGGAAGGAGCGTGGGGAGGCCGTCCGGGTAGACCTTGGCGGAGATCGCCTGCCCCACCACCTTGGCCTGGCGCAGGACCTCCTTGGGCGTGGGGGTAATGAGCTCGCCGACCCCCACGAGGTACATCCCGAGGGCATGCATCGCCGCCATGAGGTTCTGTCCGGCCGCCATGCCGAGTTGCGAGAGCATGCGGCGCAGCTGGCTGTGGGCGCAGCGGGTCAGGACGAGGTGGTCGGCCAGGAGGACACCGCCGGGGGTCTGGACTGCCCACTGTTCGGTGGGGGCCCCGTCGGCCCCGGCCTCAAGGTGGTCCAGCTGCAGGGCCCGGATGTTGTTCCGCACATCGAGCTTGTGGCTTGCCGCGTAATTGCGCAGGTGCCGCAGGATTTCGTTGCGCTCCTTCAGGCTCGCGGCATCCGCCGCGTCGCAGCGCTGGAGCGAGGAGGTGTTGGCCGGATGGCCGGACCCCAGAAGGTCCAGGCCGTCCACAATGATGGACGCGACGCCGCGGCGCTGGAGCTCGCTGGCCACAGCCAGCCCGGACAGACCCGTCCCGATGACTACGGCCGTAGTCCGCTCAATCCCGCCGTACAAAGGCATGCTCGACACTGCAGGGTTCCTCCTCGAAATGGTGCCAGTCGCGGGGTGAAACCCCGGACGCTGACCGAAACCTGGTTCCGGCCGCAGCAACCCCAGTAGCTGCGTTCTGTAATGCCGGTCTCGGTTCAGCAACGCCTCGAAGGATACCCAAGATTCGCGCCGATGGATAGGGGAGGTAGGACATTGGCCGAAGTCCCGGATTTTCGCGGATTTCATGCCGGCCATCGTGGGGATCCGGCCCCGAATGCCCGGGAAACCAGGCCGGCAAACAGCGTGTTAACTCTGCGTAAATCCTTCGGCCGAGGGCCGCCGGACCCGCCCGGACGGCCGTCTTGTGTGTTCGAAATTTAGGGGGAATAGTGAGGAAAATCAGGGGTTCCTGGGCGCAGATTCGGGGCCGCCTCGCCGGTGAACGCCGGGCGCCGGTACTTCTGGCAGAATAGCCGCAACATCAGGCAAGAATCGCGAGGAGGCGGACCCCATGGGCCGTGAACAGGTGCATCCGGACCCGGCAGGGGAGACCGGCGGCGAGCAGGCGCCTCCGCGTGGCATCGTGGTGGGCGTGGATGGCTCCGACCACAGCCACTGTGCCCTCGTGTGGGCAGCCCGCGAGGCGGAGCGCCGTCGCCGCCCGCTGCACATCGTGACCGCCTATTCGGTTCCGATCTTTGCCGCATCCGGGCTCGACGGCGGCTACGCCACCGTGGACGACTCCGTGATCCGCGAAGGCGCTGAAGCGATCCTCAAGCACGCCCTGGACAAGGTGGCCGGCTACAACATCGACGTCGACGCGTCCGTGGAGAACGGCGACGCCTCCGGCGTACTGCTGGACATCAGCGAAACGGCAGAACTTCTGGTTTTCGGAACCCGCGGCCGCGGCGGCTTTGTTGGCCGGCTGCTCGGCTCCGTCAGCAGTGCTCTGCCCGCCCACGCGAAGTGCCCTACCGTCACCGTTCCGCTGATCTGCGCGGACCGCCTGGGTGAAATCACTGACGACAAGCACGTCCTGGCCGAACGGGCGAAGTCGGGCCACCAGCCTGTCGAGAACGTCGTAGTGGCCGGCGTCGACGGCTCCGACCAGGCCCGCATCGCGGTGCTTGAGGCTGCAGCACAGGCCCAACGGCTCTCCGCCCGACTGCGGCTGGTGTGCGCCGTGCCGCAGTACACCGGCTCACTGGCCTGGGTGCCCACCCCGATGGACCGCGATGCCTTGTTCGCGGACATCAAGGTCCAGCTCGACGCCGGCGTAGCCTGGGTGCGGAGCCACTTCCCCGGCCTGGAGGTCGAGACCCAGCTCGTGGACGGTTCTCCCGTCGACATTCTCGTGGGCGCCAGCCGGCACGTGGAACTCGTGGTGCTCGGCACCCGCGGCCGCGGCGGCTTCGCCGGAATGCTGCTGGGCTCCACAACCGACGGCGTCCTCCACCATGCCAAGGGACCGGTCATGGTGGTGCCGGACCGCGACGACCCCCGGCTGGCGGACAGAGCCAGCTTCGGCCCGATGCTCGGCGACTCCTAACCGCCCGGGGCTACGGGCTCGACGCCGGAAGGACGGTCCGCACATGGAGCACCCCCGGAGGCCGGACCCGTCCGGAGGCGCGATCAAGGCCCAGGACGCGCCGGTCCTGGCCTTGGAACGTCTTGGCCAGGACATGCTGGCCGAGGCCGGCGGCAAGGCGGCCAACCTGGGCGAGCTGGCCCGGGCAGGCTTGCCCGTTCCCGCCGGCTTCTGCCTGACAACCCGGGCCTATCTGGACGCCACGGCCTCCGCGGCGCTGGCGGACGTGCACCATGCCATCGCCGCAACCGCCCCCGATGATCTGGCCGGACTGGCGTTGCTCGCCGCAAAGGCCCGGGCACTAGTGCTCGACGCCGCCGTCCCGGCCGGCATCGATGCCGCCGTGCGGGCCGCCTATGCGGCGCTGGGCGACGATACGGCGGTCGCGGTGCGGTCCTCCGCGACCGCCGAGGACCTGCCCTTTGCCAGTTTCGCCGGCCAGCAGGACACGTTCCTGAATGTGGTCGGCGCGGATTCCGTGCTGTCCGCCGTCCGGCAGTGCTGGGCCTCGCTGTGGACCGACCGCGCGGTGACGTACCGGGCGGTGCAGGGAATCAGCCCGTCCGCTGTGTCCCTCGCGGTGGTGGTCCAGCGCATGGTGGACGCGGCCGTGGCGGGGGTGCTCTTCTCGGCCAACCCGGTCACCGGGCGACGGCACGAGGCGGTCATCGACGCCAGCCCGGGGCTGGGGGAGGCCGTGGTGTCCGGGGCCGTCAACCCGGACCACTTCGTGATCGACGGTGCCACGGGAACGATCCTGGAGCGGCGGATCGGGGACAAAGGACTGCTCATCCGGCCCCTCCCCGGCGGCGGAACCGAGCGGGTGGCCCAGCCCGGAGCCGGGTCCGGGCCAAGCCTGAACGATGCCCAGCTGGCCGCGCTGGAACTCCTGGGCCGCCGTGCCGAGGTGCATTTCGGCTCGCCGCAGGACCTCGAATGGGCCATCGGCCGCGACGGTGCCGTGTGGCTGACCCAGTCCAGGCCCATCACCACGCTCTATCCGATGCCGGACAAGCCGCCGACCGGGCCGGGGCCCCGCGTCTATCTGTGCTTTAGCCTGGCCCAGGGCCTGACCCGGCCGCTGACGCCGATGGGCCTCGCCGGCATCCGGCTGATTGCATCCTCCGTGGCGGAGGCGGCGCATTTCCCGGTGCCGGTGCCCCGGGACGGGCCCTCGCCGTACGCGGAGGCCGGACAACGCATCTTCTTCGACCTCACTCCCGTGGTCCGGAGCAAGGCCGGGCGCGCGTTCGTCCCCCGGGTCTTCGACATCATGGAGGCGCGGTCGGCGGTGGTGCTGCGCCAGCTCTTCGCCGATCCCAGGTTCTCCGTCGTCACGAGCTCGCAGTGGCGGCTCCTGCGCCGCGTCGCCCCGGTAGCGGCGCGGGCGAGAGTCCCGGAGACCCTGGTCCGCGGCCTGCTCCGGCCCGAAGACGCGCTGCGCCGGGCCGACCGTGTGGGCGAACAGCTCAGGGCTGCCCTCACAGTGCCCGCCGCCGCCACGGCCGCGCAGCGACTGGACCACGTTGAGCGGATCCTCGACCGAAGCGTCTTTCCGGTGGTTCCCGCCCTCATGCCTCTGCCCGCGCTCGGGTTCGCGCTGCTGGCCGCGGCCGGGAAACTCGCGGGAAGCCCGGGGAACGGGGCACTGCAGGACGTCCTGCGGGGCCTGCCCAACAATGTGACCACCGAAATGGACCTCGACCTGTGGGCGCTGGCTGCCGCCATCCGGAAGGACCCCGCAGCGGCGGAGGTGTTCGGTGGGACCGCACTGCCCGAGCTGGCACGGCGCTACCGGACAGGGGAGCTTCCCGGCGTTGTGCAGTCCGGGCTCTCCGGCTTCCTGAGCCGGTACGGCCACCGGGCCGTGGCGGAAATCGACCTCGGCATGCCCCGCTGGTCTGACGACCCGACCCACATCCTCGGCGTCCTGGCCAACTATCTGCGCGTGGACGACCCGACCCTCGCCCCGGACCGGCAATTCGAGAAGGCGGCGCGGGAGGCGGACGCGCAGGTGGAGCGGCTTGTGGCTGCGGCGAAGCAGCGCAGCCGCTTGCGTGGAGCGCTTGTCCGGGCCGCGCTGAGACGGACCCGGATGTTCGCCGGGTTGCGTGAACTGCCCAAGTACCACCTTGTGGAGGCGCTCGGCGCTGTCCGGCAACAACTCGCGGCGGTGGGGGCCGAACTCGCCGCAGCGGGGACCATCGACGCGGCGGACGATATCTTCTTCCTCGACCTGGGCGAGGCGCACGCGGGCCTGGGCGGCGCCGCGCTGCGCGGGATCGTGCAGCAGCGCCGGGAGGCGTACGTGGCCGAATTGGGCCGGCGGCACATTCCGCGCGTGCTGCTTTCCGATGGCACCGAGCCCGAAGCCGTGCAGTCCGACGCCGGCGGCCGGGGGGCGGGGGACGCGGACCGATCGGCGGGGGTGCTCTCCGGGACGCCTGCCTCGGCCGGGACTGTCAGCGCCCGGGCCCGCGTGATCTTGGACCCGCAGGGCGCGCATCTGGAACCGGGCGAGATCCTCGTGGCGCCGTCCACGGATCCCGGCTGGACGCCGCTGTTCCTGACAGCCGGCGGCCTCGTGATGGAAATGGGCGGCCCCAACTCCCACGGCGCTGTCGTCGCGCGGGAATATGGCATCCCTGCGGTGGTGGGTGTACCCGACGCGACATCTCGGATCGCCACGGGCGACGACATCACTGTCGACGGCGCCGCCGGCACGGTGACTCCGTCACAGTGACGCTGGCACCGTAACGCCGTCACAGTAGCGCTGCTCGCTACAGTGGGGCCATGAGCGAAGCACGCGGTTCGGAGGGCCAGCATCCCGGGGCAAGCGGGATGCCCGGCACGGGCGCCCCGGTAGCCGAGACCGCACCGCCCGAAACCCCTGCGCCCGAAACCCCCGGGCCGGAGGCGCGCGCCCCGGAAGCTCCCGGCCGGCTCCGGTCCCTGGACGGCGATGCATGGCTGCCGGCGTGGCTCGTGGAGCATCCGCTGACGGCCGGCTGGGCGTGGGCCGGGTTCTGGGCGGCCCTGATCGTGGCCGACGAGTTCCTGGACCTGGCCGGCTGGTCCTGGTATGTGCTGGTGGGCATGGCCGCGCTGCCGACCCTGCTGGCCAGCATCGCCTTGCTGCACGCGACCCCGCGCCGGTACCTGAAGCCGCGCCGGGACTCCGTGCTGGGCCACTTCTTTGTCCGCTTCCTCGCCTTGATTGCCGCGTTCCTCGTGTGGGGCGTGTCCGTGGTCATGAGCGCCTCGATCTCAACGACCCTTCAGTCGCTCGTCGGCGCGTCCGAACGCGAGGTCACCGCGGTGGGCTTCAACCTCCTGCTGGCCGCGATCCCGCTGGTGGTCTCGGTACTGTGGCTGGCCTTCATCATCCGCTGTGCCTGGTTCCTGCGGCGGCTCCGGGGCTGGAAACAAGCCCCGGGATCCGGCACCGTGCCCAAGAAGTTCCTTCGCGACAGGCCGCGGCTGAAGCGGGTGGTGGTGGGCCTCGCCCATCCCGGGCTGCTGCTCGTCGCCGGTCTTGGCACCTCGGTGCTCGCGTTCCTGCTCGGCGCCGTCGAGCTGACAATCAACGTGCTGAAGTAGGACACCGCGCGGCCGGGGCCAGGCGTACTGTTGTTGTATGAGCTGCACTGCTGGAGCACGCGTTCTTCAGACGCGGAATTGTGAATCACTACTTCTTGGGGCGCGGTCACGATGACCCGCAAGTGGCTGCGGTGGCTGCCCGCCGTGGCCGTTCCCGCCGTCATCGCCGCCGGTGCGCTGGCCGGATCCCTGCCCGCCAGCGCCGGGGACCCGCTGCCGCCCAAGACGCCCGAACAGGTGCTGCAGCTGATCGCCCAGCACAGCGAGCCCGCGCTCTCCGGAACACTGGAACAGTCCTCGGAGCTGGGCCTTCCCGAACTCCCCAAGACCGATCCCGGCACGGATTCTTCAAGCACCGCCTGGCTCGAACTGCTGACCGGGCCGCACACCGCGCGCGTCTATCGCGACGGCCCGGACCACGCCCGCATCCAGGTGATGGACCAGCTGGCCGAACGGAACGCCGTCCGCAACGGCAACGACGTGTGGTTCTACAACTCCAAGGACAACACGGCCTCCCACGTCCAGCTCCCGGCCGACGCCGGCCGCGCCCACAACAGCGGCAAGGACGCCACGGCCACCCCGGACCAGCTCGCCGCAATGTTCTTGGCCAAGATCGACCCCAGCACTGACGTCACGGTGGGCGCCGACGTCCAGGTGGCAGGCCGGCCCGCATACAACCTGGTGCTCACGCCGAAGTCCGACGCGACCCTGGTCTCGTCCATCGCAGTTGCCGTGGACGGCCAGACCGGCCTGCCGCTGGGCGTTGAGGTCAAAGCCCGCGGACAGGCGGATCCCGCCTTCCGCGTCGCCTACACGAGCCTGACCCTTGCAGCCCCCGACGCGTCCGTCTTCGCGTTCAGCCCGCCGCCGGGCGCCACGGTCAAGGAGATCCCGGTCCCGGAACACAAGCACGGCACTGACTCCGAAGAGGGGACGCCCCCGGCCAAGGACAGCGCACGCAAGCCGGCCGTCACGGGGTCCGGCTGGGACGCGGTGGTTGAGTTCCCGGCGGGAACGCAGAAGCCGACGTCGGACGCGGCGGCACCGCTCCAACAGCTCACCGTCCCGGTCCAGGGCGGCCGGCTCCTGTCCACCGCGCTGGTGAACGTCCTGATGCTCGACGACGGGCGGATCTTTGCCGGCTCGGTGCCTGTGGAGCGGCTCCAGGCCGCTGCCGCGCAGAAGTGAATACCGGCCCGGTTTCCGGGGACCTGCCGGTGACGGCCGCGTGAGCGCCGCCGGGCCGGCGGCCGAGCTGCGCACCGAGCTGAGCATTGAGACCAGGGGCCTGACCAAGCGGTTCGGCCATCAACTGGCAGTCGACGATGTCGATCTCGCCGTGCCGAAAGGCGCCGTCTTCGGCTTCCTGGGCCCGAACGGCTCGGGGAAGACCACCACCATCAGGCTCCTGCTGGGCTTGGCCTCGGCCACCGGCGGCTCCATGCGCGTCCTGGGCGAGGAGATGCCCGGGAAACTCAATGACGTCCTGCCCCGGGTCGGCGCCCTGGTCGAGGGGCCAGCCTTCTACCCCTTCCTCTCCGGCGCCGCCAACCTGCACCGCATGGACGCCGCGGATCCCTACGGGGTGGCCGCCACGCGGCGGGCCCGGATCCAGTCGGCCTTGGACCGGGTGGGCCTGACGCACGCCGCGGACAAGAAGGTCCGCGCCTATTCACTGGGCATGAAGCAGCGGCTGGGGATCGCCAACGCCCTGCTGGCGCCGCGGGACCTTCTGGTGCTGGACGAACCCACCAACGGACTGGATCCCCAGGGCACCCGGGAAGTGCGCAGCCTGGTGCGTTCGCTCGCGGCCGACGGCGCCACGGTGTTCGTCTCCAGCCACCTGCTCGCCGAAGTGGAACAGATCTGCACACATGCGGCCATCATGAGCGCGGGACGCCTAGTGGCGCAGGGAACCCTGGCAGAGCTGCGCCGGGCCGGCCAGGCGCGGATCCGCGTGCTGACGCCGGACCCCGGCACCGCGGCACACGTGCTAGCCGGGCTGGGACTGACCGCCACGGTGAGTCCCGACGGCGCCGCTTCCGCGGGGCCCGACGCGGTCCTTTTCGCGCCGCTGCCTGCACCGGCGGCAGCGCCGGCCCCGGCGGCCCGGGAAACGGCAGGGGCCGCGGACGCGGGGCCGCAAGACGTGGAACCCGAAGCCGTGGTGGCCGCCCTCGTGGCAGCGGGGGTCCGGGTCCGCGGCTTCGCGACCGAACAGGTCAGCCTGGAGGACCGCTTCGTGGCGTTGACGGGGGAGGGGTTCGACGTTGTCCAGTAACGGCTCATCCGCGGGCGGCCCGTCGGGGGCCCCATCAGGCAGCCCGACCGGCGGCCCCAGCGGAGCGGCCGGTGACGCCGCCACCGACGTTACGGCGGCGAGCCTGCCGGGCCGACGCCGGTCCGTGACCGGGGGCCTGCTGGCCTCTGAACTCGGCTTGCTGTTCCGCCGCCGCAGGACGTGGGCCATGCTGTGCGCGCTGGCGGCCATCCCCATCCTGATTGCCGTGGCCGTGCGGGTCTCCTCGGCCGTGCCGGCCGGCCGGGGGCCCGCCTTCCTGGACAGGATCACCCAGAACGGCCTGTTCGTAGGCGTCACGGCGATGGTGGTCTCCGTTCCGCTGTTCCTGCCGCTGACTGTCGGCGTGGTGGCCGGAGACACGATCGCCGGCGAGGCCGGGCAGGGAACCCTCAGGTATCTGCTGGTGGCTCCGGCCGGGCGGGTCCGCCTGTTGCTCATCAAATATGCCGGCGCGGCACTGTTCGTGGTCGTTGCCCCGCTCGTCGTGGCAATGGTCGGAGCAGGCATCGGCGCGGCGCTCTTCCCCGTGGGACCCGTGACCCTGCTCTCCGGCGACACGATCGGTACCGGCGAGGCCATGGTCCGGCTGCTGCTGATCGCCGCCTATCTGGCGGTTTCGCTGCTGGGGTTGTCCGCGATCGGACTCTTCATCTCCACCCTGACGGACGTTCCGGTCGGGGCCATGGCGGCCACCGTGGTGCTCTCGGTCGTTGCGCAGGTCCTGGACGCGCTGCCGCAACTTGAGTGGTTGCATCCCTGGTTGTTCAGCCACTACTGGCTGGACTTTGGCGATCTCCTCCGCCAGCCGCTCTCCTGGGACTCCTTCGCCGCCAACGCCGTCCTGCAGGCCGGCTACGTCGCCGTCTTCGGTGCGCTGGCTTACGGCCGTTTCATCACCAAGGACGTGCTCTCCTAGCTCCGGGACCAGGCCCTCGCGTCTCAAAACCCGGCGCCCAGGGGCTTGGCCCCACGAGCGGGACCAACCGAAGGACCCGGCTAGCGGGACCTAGTAGCGGCTCTCAGTAGCGGGCCGCGTAGCCATAGAGCTGCATCCCGGACATGGCGGCCACATCGGTGACGGTGATGCCGGCGTCGGGATTGAGGGCCTGGACCACGCGGCCGCCGCCGAGGTAGATGGCCACATGGTAGAACCCCGGAGGTGAACCCCAGACGAGCAAGTCGCCGGGACGGGCCTGGGAGAGCGGTACGTGGACAGGGGCCTGCGCGAACTGCTGGGAGGCCGTGCGCGGCAGGTACTTGCCGGCCGCGGCGAATGCATTCTGCACCAGGCCCGAGCAGTCAAACCCGTAGGCCCCGGTTCCGCCGTACTGGTAGAAGTACGGCGATCCGGTCTTGCCAAGCGCCACCGAAATGGCCGTCTGGTTTGACCCGCCCGCAATCGGCGCGGGAACCGGGACGGGCACAGGAACCGGAACGGGTACCGGTGCCGGTGCCTGAACGGGCTCCGGAGCCGGCGCAGGCGCAGGAGCGGGCGCGGGTTCCGGGGCAGCAGCGGGCGGCACCTCGACCGGGGCGGGGGCCGGCGCGGCTGGCTGCGGGGCGGCCGAACCGCCTCCTCCCGGTGATGCCGGGGCCGGCTGGGAACCTGAAGCAGGCTGGGAGCCGGTGCCCGGCTGCGGGGCGGAGCCGGCAGCGGCGGTCAGGGCCGCCAGCCGTTCCTGCTGGCGCTGCCGGTCGAGGGCGTCCACCCGGGCCGACTCCAGCGCCGCGGTGGTGTTCCTGAGGCTTGCCAGCTGATCCACCAGGGCGGACCGCTGGGCTTTGGCATCTGCCACGGCCTGGCGCTGGGCAGCCGTCGCGCGGTCGGCGTCGGTCTTGCGGGCTTCCGCCGTCGTGGCCGCCTCGTCGGCGGCGCGGTTGGCATCTGCCGCGGCCTCCGTCAACGACTGCGCGGCGGCGGCCGCGGTTTCCGCGGACTGGAAGGCCCGGGCGCGTCCGGCCGTCACGGCCTCCAGGGTGGCGGCATCTTCGAGCGCCTGCCCGGTGCCGCTGACAAAGCTGCTAAGGGCCGGATTCAGGCCGCCGTTGCGGTACAAATCGCCGGCCAGCTGGCCGACCTGCTTGCGGGTCTTGGCCTGTTCGGCCTCGGCGGCGGCAGCCCTGGCTGCTGCGACAGTGGCCGCGTCACGCCGGGTGGCGAGCTCCACGAGGGCCTCGCCGTAGGCGTTGTTCGCTTGCAGGGATGCGCCGAGGCTGGTTTCCTGGGCGGCCGAGGCATCGGCCAGGAGCCCGTCGATCCTGGTGACCTCCGCCGCCGTCGCGCTTTCACTGGACTTGGCGGCGGCAATCTCTTCCGGCGAGGGGATCTCCGGCGACGCCGGAACCCGGCCGGCGGCCGGCAGGGATCCGCGTGCCTGCCCAAGAGTCAGTGCAGAGGCCTGCGCCGGGAGCGCGAGCGTTCCAAGGAGGACGACGGCGGTGCACAGCACAGCCGTCTTGCGACCGGATCCGGTCCAGCTCATGGGCAAACCTCGCTGAAGTCTAAGGCTGGAATGAGCGAGGTTGGATTTGGCACGTGAAGAAGCCCCTCTGCGGATTACCCAGCAGGCATGAGGCTACGTGCCAAAGACCACTTTGGCAACACGAGTCACACCAACAACATAAACAACATTGGTGTCATTTAGCCACGTTTGCGCGGGGTGTGTCCGGCCGGGGACAGGTTATCGGCGGCGCGTCAGGCGGGCCCGGGGCAGCGCAGGGAGGAACGCATGCAGCAAACGGCGCCCGGGGCAGCGGCCGGACCAGCGGCCTGAACGCCAGCGGCGACGGCGGCCTGCCCCGGGTTAACGCGCTCCCGTCGCTCAGGCGTGCTGGTGCGCTTCGTGCTCCGAATGGGTGGCGGGTTCCAGCTGGAAGGTGCAGTGTTCCGTGTCGAAGTGGGAGCCCAGGCAGGCGGTGAGCTTGTCCAAGACCCGGTCGGCGCCACGGGCGCCGAGCGCGGCGTCCTCCACCACCACGTGCGCGGAGAACACGGGGACGCCCGAGGTGATGGTCCAGATGTGGATGTCGTGGACGGAGACCACGCCGTCCACCGCGAGGATGTGCTCGCGGATCATCTGGACGTCCACGCCCTTGGGGGTGGCCTCGAGGAGCACGTCCACGACGTCGCGCAGCAGGTGCCAGGCCCGCGGCAGGATCATGAGGGCAATGAGGATCGAGGCAATGGTGTCTGCCGCCTGGAATCCGGTGATCATGATGACCAGCGCCGCCGCGATGACGGCAAAGGATCCCAGCAGATCGCCCAGGACCTCCAGGTAGGCGCCGCGGACGTTGAGGCTTTCCTTCTGGGCGCCGCGCAGGATCAGCAGGGAGACCAGGTTGGCGACGGCGCCGAGGATCGCAGCGGACAGCATCACGTCGGTGTGGACCTCCGGGGCCGAGCCGAGCCGGCGGATCGCTTCGGTGAAGATCACCACCGAGATGACGATCAGGACCAGGGCGTTTGCCAGTGCGGCCAAGACCTCGGCGCGCTGGTATCCGTAAGTGCGAAGGTCGCTGGCGGGCCGGGTGGCGATCCATGCGGCCAGCAGGGCGATGAAGACGCCGGCGGCGTCGGAGAGCATGTGGCCGGCGTCGGCGAGCAGCGCCAGGGAGCCCGAGATGACGGCGCCAATGGTTTGCACGAGCACCACAGCGAGCGTGATGGCCAGGACGGCGATCAGGCGCTTCCGATGTTTCCCGGTGGCGGTGATGCCGTGCGAGTGGCTGTGGTCGTGTCCCATGCCTCTAAGGCTAGCCCCAGCCGAGCTCGTGCAGGCGTTCGTCGCTGATGCCGAAGTGGTGCGCGATCTCATGCACCACGGTCACGGTGACTTCCTCGATCACGTCCTCGCGGGATGCGCAGATCTCCAGGATGGGCTGGCGGTAGATCGTGATCCGGTCCGGCAGCGAGCCTGCGTCCCACCAGGAGTCCCGCTCGGTCAGGGGAACCCCCTCGTAGAGGCCCAGCAGCACGGTGTCCGGGTCCTCGCCGGGCTGCGGGGTGTAGTCGTCCTCGATGAAGATCGCGACATTGCTCATGGTATGTGCCAGTTCGGGCGGGATCCGGTCCAGGGCGTCGCTCACGGCGGCCTCGAAGTCGTCCTCGGACATCGGGAACGGGCCGCCTTCCGGACCGTCACCGTCGTCCCCGCCGTTTGGAATGATCGGCAGGCCGGGCGGCAGGGACGGGGTCATGGGGAAACTCTAGCGGGACCGGCGCCGCGTCAGCCCCACGCCCACGAGGCAGATCACGCCGCCCACCAGGCCCCAGATGGTCGGAATCTCGCCCAGTACCAGCCAGGAGATCAGGATCGTGGTGCCCGGGACCAGATAGGTGGTGGCGGCGAGGCGTCCGGCGTCAATCAGGGACAGCGCGTAGGCCCACGTGGTGAAGGCGATCGCGGTGGGGAAGATGCCCAGGTACACCAGTCCCAGCGTGGCCGGCAGGGAAGCGGCCTGCAGTTCACTGATCAGCTGGCCGCTGAAGGGCAGGCAGCAGATGGCGCCGACCATAATGCCGAACCACGTGGCCTGGGCGGCCGGGAACTTCCGGAGCACCGGTTTTTGCACGATCACGCTTACTGCGGCCAGCGCGGCCGCGAGAAGGCAGAGCAGCACGCCGGCCACGTCCGCCGTCGACCGCTGGCCGGAACCGAGGGCGATCACGGCCACGCCGCCGAAAGCGATCAGGCTGCCGATGATCAGCCAGCGCGGGAAGCCCTCTTTCAGGATCACACCGGCCATCACGGCGACCAGGATGGGGTTGACGTTGATCAGCAGGGCGGCCGTGCCGGCGTCGAGCATGTGCTCGGCGGCGTTGAGCGCCACGTTGTAGCCTCCGAACCACATGACGCCGTAGGCCAGGATGGGCCACCATTCGCGGCCCCGGGGCAGTCCCCTGAGCTTCGGCACCACCAGGAGGCCCAGTACGACGGCGGCGACGGCCAGCCGCCCGAGCGTCAGGGGGCCGGGGGAGAAGCTCGGGCCCACGGCCCGGATGCCCACGAAAGCGGAAGCCCACAGCACCACGGTGACGACGACGGCGGCGATGCCGAGCCTGCTGATCGGGGCCGGCTGGCCGGGGGTTCCGGGGCGGCGGGTGCCGGTCGGGCCCTTCGGCTGGACGGTGGCGGAGGTGACCGCCCGGACGGGGGCGGGGGTGACCGCCTGGTTGGGCACGTCGTGCGTGCCGGCCGGCTGGGTGTGGTCCGGACTGGGAGAGCCTGTTTCGGCGGTTGTTGCCATGCTGCAAATCTAGCCTCTCGCCCCCGGCCTCAGCTGGCGGAAATCGGTCACGTCTAGACGGTTTTCCGCCAAACTTCTGCCAAAGTGCCGCCAAGGTACATGGCCCGGGACGGCAGGCGGCTTCAGCGGAGGACGCGGGCCGCCGCCTGGACCGAGCCCGCGACCTCCGTCAGCGCCGCCGAGCCGCGCCGCCATTGCTGCCAGTAGAGGGCGACGTCCACATGCGCGCCGGGAGTGAGCGTCTCGAGCGTTCCGTTCCGGAGGTCTTCGCCGATTTCGATCTCCGGGATCATCCCCCAGCCCATGCCCCAACGGATGGCATCGCCAAACTCCTGGGCGGCCGGTACGTAGTGCCGTGGTGCCTGGGGCGGTGTGCGGCTGAACCGGCGCAGCCAGCGGTCCTGCAGATCATCTTTGCGGTCGTAAACCAGGACGGGGGCCTTGGCCAGGGCCGCTGCGTTCACGCCGGAATCGAACCAGCGGCGGCTGAAGTCCGGCGCGCATACGGGCAGGTAGCGCATGATGCCGAGCTTGCGGGACGAGCACCCGGGCACGGGCGTCGCCGTAGCCGTGATCGCGGCAGCCGCGGCGCCGGCGCGCAGGAGGTCCAGCGAGTGCTCCTGGTCCTCGCGCACGATCTCCAGCTGGATGTTGTCGCTGGCCGCCGCGAGACCGGCCAGCGCCCAGGTGTGCAAGGAATCGCTGTTGATCACCAGTGTCAGGCGCGTCCGCCCCGAGAATTCCTCGGGCTGCAGCTCCTCGGCAAGGTCGGCCGACAGCAGCTCAAGCTGCCTCGCGAACCGCACCACAGCCTGGCCGGACTCCGTGAGACCGGCCGGCCGGGCCCGGGTCAGGACCGGCCTGCCGACGGCCGTCTCGAGGGCGCGGATCCGCTGGCTGACGGCCGAGGGCGTCACGGACAAGTGGGCGGCAGCGGCGTCGAAACTTCCGTGAGTGACAATGGCGGCCAGCGTCCGGGCCTGTTCAGGGGAAATGTCGATCATTAGATCATCTTATGTTCGGGAAGAAACTTTAACTGGTTTCATCCGAGCCGGACACCTACCGTGGAACGGTGATCCTTCCTCTGTTCTCCGGCCTCTCCGCCGGACTGTCCCTCATCGTTGCCATCGGCGCGCAGAACGCCTTTGTCCTCCGCCAAGGCATCCAGCGCTCGCACGTCGCCATGGTCGTGGCAGTCTGCGCAGCGTCGGACCTGGTCCTGATCCTGCTGGGCGTGGCGGGCATCGGCGTCCTCCTGGACCGGGCACCCGCCGCCCTCGTGGTGATCCGCTGGGCGGGCGCAGCGTTTCTTTTCGCCTACGGGGCGCTCGCGGCCCGGCGTGCGGTCCGGGGCGAACAGATGGACCACTCCGGAGACAGGCCGGGCGGCGCCCGGGGAGCCGTACTGGGCACCTGCCTGGCCTTCACGTGGCTGAACCCGCACGTCTACCTGGACACCGTGTTGCTGCTCGGGTCCCTCGCCGCGGCCCACGGCGAGTCCGGGCGCTGGTGGTTCGCTGCCGGGGCCGGACTCGGGAGCATCGCATGGTTCACCGCACTGGGCGCGGGGGCCCGGTTCCTGGCGCCAGTGTTCCGGCGGCGGGCGGCATGGCGGGTGCTCGACGCGGGGATCGCCGTCGTGATGATCACCCTCGCGGTGCTCCTACTGAGCTGAGCCGGCCTGCGCGCGTGAGCGGGCGGGCTTTCCCGCCAGGCGTTCCAAGGCGGACGGGCGGGCGGCGCGGCCCCCGGCGATGGCTGTTCCTGGCCGATTTTGGATAAACCGGGGGTCTGCCCTTATAGTTTTATAGTCCAGTTCGGAGGAACCCGAAAGGACAAAAACGAAAGGCTTCGGCCCTTAATTTTTGCCCAGAAGTGTTCAACCGGATGGCGTCCTGGCCCCCATCGTCTAGCGGCCTAGGACACCGCCCTTTCACGGCGGCGGCACGGGTTCGAATCCCGTTGGGGGTACGCAAGGAAGTGGTCAAACCGGATGAAAAAGTCTGGTAGGCTAAAGGCCTTGAAAAATTGCGGTAGCGATACCGCAGTGAGCAAGAAACACGCAGTACAAGCAGTAAACAAGCAAGGCCCTGTAGCGCAGTTGGTTAGCGCGCCGCCCTGTCACGGCGGAGGTCGCGGGTTCAAGTCCCGTCAGGGTCGCTCTGATTGCCAGAAGAAATTCCGGCCGTCAAGGTGACATGTCACCTAGGCTCTGTAGCTCAGTTGGTAGAGCGTTCGACTGAAAATCGAAAGGTCACCGGATCGACGCCGGTCGGAGCCACCACTGGGAAGCATCAGTTCTTTTAGAACTGGTGCTTTTCTTCTTTAACCCCACCTCACCCTCGTCGATGGGCTAGCGATTGCTCCGTAACGGCCCTTCTGGCGGGTCAAAAGGGCCGTTATGGAGCAATCGGCGCATGGGTCGGCGGGAGGCCGACGGCGGGAGCCCGTTTGCGGGCCGTTCAGGCGGGCGGGCTAGACTCGCACGCTGGGGAAAGAACACCAAGGCCGCCGGCAGCCCTTTCCGGGCGGGCGGCGCAATCTCAACCGAAAAGTGATTCTGCAAAGTGACTTCGAAGAATATTGCCCGTCCTCTCGCCGCAACCGCCCTCCTCGCCGCTCTGGCCCTCACCGGCTGCTCGGCACCGCAAGCCGCAAGCGCTCCGTCGTCCGCCGCAGACGCGGCCCCGGCGCCCGCGTCCGCCACGCCAAGCCCCACCGCGACGTCCGGACCCTTCGGCGGTTTCGCCAGCGCCGCCGAGGCGTGCACTAAGATTTCGGAGCAGGCCACCGGCGCCACCCTCCTGCCGCTGTCGGCCGCCCAGGGCAAGACGGCGGAGCTGCAACAGTCCAAGACGGAGCTGGCCGAGACCGCCGGGCGCGTTCCGGACAGCCTCAAGGCCGATTTCGCCAACCTCAAGGACGTGGCAATCGCCGGTGTCACCGACCAGACGGTGTTCTCCAGCGGAAAGCTCCAGGCCGCCATGGCGCCCGTGACCCAGTGGATCGCCACCAACTGTAAGTAGGCCCACCGGATCCGCCCTTGCCGCCGCGGTCGCCACGCACCTCCCACTTCCGGCCCTCGCGGCGGCCGGGGTAACCGGGCGCGGCAAGATTCCCCCGCACGGCCCAAGGCAGGGACTAGGGTTGTGTCAAAGAGAAGGGGGAGTGCTCCATGGAATACCAAGATTCTCAGCCGGTGGCGGGTCCCATGGCCGGCCCGGCGCCCAGCCAAGCGCCCAGTCAAGTAGCCAGTCCTGTGGACGGGCCCGCGCTGGCGGGCACCGGACGCACGGTCATTTCCGAAGCCGCCGTCGCCAAGGTCGCTGGCATCGCCGCCCGCGCGGTACCCGGTGTCTACTCACTGGGATCCGGACCGTCGCGGGCCCTCGGTGCCATTCGCGACGCCGTCGGCAGCGCCGATCACGGCGCGGGGGTCCGCGTCGAAGTCGGCGAAACGCAGGTCGCCGTGGACATCGACCTCGTCGCGGTCTACGGCACCCCCCTGCAGGCTCTCGCCGACCAGATCCGGGCGGCCGTCTACTCCGCCGTGGAGGAACTGGTGGGGCTTGAAGTGATCGAGGTAAACATCGAGATCAACGACGTCTATGTGCCCGGTCCGGCCAAACCGGCCGTCGCCGGCGAGGTCCGGCCGGTAAGGGAGGCAATCCAGTGAATCTGACGGTTGTGGGAATCGCCATGGGCGCCTTCGTGGCCTTCATGTCCTTCCAGTTCGGAGCCTGGGGCTTCCTTGGTGCGCTCTTCTTCATGGGTATCGGCGCGCTGCTGGGCCGGGCCGCAGCGGGGAAACTGGACCTGCGCAGCGTGTTTGATGCCCTCACGGGCCGGCGTTCTTCCTCATGAGCATCACGGCTGGGGCGCCGATCCGCGGCGCCGCGGTGGCCGGGCACAACCGCATCAGCACCCAGGCCCTGACGAGCGTGGCGCGGGCGGCCGCGGGTGAGGCGCTCGGCGTACCGGCCCAGGGCGTGCGTGCCGAGTGGTCGGATGATGACGGGCTGCTGGCGCTCTCGCTGGTCACGCCGATCGGGATCCCGCCCCTCACCACGGTTCTCCGGGACCCCGCGCGCGTGGCCGGGTTCGGCGGTGCCATCTGGGACCGAGCCGTCGCCGCCAAGGCCGAAATCCTGCACCGGGTCACCGCGTTGACCGGGGCACAGCTGAGTCGGGTGGACATCCGCATCAGTGGGGCCACCGTACACGGGGGAGGGCGGGTGCGTTGAGCCAGGATACCCGGGATGCCACTGTCGGCTCGGGCCCTTACGACGCCGGCGCGGTGATGGCGAGCGGAATGCCAGGCTCCGGTGCGGCCGGCATGGCACGGATCCTCAAACGGGAGACCCACTCATCGCGTGCCGTTGTCTCCGTGATGGCGGCCGCCCTGGTCATTGTGGTGTGCGGGTACGCGCTGCTTGAAACGGCGGTCCGTGCCTTCGGGCAACCGCCGTGGCTCATAGATCCGCAGACCGCGGCCGAGCGTGCCGTCGCCCTCCCGGCCGGGATTCCGCCGCTCCTGCTCGGCGTCTCCGGCGCCGTGGTGGCCATGGCGGGCCTGTTCTTCTTCCTCAATGCCGTCCTGCCGGGACGCCGTGCGCGGCACCTTCTCGCGGACCGCCGGGCCGGCGTCGTAGTCGACGATGAAGTGATCGCGGCGGCCCTGGCACGCCGGGCGCGGCTGGCCGCCAACGTGACACAGGGCCAGGTGATGGTGATCGTCTCGCGGAACCGGGTAGAGGTTAACGTCCGGCCCACCTCAGGTGTGCCGCTGCGCCCCGACGCCGTCCTTGAGGCCGTGCGGCGGGAGCTGCAGGACATGGGCCCCTCGCCCACTCCGGAAGTTCGGATCCACGTAGCCACGTCAGGGGTGGTGGGGGCATGAACAACACTCCCAGAGTCCTGAACCGCATCCTGATCGGCATCCTCGGCATCAAGCTGCTCGCCATCGGCGTCCTGCTGATGCTGCTCGCGAGCGTCCCCGCCGTCGGCGTCTGGTGGCACGAGTGGGCGGGCGGCGTCTTGAAATACTGGCTCGACCTGTTCGAACGGACGCAGTTCCCCCGCCACCAGGGGAGCTGGCTGTGGTTTGCCATCTGCGGTGCGCTCGTATTGGTGCTGGCCCTGATGGTCGCCTGGGTCGCCCAGCAGGGCAAAGGCCGGACCAGCCTGATCGCGGCCGAGGAGGACCCGGGCGGCGTCCCGGGCAATGTCGGGATCAGCGGCGGAGTGGCGGAACAGGCGCTCCGCGCGGCCCTCGCGGACCGGCCCGACCTGGCGGGAGTCACCGTTGCCGCCTACGAGATCCGGGGGGAACCTGCCCTGAAGATCCGGGTTGAGCCGCGCCAGGGCGTCGCGCCGCACGCGCTCGCCGCCGAAGTCTCCGCACTCGTGGAAGCGCTCGACGCCGTCATCGGCAAGCGCACCCCGGTCCTGATCCATATCGGCTCCGGGACGCGGTCGCGGTTTGGCCGGGCCGAGCGCGTCCGATAAGCCGCGGTGAAGTGGACGCAACATACCCGGTAGGCGCTTGAACCGGGCGTGCCGGGCGGCCGAACCGGCGGGTCGGCCGCCCCCAGGGCCGGTGGCCCCAGCGGAACTACTAAGTCTCCTTTGTATTAAGGTTTCATGTAAACGCTTGCATTCCCCGCAGACTGTTGATTACTGTGATGGTCGACACACCAACTGCACGGCCGTTTTTACCGGTACTCAGCGAGGAGCACTCCAGTATGAAAACCCGCAATTTCCTACTTCCCGTCGCCACAGCAGGCGTTTTGGCACTGACCCTTTCGGCCTGTGGCGGCGGAGGCGGCGGCAGTTCCAGCGGCGGCAGCGACGCTGCCTCGCAGGGCCTGGACGGGCGCGGTCCCATCACGTATGTCCAGGGCAAGGACAACAGCAACGTGGTCCGGCCGCTGATCGAAAAGTGGAACGCCGCCCACCCGAATGAGAAGGTCACCTTCAAGGAGCAGACCGACCAGGCGGACCAGCAGCACGACGACCTCGTCCAGCACTTCCAGGCCAAGGACGCCGGCTACGACGTTGCCAGCGTCGACGTCGTCTGGACCGCCGAATTCGCGGCCAAGGGCTGGCTGCAGCCGCTCAAGGACAAGATGGCTCTGGATACCTCGGCCATGCTGAAGCCGACCGTCGTCGCAGCGTCCTACAAGAACACGCTGTACGCGGCACCGGAATCTTCCGACGGCGGCATCCTGTACTACCGCAAGGACCTGGTTCCCACGCCCCCGAAGACCTGGGACGAGATGATGAGCATGTGCTCCATCGCCAAGGCCAACAACATGGGCTGCTACTCGGGCCAGTTCAAGAAGTATGAGGGGCTGACAGTCAACGCCTCCGAGGCGATCAACTCCGCCGGCGGGGCCGTGCTGGACGCGGACGGCAAGCCCAGCCTGCTCACCCCTGAGGCAAAGGCAGGTATGGCCAACCTGGCCAAGGCCTACGCCGACGGCAGCATCCCGAAGGAAGCCATCACCTTCCAGGAGGAGGAGAGCCGCCAGGCGTTCCAGGACGGCAAGCTGCTGTTCCTGCGCAACTGGCCCTACGTGTACAACCTGGCCACCACGGAAGGTTCATCCAAGGTCAAGGACGTCCTGGGCATGACCGCACTCCCGGGCAAGGACGGTCCGGGCGCCTCGTCCCTCGGCGGCCACAGCGCCGCGATCAGCGTCTACTCGAAGAACAAGGCCACGGCGCTGGACTTCCTGAAGTTCCTCACCACGGAAGAGACGCAGAAGTTCTTCGCCACGCAGGGTTCGCTCGCCCCGGTTCTCGGCTCGCTCTATGAAGACAAGGACCTCGTCGCCAAGCTCCCGTACCTTCCGGTCCTGAAGACCTCGATCGAGAACGCCGTGCCGCGCCCGGTCACCCCGTTCTACCCGGCCGTCACCAAGGCCATCCAGGAAAACGCGTACTCGGCCATCAAGGGCGAGAAGACCGTAGACGCTGCCCTGTCCGACATGCAGAAGTCCATCGAGTCCGCTAGCGCGGGACAGTAGGTTCATCATGGCAACTGAAGTAGGCCCGACGTCGGTCAAGGCACCGGCGTCGGGCGGTGCTCCGATCCACCACGCACCCAAGGGTGTAGGAGAGGACAACCGCATCGCGACGCAGGGGCGCTGGGCCGCCTGGCTCCTGGCGCCGACCATCCTCGCATTGTCAGTGGTGATCGTGTACCCGATCATCACCGCCATTGTGATGTCTTTCCAGAAGGACGCTGGTCTGGACCCCGCCACGGGTCTCTTCGTAGAGGGTGGCCCGGCCGGCTTCTCGAATTACTACAACTGGATTTTCCAGCAGTGCCCTGCTCCGTCCGGCGGAACCGTCGACTGCCCGCCGGGAACCCTAGGTGCGCAGTTCTGGTCCGCCACCGCCACCACGTTCTTCTTCACCATCGTCACGGTGGCACTGGAGACCGTGCTCGGCTTCTGGATGGCCGTCATCATGGCACGGGCCTTCCGCGGCCGCAGCCTGGTCCGCGCAGCCGTCCTGGTGCCGTGGGCCATCCCCACCGCCGTTACGGCCAAGCTGTGGCTGTTCATCTTCGCCTTCGAAGGCATCGGCAACAAACTCTTCAACACGTCCATCCTGTGGACCGGCAGCGAATGGCCGGCGAGGTGGGCCGTGATCATCGCCGACGTCTGGAAAACCACTCCCTTCATGGCGCTGCTGATTCTGGCCGGCCTGCAGATGATTCCCGCGGAAGTGTACGAGGCGGCCAAGGTCGACGGCGCCTCCGCCTGGCAGCGTTTCCGGATGATCACCCTGCCGCTGGTGAAGCCGGCGCTCATGGTGGCTATCCTGTTCCGCACCCTGGACGCGCTGCGCATGTTCGACCTCCCGTACATCCTGACGGGCGGAGCCAACAACACCACCACGCTGTCCATCCTGGTGATCAACCAGATCAGGCAGGGCTTCAACGCGGCGGCGGCTTTGTCCACCATCACATTCATCATCATCTTTCTGGTGGCCTTCATCTTTGTACGCTTCCTCGGGGCGAACGTGGTGGAGCAGCAGACCGGCGCAGGTAAGGGGAAGAAATGACCGCCGCGACGACCGCCGCAACCGAGCTGCGCGCAGAGCAGGACCGGGGCCGGAAGACCGCGCAGAACCGCGAGAAGTGGGCCCAGGGACGGACCTACATCAGTGCGGTTGTGATCCTCATCTGGTGCCTGGCCCCGGCTTACTGGATGGTAGTGACGGCGTTCCGCGACGTCGGCTACACCTACGACACCTCGATCCTGCCCACCCACGTGACGCTGGACAACTTCAAGACCGCATTCGACACCTCGTTCGGCAACCACTTCGGCCAAGCCCTGCTCAACAGCTTGTTCATCGGTTCCGTCGTGACCGTGGTGTCGCTGCTGATCGGCGTGTTCGCCGCGTACGCGCTGGCACGGCTGAACTTCAAGTTCAAGTACCTCGTGCTGGGCTTCATCCTGGGGGCCTCCATGTTCCCCGGCGTCGCTCTCATCACGCCGCTGTTCCAGCTCTTCACCAACATCGGCTGGATGGGCACCTACCAGGCCCTGATCATCCCGAACATCTCGTTCGTGCTGCCGCTGACCGTCTACACCATGACGTCCTTCTTCCGGGAGATGCCGTGGGAGCTCGAGGAGTCGGCGAGGGTGGACGGCTGCACACAGGGGCAGGCCTTCCGGAGGGTCATCATGCCGCTGGCCGCGCCGGCGATCTTCACGACCGCCATCCTGGCGTTCATCTCCTCGTGGAATGAATTCCTGATCGCCAGCCAGCTCTCGAGCGACGCAACGCAGCCCGTTACTGTGGCCATCGCCAGCTTCGCCGGCGCCCAGCCCAACCAGATCCCGTACACCGCGATCATGGCGGCGGGCACCATCGTGACCATCCCCTTGGTCATCCTGGTGCTGGTGTTCCAGCGCAAGATCGTGGCCGGCCTGACCGCCGGCGCCGTCAAGTGAGGATGGCCTCGAGTGAGGGCGGCGTCGTGACAGACGAGCAGAACCAGGGCCATGTGCCGGCATCGCGTCGCAAGGTGCGTTCCGGCGAGGACTTCGACATCATCATCGGGTTCCTCGGCTTCTGGGCCCTGGTTCTGCTAGTAGTCACCGTCTGGATGGAGGTGACCGCCCAGGACGCCCTCGGCTGGGCCCTGGGCCTGCTCGTCGCACTGCTGGCCCTCTACGGGATGATCCGGCTGCGCCGGCGCCTGCCGCGCCGGACAGCCAGCAGGCGCGGCTAGGCTGCGAGGCCAGCACTTTTATTCAACTGCCGCGGGGGAGGCGGGGCACAGCACGTCTGCGGACAGCCGTCAGGATCCACGGACCGTCAGTAAGGGGACACAAGTGGCACGGGTAGAACGGGCGCAGCGCGGCGGCCACTCCGGCGTCAGCATCGAGGACGTCGCTGCCGCCGCCGGCGTCTCCACGGCTACGGTCTCCCGGGCCGTCCGCGGACTGCCCCGCGTTTCCCCGGCGACGCGGGAGAAGATCCTCGGCATCGCCGAATCCCTGGGCTATGTTGCCTCGTCCTCGGCGTCCGGCCTGGCGACAGGCCGGACCAAGACCATCGGTGTGCTGGCCCCGTTCGTCAGCCGCTGGTTCTTCTCCAAGGCCATCGAGGGCGCAGACCGCGAGCTGCACGCCCGCCAGTACAACCTCTCGCTCTTCAACCTCGGCGGCCACGGCAGCCACCGTGAGCGGCTCTTCAGCAAGACCATGGTCTACAAACAGATCGACGCCCTGCTTGTCCTTTGTATGGCGCTCACCCATGAGGAAATCGAGCACCTGCAGAAGATCGATATCCCGCTCGTGGTCGTGGGCGGGCACGTCGAGGAATGCCCCTACATCGGCATCGACGACTACGCCGCGGCGGCCACCGCGGTCCGGCACCTGATCGGGCTCGGCCACACCGATATCGCGCTCCTGCACGGCGACGACGAAACCGACCTCAACTTCGACGTCCCCCGGGTCCGGATCCAGGCCTTCCAGGACGTCATGCGCGAAGCGCGGCTGCCTGTTCGGCCGGAATGGGACGAGTGGGGGGACTTTACCGTTCGCAGCGGCCAGGAGGCGTTCCGGCGCCTGTGGGCCCGGAGCGGACCCAAGCCCACCGCAATCTTCTGCGCCTCGGACGAGATGGCCATGGGCGTCATCTTCGAGGCCAACAAGGCCGGGGTGCAGGTGCCGGAGCAATTGTCCGTCATCGGCATCGACGACCACGACTTCGCCGAGGCCATGGGGCTCACGACGGTGGGGCAGCAACCGGACGAACAGGCCGAACTCGCCACCAAGATGCTGCTGGACGAACTCGACGGAATCGCCGGGGCCGTGCAGTCCACGGTCGCGCCGCACCGCCTGATCGTGCGGAGGACGACGGCGCCGTCGCACCGCCGGCCGGAGCCGTCCGCCTAGCGCCGTCTGCCTAGTGTTGTCCGCCTAGCGCCGTCCGGCACGGCGGCCGTCCCTCGGATCTAGGACGCGCGGGCCAGTTGCCGGATCGGCACCCAGCGCGAGGCCAGCCGTCGGTAGGCCGCGGCGGCCCCGGTCATGTCGCCTTCCGCCAGGCACTCGATGCCCAGGCGCACGTCCAACGGCGAATCGTCCGGGTAGACCTTGTCGGCCACAGCGCCGTAATCGAGTTCCACGACGGAATCCGGGTGGAAGAGCTCAAGCCACTCCGTGAGCTGGGTCAGGTCCTCGAGCATGTCGAGATCGGGCGCGGCCATGGCCAGATGCGCCACCGCATAACTCACGCGCTCCAGCGCCTTGCCGATGCCGACGCGGATACGGACCGTGACAATGTGACCCTCGGACTCCACGACGTCGGTGGGGTCCGATTCCTGGAAAAGGCAGAACCAGCTGAACGGGATACCCCACGTGGACGCCCGGGTGTGGACCCGGCTCACACCATCGTGGGCCCGCACCTCATCAATGCGCTCCTGATGCTTGTCCCGCTGCTCCTCCGGAATCAGGAGCTGGGCCAGGGGCCCGTGGATGCCTTCCATCAGCGCATTGGCCGCCAGCCCCGCGCGCAGGACCAGCTGGCTGGGGCAATACAACAGCCGGTCGGCCTGGTCCGCCGTGGCCGTGCCGCTGCCGGACTCCGCGGCGTCGTGCGCTGCACCGGCCGAGGCCTGCTTGGCCGGGGCCGGGACAACGCGCACGAGGTCGGTCCGGCCGGTGGGAAACGGATCCCCGTCGGGACGGGTGATCCGGCCCAGGGACGCCATCAGCTCGGCGTTCTCCACGGCGGCGCGCGATCCCTGCCCGGCGCCGGCTGCCCGCAGGGTTTCCTGCTGCTGCGCGGGGAATGCCTCGAGGGGCTCGTAGATCCGGAGCGCGGACGAGAACGGCAGTCCGGCCTGTCCGCGGTAGATGTTCCCCGTCATTGGATCACGACGCTTCCCTCGGCGGCAGCCATCAGTCCGCCAGTTCCGCAATCACCGGGGCGTGGTCCGAGGCGCCCTTGCCCTTGCGTTCCTCGCGGTCGATCATCGCACCGGTCACCCGGGCTGCCAGCGCCGGGGAGGCCAGGATGAAATCGATCCGCATCCCTTCCTTTTTCGGGAAGCGGAGCTGCGTGTAATCCCAGTAGGTGTAGACACCGGGCCCCGGGGCGTGCGGGCGGACCACGTCCTGGAAGCCCGCCTCCTCAAAAGCATGGAAGGCGGCGCGCTCGGGCTCGCTGACGTGGGTGAGGCCCTCGGAGCGGAAGTAGTCGATGTCCCAGACGTCCTCATCCAGAGGCGCAATATTGAAGTCGCCCATCAGCGCAATCTGTGCCTGGGGGTCGTCCTTGACCCAGGTTCCGGCATGGTTTTTCAGTGTGTCCAGCCAGTTGAGCTTGTAGGGCATGTGTTCGTCGTCGAGGGCGCGCCCGTTGGGGACGTAGAGGCTCCAGACCCGGACGCCGCCGCAGGTGGCGCCGATGGCCCGGGCCTCCTGCACGGCGTCCTTGCCGTTCTTGCCGAACACCGGCTGGTCCAGGAAGGTGCGTTCGACGTCGTCGAGCCCCACCCGGGAGGCAATGGCGACGCCGTTCCACTGGCTCAGGCCAAAGTGCGCCACCTCGTAGCCCAGGTTCTCGAAGAGCTCCCATGGGAAGTTCTCGTCCTTGCACTTCGTTTCCTGAATGGCCAGGACGTCACAGTCAGTGCGCTGAAGCCAAGCCTCCACGCGGTCGGCGCGGGCACGGAGCGAGTTCACATTCCAGGTAGCAATCTTCACAGTCCCTAACTTACCGAACTTGGCCCGCGGACGAAGCGGCCGCCTCCCACCGGTCCTCTGGAAATTAGTAGGAAGTCCGAGTATATTCGGCTGGAGAGATGATCTAGGTCACATGCAAAGGAGCATTCGGTCATGGTTCGAGAGCTATCCCATTACATTGACGGGCAGCGGGTGGACGGCACCTCCGGCCGGTTCAGCGATGTGTACGATCCCTGCACCGGCGAGGTCCAGGCCCGGTTGCCGCTTGCCAGCGCCGAGGAGGTGGGCAACGTCATTGCCAGCGCGGAGAAGGGTCAGTTGGCATGGGCCGCCATGAATCCGCAGCGGCGCGGCCGGATCCTGCTCAAGTTCGTGGACCTGGTCAACCAGAACATGGACGAGCTCGCCACCCTGCTGTCCTCCGAACACGGCAAGACCTTCCTCGACGCCAAGGGTGACATCCAGCGAGGCATCGAAGTCGTGGAATTCGCTGCCGGCGCCCCGCACCTGCTCAAGGGCGAGTTCTCGGACAGCGCCGGGACCGGCGTCGACGTGCACTCGATGCGGCAGCCCCTCGGCGTCGTCGCCGGCATCACGCCGTTCAACTTCCCGGCCATGATCCCGCTCTGGAAGTCCGGCCCGGCCCTCGCCGCCGGCAACGCCTTCATCCTCAAGCCCTCCGAGCGGGACCCCTCCGTGCCGCTCCGGCTGGCCGAGCTCTTCACCGAGGCGGGCCTGCCCGACGGCGTCTTCAACGTGGTCAACGGGGACAAGGAAGCGGTGGATGCGCTGCTCGCGGATCCCCGCGTCCAGGCCATCGGGTTCGTCGGCTCCACGCCCATTGCCCAGTACATCTACGCGACCGCCGCGGCGAACGGCAAGCGCGCCCAGTGCTTCGGCGGGGCCAAGAACCACATGGTGATCATGCCGGACGCGGACCTGGACATGGCCGCGGACGCCCTCATCGGGGCAGGCTTCGGCTCCGCGGGCGAGCGCTGCATGGCGATTTCGGTGGCCGTCCCGGTCGGCCGGAAAACCGCCGATGCCCTCGTGGCGAAGCTGCAGGAGCGCATCGCCGTGCTCAAGGTCGGCCACAGCCTGGCCAAGGATTCCGACTTCGGCCCCGTCGTGGCGGCCTCCGCCAAGGAGCGGATCGAAGGCTACATCGCCTCCGGCGTCGAGGAGGGGGCCAGCCTCGTCACTGACGGACGCGGCCTGAAGGTAGAGGGCTACGACAACGGCTTCTGGGTGGGTCCCACACTGTTCGACAACGTCACGAAGGACATGAAGATCTACAAGGAAGAGATCTTCGGCCCGGTGCTCAGCGTGCTTCGCGCGGAGGACTACGACGAGGCGCTGCGCCTGTGCAGCGAGCACGAGTTCGGCAACGGCGTGGCCATCTTCACCCGCGATGGCGATGCCGCCCGCGACTTCGCCAGCCGGGTCCAGGTGGGCATGGTGGGCATCAACGTTCCCATCCCGGTGCCGATCGCCTACTACACCTTCGGCGGCTGGAAAGCCTCCGGTTTCGGCGACCTCAACCAGCACGGCGCCGACGCCTTCCGCTTCTACACGAAGACCAAGACGGTCACCACCCGCTGGCCCTCCGGCATTCGCACGGGCGCCAGCTTCGTCATGCCGGAAGGCAGCTGATGGTGGACCAGGGGGCCGACGAGACTGCCGACGTCCTGTTCGAGCGCCGCGGCCGCCTGGGCGTCGTGACGCTGAACCGGCCCAAGGCCGTCAACGCGCTCACCGCCGGAATGACTGCCGCGATGCTGGACCAGCTCACGGTCTGGGCCGACGACGACGCCGTCGCGGCGGTGCTGGTCCGGGGCGGCGGCGACCGGGGCCTGTGTGCGGGCGGCGACATCGTGGCCATCTACCGGGACATGCTCGACGGCGGCGATGCCACCGCGGACTTCTGGGCTGTGGAATACCGGCTGAACCTGCTCATCGCCGAGTACCCCAAGCCCTACGTCGCCTTCATGGACGGGCTGGTTCTCGGCGGCGGGGTGGGCATCTCCGCGCACGGTTCGGTGCGGATCGTCACCGAACGCACCCGCTCGGGCATGCCGGAAACGACCATCGGGTTCGTGCCCGACGTCGGCGGCACCCTGCTGCTGTCCCGCGCACCGGGGGAGACCGGCACGCACGCGGCCCTAACCGGCGGCCACCTGAGCGGGGCGGACGCGCTGTTCCTGGGCCTTGCAGACCACTTCGTGCCTTCGGCCCGGCTGCCGGAGCTGGCGGCGGCGCTCGAAACCGAACCGGCGGACGCTGTCGTCGCACGGTTCGCCGAACCGGCGCCCCAGTCAGTTCTCGCCGGACAGCGCGGGTGGATCGACGCCTGCTACTCCAGTGACGACGCCGGGGAGATCGTTCGCCGGCTGCGCACTATTGGGGGAGAAGCAGCCGACGAGGCCGCGGACACGATCACCGCCAAATCACCGACGGCCGTGAAAGTGGCGCTGGCATCCCTGCGCCGGGTCCGCGGGCTGAGCCTGGCGGAGGCCTTGGAACAGGAGTACCGGGTCGGTCTGCGGTTCCTTGCCGGCCCCGACTTCCGCGAGGGCATCCGGGCGCAGGTGGTGGACAAGGACCGCACGCCACACTGGCAGCCCGCCACCCTCGCAGACGTGACGAACGAGGACGTCGAGTCCTATTTTGCGCCGCTGGGCGACCGTGAACTGAAGCTCTCTTCAAAGGAGAAGAACAATGCCTGAGACCACACCACGGGAAGGCCGGATCGCTTTCCTCGGGCTCGGCCACATGGGCGGCCCGATGGCCGTTAACCTGGTCAAGGCCGGTTACGGCGTGACCGGGTTCGACGTCGTCCCGGCGGCCCTGGACGCCGCCCGGGAACACGGCATTCCGACCGCCGGGACGGCCGTCGAGGCCGCGGCGGGGGCCGCCGTCGTGCTGACCATGCTGCCCAGCGGGCAGCACCTGCTCGACGCCTACCGGGGCACCGGCGGCCAGCCCGGTCTGCTGGAGGCCGCGGCGCCGGGCACCATGTTCCTTGACTGCTCCACCATTAACGTGGACGAGGCCCGCGAGGCCGCGGAGCTCGCGGTCGCGGCCGGGCACCACGCCGTCGACGCCCCCGTCTCCGGAGGTGTGGTGGGCGCCGAGGCCGGCACGCTCACGTTCATGGTCGGTGCCCTCCCTGAAGATTTCGAGGCCGTCAAGCCGCTGCTGGACGTCATGGGCAAGCGTGTGGTCCACTGCGGCGGGCACGGTGCCGGCCAGGCGGCCAAGATCTGCAACAACATGATCCTGGGCGTCTCGATGATCGCTGTCAGCGAGGCCTTTGTGCTGGGCGAGAAGCTCGGGCTGACCCATCAGGCGCTGTTCGACGTCGCCTCCGCAGCCTCGGGACAGTGCTGGGCGCTGACCACCAATTGCCCCGTGCCGGGGCCGGTCCCGACGAGCCCCGCCAACCGGGACTACCAGCCCGGATTCGCGGGGGCACTGATGGCCAAGGACCTCAAACTGGCGCTCAACGCGCTCCAGAGCACCGGCGTCGCGGCCCGCCTGGGCCCGCTCGCCTCCGAAATTTACGATACCTTTGCCGCGGAGGGCGGTGCCGGGCGGGACTTCTCCGGCATCATCACCGACATCCGCGACAAATCAGAATCCGGCGCGTCCGGGCACTAGTCCCGGGCGGCAGCAGCATCTGGAGCCAGACAGGCTCAGGGCCACGCAGGCTCAGAACCAGCTAAGGGGAACACGCATGACGGAACAGTACGCGAACATCCTGGTGGAGCGCCGCGGCCGCGTGGGCCTCGTGACGCTCAACCGGCCGGAGGCCCTGAACGCCCTCAACAAGGCCACGATGGACGAGCTCGTGAAGGCCGTCACCGCGATGGACAAGGACCCGGACGTGGGAGCGGTGGTGGTGACCGGCTCCGCCAAGGCCTTCGCCGCCGGCGCGGACATCAAGGAAATGCAGTCCAAGGGCTACATGGACATGTACGCGGCGGACTGGTTCCGCGGCTGGGAGGACTTCACCCGGCTCCGGATCCCCGTGGTCGCGGCCGTGTCCGGGTTCGCCCTCGGCGGCGGCTGTGAACTGGCCATGATGTGCGATTTCATCATTGCCGGGGACAACGCCAAGTTCGGCCAGCCGGAAATCAACCTCGGCGTCCTCCCGGGCATGGGCGGCTCGCAGCGCCTCACCCGCGCGGTGGGCAAATCCAAAGCGATGGACATGATCCTGACCGGGCGGTTCATGGGCGCCGAGGAAGCCGAACGTGCCGGACTGGTGTCCCGGGTGGTCCCGGCCGCCGACGTCGTCGAGGAGGCACTGAAGGCCGCCACGGTGATCGCCTCCAAGTCCAAGCCCGTGGCGATGGTGGCCAAGGAAGCCGTGAACGCGGCCTTCGAGACCGGCCTGGCCCAGGGCGTGCTGTTCGAGCGGCGCGTGTTCCACTCGCTGTTCGCCACCGAGGACCAGAAAGAGGGCATGGCGGCCTTCACTGAGAAGCGGCAGCCGGAGTTCAACCACCGCTAAGCGCTGGCAGGAAGGCACGCATGAACACCGGATTCCTGGGAGTCGGTCCGTCCCCGGACGAGGTCCGGGCCCTCGTGCCGGGCGATGCGCTGGTCCCCGCCCCGGACGTTGTGATGGACCGAGCCTTCGACCTGCCGGCCCCGCCCGAGACCGTCTGGCCGTGGATCGTCCAGCTGGGCAAGGAACGTTCCGGCTGGTACCTGCCCGGCTGGGCGGAAGCGCTGATCCCCGCCAGGCGCAGGGCCCTCCGGACCGTTGACCCGGAGCTGCAGGACCTCAGCGTGGGAGACGTCATTGCCGACTGGGGCGTCCCCGGGGCCACCTTCGAGATTGTGGCCGTGGACCCGCCACTGGTCCTGGTGCACCGTTCGCAACGCGGCGCGCTGGCAGTCAGCTGGGCGATCGTGCTGCGGCCGGCGCCGGGCATTGGACCGCAGCCGAGTGACGGTCCGGGCGCCCGGACCGGGACCCGGGTACATCTCCGGCTCCGGCTCGCCGGGGTCAAACGCCGCCGTCTCGTGAAAATTGGCGGCGGCCTGTTCGACCTCCTGACCATAGCCGGACTCGCAGCCGGGCTGCGGGAGCGGCTGCGCATCATCAGGTGAAGATGTCGGCCACGTACCTGCCGTGGGTGCGTTCGACCTCATCCATCCACGCCTCGGCGTCCGCCAGGGAGGCACCGGTGGCCTCACGGTAGATCTGCACGCACGTCTCGCGCACCTGCGGCGCCATGTGCTTGCCGTCGCCGCAGACGTAGACCGTGGCGCCCTGTTTGACCAGCTCGACGACGTCTGCCCGGTCGGCCCAGAGCCGGTCCTGGACGTATTTCATGCCGTCTTCGGGTGCGGTGGAAAAGACCGGCCGGAGGTCCAGGTTAGCTTCGTCCGCCCACGCCGCAAGTTCGTCGTGATACAGGAAATCCGTGTCCGGGGCGCGGCAGCCGAAGAACAGCAGGGCGGGTGCCGGCGCCGAACCGTCGGCCTGGGCCCGCAGCGCCCGGTCCTGGATGAAGCCGCGGAACGGCGCCAGCCCGGTCCCGGCGCAGACCATGATGAGCGGGACCGCCAAGGATGCGGGCGGGTGGAAGGCCGCATTCGAGGGACGGACGGTCACCGCGATCCGTGACCCCGGCCTGGCCTGGGCGAGATAGGTCGAGGAGGCGCCTTCGAAGACGCCTCGACCCGACCAGGCGGGCGCCTGGACGACGGCGAACGTCAGGGTCGCGTGGTCGGGGCTCCACAGCGGGGACGAGGAAATGGAATACCGCCGGGGTGTCAGCTGGGTCAGCAGCTGCAGAAACGAGGTGAACGACAGCTGGCACGACGGATACGTTTCCAGCAGATCCAGGAGGGAGACGCGCTTGTCGAGGATCTCGGCCGCATGGCGCTCGCGGTCCTGTGCCAGGGCCTCAAGTTCCCTGCGGTGTGCCGGATCCGCCGCGACATCGGCCAGGTCCTCGAGCTGCGTGCGCGTGGCCGGGACCGCCAGCTCGACGTAGCTGCTCAGCAGTTCGCCCACGGCCACAGGCGCGCCGGTGGGCAGGAACGTGTCTCCGCGCTCCATGCTCAAGAGAACGTGCGAGTCGTAGTCGAGGTTGAAGCGGGCCAGCGCCCGCTGGACGAGTCCGCTGGGATTCAGCGGCAGCACGGCCAGATAGTCACCGGTCCGGTAGCTCATCCCTTCGGGCAGTGCGATCTCGACATGCCGCTTGGACCGGGCGCCGGGCTTGGCCAGATCGACCAGCTCCCGGTTGGCGACGACGGTGCCGAGGGCGAGGCCGTTCTGGCGCAGCAGCGGGTCCCGGACGTTGCCCACGAACTGAAGTTCAAGCTGGGGCTGCGCGGCCGGTGGGCTGGTCCGCTGCCCGAGGGCGGCGTCGACGGCGGGCCAGAATCCCGCATACCACTCGTCGAAATCGCCGAAGAAGTCGCCGCGGGCGTTGGCCTCGCCCCGGGGATAGATCCGCACGGCGCCGGCGGCCTCGAGCCGGGAATCGATGGCCTTGGGCACCTGCTGGTATGTTCGCGCCCAGTCCTTGTTGCCGTTGCCGAAGACCGTGTACCGCACCCCGGTGAGGCTGCCCGGCGGCAGGCCTTCGGTCCAGGCCAGGAATTTCCGGGCGTTGTCCGGCGGCTGCCCCTCGTAGGAGGAGGCCACGATCGCGACGAGCCCCTCCGTCGGCAGTCCGCCGGCTGCCTCGTCAAGCGGGCCGATGGTGGGGCTGTAGCCGCGCCGTCCGGCGTCGTTGGCAATGCGCTGGGCGAAGTCCTGGGAGGTGCCGGCGTTCGAACCGTAGAGCACCCGGATCGGGATGCCGTTGGGGGCGGCGCTCGGTGTTTCCGCCTGCCGGGCATGTTCGACGGCGGCATGGCTGGCGGCGTCGATCCGGACGTCCCGCCGGCGCACATGGATGAACAGCCCTTCCGGCTTCATCGTCAGCGTGTGCTTGATCTGCAGTTCATAGCCCGGGTCCGCCGGGGTGATGTCGAAGCGCTGCAGGAGTTTGGCCAGGAATAGCATGGCCTCCTGCAGGGCAAAGCCCCGCCCGATGCAGGAGCGCTGCCCGTTGCCGAACGGCTTCCAGGCATTGGCCGGGATGGTCGCGGCCCGCTCGGGCGAGAACCGCTCCGGGTCGAAGATGTCGGCGTCCTCGCCCCACGCCGCCTTGTCCCGGTGCAGCCGCGGGAGCAGGACCATGATGGGCTGCCCCGCGGGGACGTCGTAGCGTCCGCCCAGCGTCGTGTCTTCGAACGGGGCCACGTTGAACGCGGGGGCGGTGGGCCAAAGCCGGAGGGTTTCCTTGAGGACCTGGTCCAGGTATCCCAGCCGGGGCAGGTGCTCGAACCTGGCGCTTTCGGTGCCCAGGACCTCGTCCACCACGGCGTGCGCCTTGGCCAGGACTGCCGGATGCCGCATCAGCTCGTAGAGGGTGAAGGACAGCAGGCCGCTGGTGGTTTCATGGCCGGCGATGAGGAAGGTGACCATCTGGTAGCGGATGTTCTCATCGGACAGCCGCTCGCCGGTCACCGGGTCAGCGGCGTTGAGCATGGTGTCGACGATATCCTCGCTGCCCGCAGGGCTGGGATTGCGCCGCCGGTCGCTGATCATCTGCTCGGCGACCTCGAACATTAGAGCATTGTCTTCCTCGAGCTGGTGCCGCCGGCGCAGCATGATCTTGTTCTGCACCGGGAGCCTGCGGGCCCGGTCCCCGGATTCGACCAGGGCACGGACCATGGCCCCGACGAAGGGATGCATCTCCTCCCGGTAGAGACTGTTGAACCGGTATTTGAACGAGCACAGGGCGATCGTGTCCAGCGTCAGGCGGGTGGTGTTGTCCGGAACATCGATCCGGGCCGTGGGGCCGAGCCGTTCCCACTTGAGCAGCAGCTGCTCGACGATGTCGTCCATGCCCACGAACATCCGCTTCAGCGCCGCCGGTCCGAACGCCGGCATCAGGATCCGGTGCGCCTTTTGCCAGTTGGGCTCCCGTGTTTCCGCGGTGAACAAGCCATCGCCGGCGAATTGCCGCACCTCCCGGAGCGCGACGCCGAGCACCTTGCCAAAGCGGGATTCGTCGCACACTTCGTTGACGAGCTCCTGGGAGGAGAGAGCGATGATGCTGCGGTTGAAGAACTGGATGCGGACGATGGGGCCGTACTGCTCGGCCACCTCGACCAGCCCCAGAATGCCCTTGCTGGAGTCGATATCGGGCAAGTTGCCGACTACCGGCCGCGGGGGAGGCTGCGGTATGGGGACGGTAGCTGAAGGCATGGGCCCTCCTAAGCGGTCGCCGATATGACGCTTGTGAGCACTGATGGCTGCCGGACCGGACGGGACCGGCCTGCCCGGATCCACGATACTCCGCTCGGATCCCGGGCAATAGGGGCGATAGGTCGGGACCGAGGTGTGGGCGATATGCCGACGCAACGGTCGGGGGCTTCACTTTTCATTGATGGAAGTCGCAAAATAGTGAGGCTCGACGTACATTATGACAATGACCGCCCTTGATGATCTTGACCGCCGGCTCCTTTCTGCCCTCCGTGAGGACGGCAGGGCCTCGGTGGCCAGCCTGGCGCGCCGGCTAGACGTTGCTCGGGCCACCGTCAACAGCCGGCTGGAGCGGCTTGTGGCATCCGGGACCATCGTCGGATTCACGGTCCGAGTCCGCGATGAACTCGACCCGCTGGCGATCCGCGCCGTTGCCTTGATTGCTGTGGAAGGCAGGACGACAGACAGGGTTATCCGCCAGCTCAGGGGCTTTCCCGAGATCACGGCACTGCACACCACCAACGGAGGGTGGGACCTTGTTGCTGAGCTCCGCACCGAGAGTCTTGTCGAATTCGACCAAGTCCTGGGCCGGATCCGCGGCGTGGACGGCGTTGTCAACAGCGAAACGAGCCTCCTGCTGAGTTCCGTGCTGCGCTAGGGATCACGGGGCCCAGAGGATCCAGCCAGCAAAATATGCAACCAGCGTCGTCATTATGATTAGTTGCACAACAAAAAGCTTGCTGTTTGGCAATTGAGACTGCATATCGCCGAATCCTAGAGTTGTGGCATCAGCAACTAACTAGAGAATGAGGAGGCGCGATGACGCGCTTTGTCGATGTCCACAACATGGTGCGCTGGGCAGCCGGACGCGGACCGGAGACCATCATTTCCGGCATGATCGAGTACGTTGAGAACGACTTCCGGCGCTGGGAGTCGTTCGACAAGACTCCCCGGATCGCCAGCCACACGCCGTTCGGCGTCATCGAACTCATGCCCACGAGCGATCACGAGACCTATGGTTTCAAGTACGTCAACGGCCACCCGTCCAACCCCGCGCGCGGTTTCCAGACCGTGACAGCGTTTGGCGTCCTGGCCGACGTCCACAACGGCTATCCCACATTCCTCACCGAGATGACAGTCCTGACAGCGCTGCGCACCGCGGCGACGTCCGGCATGGTGGCCAAGAAGCTCGCCCGTGCCGGCTCGCGCGTCATGGCGATGATCGGCAGCGGAAGCCAGTCCGAGTTCCAGGCCCTCGCGTTCCGGAGTGCCCTGGGGATCTCAACCCTCCGGGTCTGGGACACGGATCCCGCCGCGCTCAAGAAGTTCGTGGCCAATATGGCGCCGCTGGGCTTCGACATCACAATCGCCACATCCGCGGCGGATGCGGTGCGTGGAGCCGATGTCATCACCACGTGCACCGCGGACAAAGCCAACGCCACCATCCTCACGGCAGACCTGATTGAACCGGGCGTCCACATCAATGCCATCGGCGGGGACTGCCCCGGGAAGACCGAGCTTGAACCGGCGATCCTCGGACTCGGCGACGTGTTCGTCGAATACGCCCCCCAGACCCGGATCGAAGGGGAGATCCAGCACATGCCGGCCGACTTCCGCGTCACGGAGTTCTGGCAGGTCCTGACCGACAAAGCACCCGGACGAACCGACGATGCACAGGTCACCATCTTCGACTCGGTCGGCTTTGCCATTGAGGACTTTTCCGCCCTGCGGTTCGTGCGCGACGCCGTCGCCGGCACCGATTTCTTTGTGGAGATCGACCTCGTTGCCAGCCCGGAGGACCCGAAGAACTTGTTCGGCCTCGTGGGCGCCCTTTCCCCGGTTGGCTCGTAAGCCTGCGATGTCAGTTCAAGCCCCCTCCGCCGTCGTTCTCGTGAGGCCGCACAACTTCATGCCAAACGAGGCGACGGCAGTGGACAATGCCTTCCAGACGGCCTTCCAGATGCAGGCTCACTCCGGGGACCGGCAAACGCTGGCCGCTGCCGCCCGTCACGAGGTGACGGGGCTGGCCGCGGCGCTGGAGGCGGCCGGTGTCACGGTGCACCTCTTCGAGGACCATGACGAAACCCGCCCGGACAGTGTGTTCCCCAACAACTGGCTCTCCACCCATGCGGGTGGCCGGATCGGGATCTTCCCGATGTACGCCCCCAACCGCCGGCACGAACGCCGCAGCGACATCCTGGACTTCCTGAAGACCCATTACCGGGTGCAGGACGTCATCGACTACTCCGGGCTGGAAATGGACAGCGTCTTCCTGGAGGGAACGGGAGCCATGGTCCTGGACCACGGCGCCCGTGTGGCCTATGCCGCACGTTCCCGCCGCGCCGATCCCGTGGCGCTGGAGCGGTTCTGTACGAACTTCGGCTATGAGCCCATGCTGTTCGACGCGGTCGACGTAAACGGCACTGCCGTCTATCACACGAACGTGATGATGACTGTGGCGACGGGCTTCGCAATGGTCGGAGCGGACCTGATCCCCTCGGCGGTGCGCCGGCGTGAGGTGATGGAACGGCTTGCCGCCGGGGGACGGACGGTCATCGAGCTGAGCCCCCACCAGATCAGCAATTTCGCAGGCAACGCGATCGAGCTGCAAGGCGTGGAAGGCCGCGTGCTGGCGCTCTCCCGTCGGGCCCTGGGAACCTTGACGGCGGAGCAGAAGGCCGTCATCGAACGAAGCTGCACCCTCCTGCCCGTGGACGTTCCCACGATCGAACTGGCCGGAGGGTCCGTGCGATGCATGATCGCCGGCATCCATCTCGACCGCAGGCCCGTCCCTGCCGGCGTCGGCGGCTGACCGGTCCTCTAATCGCTGAAGTCCCCGGCGTTCCGGCGGAACGTGCCAAGGATCCGGATCAGCTGGTCCACGTCCTGGTCTGCGAAGCCCGAGCGGCCGAAGACCTCGGAGTTCAGCACCGCCGTCGCCTGTTTGGCCAGGGCGCGGCCCTCCGCGGTGAGCTCGATCAGCGTGGTCCGGCCGTCCGTCGGATGCGGGGAACGGACCACCAGTTCGGCATTCTCGAGCCGGTCCACGGCGTTGGTGACCGAGGTGGGGTGAACTTGAAGCAGCGCGCTCGCCTTATTCATGGGCAACGCGCCGCTGCGTGCGAAACTGAGCAATGCCAGCAGCTCATACCGTGCAAACGTGAGCCCGAACGGCTTGAGCACGGCTTCGATCCGGCCCAGCAGAATCTGCTGGGTCCGCATGATGGCGGTGATGGCCGCCATCGGGGCGGCGACGTCGGCCCAGCCGTGGCGCTCCCAGTTCAGCCGGGCGTCGGCGATCGGATCTCGGGGCAGCGGCGTTCCCACGGTCAGCTCTGCCCCTTGAGTCCCGGGAAATCGGCCTCGGAATACTCGATGCCCAGGCCTTCCGGAACAGGTCCGCCGCCGTGGCGCATTTCCTCGCTGTGGCGGAGCTCCACGCGCCGGATCTTGCCGGAGATGGTCTTCGGGAGTTCGGCGAACTCCAGGCGGCGGATCCGCTTGAACGGGGCCAGGTGTTCGCGGCAGTACCGCAGGATGTCCTCGGCGAGCTCCGGGCCGGGCTGGTGCCCGGCGGCCAGGACCACAAACGCCTTCGGCACGGACAGCTTGAGCGGGTCGGGGGACGGGACGACGGCGGCCTCCGCCACCGCCGGGTGCTCGATCAGCACGCTCTCCAGTTCGAACGGGGACAGCCGGTAGTCGGAGGACTTGAAGACGTCGTCGCCCCGGCCCACATACGTGATGATGCCGCGCTCGTCCCGGCTGGCCATGTCGCCGGTGTGATAGTAGCCGTCGCGGAAAGCCTCCGCGGTCTTCTCCGGGTCGCCGAAGTAGGCCTTCATGAGCCCCACGGGGCGGGGGTCCAGGCGCAGGCAGAGTTCGCCGTCGTCAGACTCCTCACCGGTGGCGGGGTTCACGAGCACGACGTCGTAGCCGGGCAGCGGCCTGCCCATGGCGCCGATCTTGATCGGCTGGCCCGGGGTGTTCGCGATCTGCACCGTCGATTCGGTCTGCCCGAAGCCGTCCCGGATGGTCTGGCCCCAGGCGCGGTGGACCTGGTCGATCACTTCGGCGTTGAGCGGTTCGCCGGCGGACACCACCTTGGTGGGCGGGTTCTTCAGCTGCGTGAGGTCGGCCTGGATGAGCATGCGCCAGACCGTGGGCGGGGCGCAGAAGCTCGTCACGGACTCGCGGTCCATCTGCTCCATGAGGGCCTTGGCGTCGAAGCGCTCGTAGTTGTAGATGAACACGCAGGCCTCGGCGATCCAGGGCGTGAACACGTTGGACCAGGCGTGCTTTGCCCAGCCCGGGGAGGCGACGTTGAGGTGGACGTCGCCCGGTTCCATCCCGATCCAGAACATCGTGGAGAGGTGACCCACCGGGTAGGAGGTGTGCGTGTGCTCCACCAGCTTGGCCTTGGACGTGGTGCCGGAGGTGAAGTAGAGCAGGAGGGTCTCGTCGGCCAGGGTGGGGGCGTCCGGGGCGAAATCCTCGCTGGCCGCGGCGGCGTCTGCGTACTGCAGCGCCGTGTCCTGTGGTCCGGCCGGTTCTGCGGCGGCGTCGGCGATTTCGATCAGCGTGTAGTCACCCGCGACGTCAGCGAACTTGGCGATGTTGGCACTTCCGACGGCGGCCCAGGCCGCGCCGCCGCGCTCCACCCTGTCCTGGAGGTCCGCGGACCCCATCAGGGTGGTGGTGGGGATCAGGACGATGCCCAGCTTGATGCCGGCCAGCATGAGTTCCCAGAGCTCCACCTGGTTGCCGAGCATGATGATCATCCGGTCCCCGCGCCGCACGCCCTGGCTCCGCAGCCAGTTGGCCACCTGGGACGAGCGCCGGGCGAGGTCCGCGTAGCTGCGCCGCGTTGCTGATCCGTCCTGCTCGACGATCACCAGGGCCGGGTTGTCCGCCTTGGCCGGGTCTGCCGCGAGCTGGTCGAACCAGTCCAGCGCGAAGTTGAATTCCTCCAAGCGCGGCCACTGGAATTCGCTGCGGGCGGCCTCGTAGTCCCCGCGCAGGGCAAGCAGCCGGTCCCTGGCGGCCCGGAATTCCTCAGTTACGGTCATGGTGCACCTTTCGAAGTTCGCTGGCGCAGCCGTTCCGGGCGGTCCGTGGCACAACGCCGTTGCCTGGGATCCCGCCGGGCCGCCGCGGCGCCCGCCTAGTGATCCCCGTCACTCTGCAATATACTAGGACATCCAAGGGTTTGGAAGAGCGGCGTCGCTCTGCTGGCGGCGCATGACGAAGGGATGCGTGCCCGTGCAGTCACCAGGACGTGCCAACGGACAGTCGGCCACAGCCGAATCAGACACAGCCGAATCAGACACAGCCGAATCAGACACAGCCGAATCAGACACAGCCGAATCAGACACAGCCGAATCAGGCACAGCCCAAACGGTTGCGGCGGGCTCCGCCGCAGAGCCGCCGTTTCCCGACGCCGACCTCATGTACATCGTGGACCTGCTGCCGCCGGACGAACAGCTCCGCTACCAGGAGGTCCGGGAATTCCTGCAGTCCCGGATTCGGGCGGCATCGATCGACTACTGGAACCGCGAGGAGTTCCCCTTCGGGCTGCTCGCGGAACTCGGCAAGTACGGCCTGGGCGGGTTGCAGACGGACGGCACGTCCAAGCTCTTCAAGGGCCTCATGTACGTCGAGGTGGCCCGCGCCGACGTCTCGCTCTCGGCGCTCGTGGGCATCCACAACGAGCTGATTGTCGGCATGATCGATCAGCTTGGCTCCGAGGAGCAAAAGGCCCGGTGGCTCCCCGGCCTCACCGCCTTCACCCGGATCGGAGCATTCGCCCTGACCGAGCCGGACCATGGCTCGGACATCGCCGGCGGGCTGGAAACCACGGCGCGGCTGGAGAACGGCGGGTGGGTCATCAACGGCGCCAAACGCTGGATCGGAGCCGGCACCATCTCGGACTTCGCCCTCGTCTGGGCACGCGACGTCGCCGACCAGCACATCAAGGGTTTCATCGTGGAAACGGACCGGCCCGGGTACACCGCCACGAAGATCGCCAACAAGATCGGCCTGCGCATCATGCAGAACGCGGACATCGTCCTGGATGAGGTCCGCATCCCGGAAGCCAACCTGCTGCCGGGGGCCACAGACTTCTCCAAGGCCAACGAGCTTCTGCGTGATTCGCGCGCCTGGGTGGGCTGGCAAGGCGCCGGCATCCAGCTGGCCGCGTTCGACGTCGCGCGTTCTTATTCGCTGCAGCGCCGGCAGTTTGGCAAGGAGCTGGCCTGCTTCCAGCTCATTCAGCAGCAGCTCGCCGAGATCCTGGGCAACGCCACCGCCTCGCTGGCCCTGATGGCCCAGCTGGCGAGGATCCAGGAGGAGGGCAAGCTGGAGATGGTCCAGGCCGCCATGGCCAAGTCCACCACCACGCGGCTGGCGCGGGCCTCGGTGGCGATGGGCCGGTCGCTTATGGGCGGCAACGGGATCAGCAGCGACTACGAGATGGGCAAGCTCTTCGGCGACGCCGAAATCCTGTACACCTACGAGGGCAGCTACGAGATCAATTCACTGATCGTGGCCCGGGCCGTGACCGGAAAGTCGGCCTTCGTTTAAGCGCTGAGCTAGGCGCGGAGTCCGCCCGGGCCGTCCCCGGCACGGGCGGTCCGGGTGGCGTGGCCGTAGCGTGAGGTGCGGTTGCGGCCGGCGTTTTTCGCCTCGTAGAGAGCCCGGTCCGCGCAGTCCAGGAGGGTCCCGGCCGCGGCGTCGCGCTGCTCGCAGACGCCGGCGGAGATCGTCAGGAAGCCGACGTCCCCGAACGGCTCGGACGCGATGGCCTCCCGGGCCCGTTCCGCCGCCTGCAGGGCCTCGGCGCCGTTCGTCTCCGGGAGCAGCCACACGAACTCTTCGCCGCCGAAGCGGGCCAGGATGTCCTGGCTCCGGGCGACCCTCCGGAGCCTCGCCGCGACCTCGGCCAGGACGACGTCGCCCAAAAGGTGGCCGTAGGTGTCATTGACCCTTTTGAAGTGGTCGATATCCAGGACGACGGCGCTCAGGCTGGTGCCGCGCGTCCCGGCCAGCGCAACCTGTTCGGCGAGGTGCCGTTCCAGGGCCCGCCGGTTGGGCAGGCCGCTCAGGGCATCCGTGGTGGCCTGCAGTTCGAGGTCGGTCCGTGCCTCCGAGTTGCCGATGGCGATCTCGACGAGCTCCGCAAACTGGGCCAGCCGCGCCATCATGGCTTCCGTGACGCCCGTGCGGGATTTTGAGGTCAGGGTCACCACGCCCCACAGGCTTCCCCCGACCCGGACCGGCGCCGCCGCCGCGGACTGGAAGCCGCCGGCGCGCATCTGCTCCGCCGCCGGTCCGCCCTCCGGCCCGTAGACAACGAGGGCAGGCTTGCCCGTCAACGCCACCCGGACGGTGGCCGACTCGTCAGTCGGGGCAAAGATGTGCCGGCGGCTCAGCGTCGGCGGGAGGGCGGGGGCCATGGCGACGATTTCCGCCGACGATGCACCCGTGAAACGGACGACGGCGGCGGAGTCCACATTGAACAGCTCAAGGACGATGGCCGCGACCCGCTCGGAGATGTCGGCGGGGGCGGAGTTGCGGGCGACAGCGGTCGCTATTTCGTGGAGGGCCTCCCAGACCTGCTGCTGCTGCAGGCGCTCGGTGACGTCAACCGCCACGACCATGCCGGCCGTGGCCTCGTCGTCGGAGTACACCGGTCCGGCTTTGAGCCGGTAGGTGCGGTGGCCGATCTGACGGCTCCAGGAGACTTCCTGGCCGGTGAGGGCCGCACGGTAGCGCGGTTCGAGCTCGCTGGCGAGATCGCCCTTGAGTACGTCCTGGATGCGCCGGCCTTCCAGCTCCTCCGTGCGGTAGCCGAACGTCTCCAGTTCTTGCCCTTCGGCGATCAGGTACCGCAGATCGGCGTCGAAGAGGAGCACGAAGACACCGGGGACGCTGCGCGCCAGGGCCCGGTACCGGTCCATGTCCTGCTGCCTGCGCCGATCGGCCAGCACCCGCTCCGTGATGTCCGTGACCTGGACGAAAAACCCCCGTACCGCGCCGTCGTCCCGGGCATCGGGGGTGTACGTCACCTCGGTGAAGCGCGATTCGCCCGCGGCATCCACGAGGGTCCGGTCAAACTTCTGAGGCTCTCCCGCGAGCACGAGCTCGATGTGCGGCCGGTTCGCCTCGAAGACTGCCTCCCCGAGCACGTCGCCGATATGCATGCCGTACAACTGGCCGGGTTCAATGCCGAACCACGTGCCGTAGGCGTCGTTGGCCAGGCGGTTGCGGAGCTCCGTATCCCAGTAGCCCACCATGGCCGGGATTCCGTTGAGGACGGCCTGCAGTTGCGCCGGGATCTCCGGCAGCGGCGACGGGCCGGCATCGTCCCAGTTGAGCGGGCTGCGATTTGTCATTGCCCCAGTATCCATTGCCGGCCGCGGCATGCGAAAACTCAGCAGTCGCTCTGAGCAAGCACAGCCAGGAAAAACTCTCAGGGCATGAACCGGTAGCCGATGCCGGCCTCGGTGAGCAGATGGCGCGGGTTGGCGGTGTCCGGTTCGAGTTTGCGCCGCAGCTGGGCCATGTAGACCCGGAGATAGTTGGTTTCCTTGGCGTACGCCGGACCCCAGACCTCGGAGAGCAGCTGCTGCTGTGTGATGAGCTTTTCCGGGTTCCGGACCAGCACCTCCAGAATGTTCCATTCGGTGGGGGTCAGCCGCACATCCTGGCCGTCGCGGATGACACGGTGTTTGCCCAGGTCCACGGTGAAGGCCCCGGCGGTCACCACGGGTGCCTGCTCCTGGTCAACGCTGCGGCGCAGGAGGGCACGGATCCGGGCCAGCAGCTCGTCGAGGCCGAACGGCTTCGTGATGTAGTCGTCCGCGCCGGCGTCGAGCGCTTCCACTTTGTCCTCGGAGCCGTGGCGGGCTGAGAGCACCAGAATCGGGACCTGGCTCCAGGACCGGAGCTCCCGCAGGACTGTGGTGCCGTCGATGTCCGGCAGACCGAGATCCAGGATGACCAGCGCCAAGGGGTGCTGGGATGCGCTCAGCAGGGCAGAACGCCCGTCTGCCGCAGTGGTCACCGAGTAACCGTGGGCCTGCAGCGTGATTCGGAGTGCCCTCAGCAGGTGCGGGTCGTCATCGACCACCAGGACGGCGGTCATCCGGCGTCCGGTCCAGGCCTGAGCGGCAGTGCATGGCGGCGCCCCACGGCCGACTGCGGCTCGAGCGGAGCCTGGGCGGGGCGTGCGTCGAACGGCACGCCCGTGGACAGGGGAAGCCGGATGACCATCGTCAAACCGCCACCTGGCGTCTCTTCCGCGGCCAGCGTTCCGCCCATTGCTTCGGTGAATCCTTTCGCCACGGCCAGTCCGAGTCCGATCCCGGTGGCCTGCGGCGTGTCATCGAGCCGCTGGAACGGACGGAACATCTCGACGACACTCTCCGCCGGGACGCCGCGACCATGATCGATGATCCGCAGCTCGCCCGCAGGGTGCCCTTCGAGTGTCGCCGGGCTGAGGCCGCCGGCCGTCCCCACCAGGACAATATCTGAGTCCGGGGCGTATTTCACGGCGTTTTCGACGATGTTCGCAATGACACGTTCCAGCATTCCCGGGTCGGCGTCGATCTCCGGCATGTTGGCGGGCAGGTCCACCCGCACCCTGCCCGGAGGGACGGCGCCGAGGGCTCCGGGGATCACTTCGAACCAGCGCACCGGTTTGAGGAGGGGATTGACGGCATCCGAGGTGAGCCGGGACATGTCCAGCAGATTCCCCACCAGGGCGTCCAGCCGGTCCGAGCACTCCTCGATGGTAGCCAGCAGCTCCTGCTCCTCTTCCGGGGTGTAGCGGACGCCGTCGTGGCGCAGGCCGCCGACGGCGAGTTTGATCCCGGCCAGCGGGGTGCGCAGGTCGTGGGACACGGCGCGGAGAATGGAAGTGCGCATCGTGTTGCTCTCGGCCAGGCGCAGCATCTCCCGGCGGCTGACAACCAGCTGCTGGCGTTCAAGCTGGGCCGCCAAATGGACGCCGAAGGCCCCCAGGAGGCGCCGGTCGCTTGCTGGCAGGATCCGTCCGTATAGGACCAGCCGGGTGGCGGCATCGATCTCTTCGACGTTGTCGCCGGTGGCGGCGTCCCCCCGAGCGCTCTCGGCAGTAGCCGGGATCTCTCCAGCCGAGGCGAGCAGCCGCCACGGCCGGCCGCTGGCCGTGCTTCCGGCGCCGTACCCGGCGCCGGCCTCGCGGCTGAACAGGGCAGTGCCCCGGACTTGGAAAACACCCAGCGCCTGCTCCAGCAGCGCCTGAACGGTGTCCTCCGACCCGGCGGCGCCGCGGGTCAGGTCACCCAGCGTCGTTGCCTCGGCACGGGCCCGCGCAGCCTCCTTCGAGCGGCGTGCCGAAAGGTCGACGACGACGGCGACGGCCGCCGAGACGCCCACGAACACCAGCAGGGCAAACAAGTTCTGCGGATCACTGATGGTTAAGTTGCCGACCGGCGGGGTGGAAAAGTAGTTGACCAGGAGGCTGCTCCACAGCGCGGCGAGGATCGCCGGCCATAGTCCGCCAACCAGGGCCACCACGACGGAGCCGGTCAGTTGGACCAGCATCGCTGTGGCCACGTTGCGCTCCGGGTTCAGGGCCAGCAGCAGCAATTGCAGCAGCGCAGGCAACAGGACCGCCAAGATCAGGCCTACTGCCACCCGAACCCGGCCGAGATCGCGGGGGTGCGGCACCCCCGTGCCCTGGCCGCCGAGGGGGTGCGAGACCATGTGGACATCGATGTCTCCGGAGCCCCGCACCACCCGCGTCCCCACCCCGCCACCCAAGAGACCGCCCACCACGCCCGCGAGGTTCTTGTGGCGCGAAATACCGACCACGATCTGGGTGGCGTTGACGCTGCGGGCGAAGTCCAGCAGTGCGGCCGCCGGGTCTTCCCCGGATACGATATGGTAGCTGCCGCCCAGATCCTGGATCAGCCGCCGCTGCCGTTCGAGCGCCTGTGGTGACTCCGAAGCGACACCGTCGGCGGCGCGCACATGGACGGCCAGAAGGTCACCGCCGCTGACCCTGGTCAGGATACGGGCCCCGCGGCGGATGAGTGCCTCGCCCTCAGGGCCCCCGGTCAGGCCCACCACGATGCGCTCGCGGGCTGGCCAGCTGGCTTCAATGCCCTGTTCGGCCCGGTATTTGGCCAGCCCTTCGTCCACCCTGTCGGCCAGCCACAGCAAAGCGAGCTCGCGCAGCGCGCCGAGGTTGCCCAGGCGGAAATAGTTGGACAGGGCCGCGTCAATCTTATCCGCGGCGTAGATTTTTCCGTCGCTGAGCCGCTGGCGCAGCAGTTCCGGCGGGATGTCGACCAGATCGATCTGGTCGGCGCGGCGCACGACGTCGTCCGGCACGGTTTCTGCCTGGCGGACGTCGGTGATGGCGCTGACGACGTCGCCCAGGGACGCCAGATGCTGGATGTTCACCGTTGATAGGACATTGATCCCGGCGTTGAGAAGTTCATCCACGTCCTGCCAGCGCTTCTGGTTGCGGCTGCCCGGGACGTTGGAGTGGGCGTACTCGTCCACTACCGCGGTCTTGGGGGCACGGGCCAGAACTGCGTCCAGGTCCATTTCCTCAAACTCGGCCCCCCGGTAGCGCAGCTGCCGGGGCGGAATGACCTCGAGGCCGGCCATGAGTGCCCTTGTGTCGGCGCGGCCGTGGTCGAGCGCGAACGCTACCGCCACATCTTCGCCTCGCTCGCGGAGTCGGTGGGCTTCCTCCAGCATCTCGTATGTCTTACCCACGCCGGGCGCGGCCCCCAGGAAGATCCGCAGCGTTCCACGTGCCATGTCGTCATTCTGTCACTTGGAGGCGGACACGGGCGACGCGGCGGCGACTGCGAGGTTCAGGACCGTCACGTTCACCGCGGGCTGCCCCAGGAATGCCTCGGCGCCGCCGCTGGTCTGTTGTGCGACGAGGGCGGTCACAGTCTCCGTGCTGAGCCCGTGGGCGGCGGCAACGCGCGGTATCTGGAGTCGGGCGTAGGCCAGCGAGATGTCCGGATCCAGTCCGGAGCCGCTGGCGGTCACGGCATCGGCAGGAACGGCCGCTTCGGGGACGTTTTCGGCCTTCGCGACGGCCGCGCGGTTGGCAGCGATGGCCTCTGCCAGTTTGGGGTCGTTGGGGCCCAGGTTGCTGGCCGAGGACGATGCCGGGTCCCATTTCACGGCCGAGGGCCGGGCATGGAACCAGCGCGGGTCCTGGGCTCCGGCGTCGTTGGCGGATGCCTGGGCGATCAGGGCCGACGCGGCCGGGGTGCCGGCGCTGTCTTTGATGATGGAGCCGTTGGCCTGGTACGGGGCGATGAGCTGTCCGACGCCGAAGACGGCCAGGGGGTAGGCCACGCCGAGGACCAAGGTGGCGAAGAGCAAGAACCGGACGGCGGTGCCTGCCTGCCGGAGGTAGCCGGTGAGTGTGTTCATGGGGATGTTCCTAGCCGATTCCGGGGATGAGGGAAATCATGAGGTCGATGATCTTGATGCCGATGAAGGGGGCGATGAGCCCGCCGAGCCCGTAGATCAGCAGGTTCCGCCCCAGTGCCTGGTTGGCGGAGACGGCACGGTATTTGACGCCGCGGAGCGCGAGCGGCACCAGGGCGATGATGATCAGGGCGTTGAAGATCACCGCGGACAGGATGGCCGAGGACGGGGTGGCGAGTCCCATGATGTTCAGCAGTCCCAGCCCCGGGAACGCGGCGGTGAAGAGGGCCGGAACGATCGCGAAGTACTTGGCGACGTCATTGGCGACGGAGAAGGTGGTCAGGGCGCCGCGGGTGATGAGCAGCTGTTTGCCGATGCCGACGATGTTGATGAGCTTGGTGGGGTCGGAGTCGAGGTCCACCATGTTGGCAGCGTCTTTGGCGGCCGGGGTGCCGGAGTTCATGGCGACGCCGACGTCCGCCGCGGCCAGGGCCGGGGCGTCGTTGGTACCGTCCCCGGTCATGGCCACCAGCCGCCCTGCCGCCTGCTCCTTCTTGATGACCGCGAGTTTGTCCTCCGGGGTTGCCTCGGCCAGGAAATCGTCGACCCCGGCCTCGGCGGCGATGGCCTTGGCAGTGATGGGGTTGTCGCCGGTGATCATCACCGTCCGGATGCCCATTTGCCGCAGTTCGGCGAAGCGGGCATGCATGCCGGGTTTGACGACGTCGGCGAGGTGGATGGTCCCCAGGATCTCGGCGCGGCCGTCCTTTCCCACCTGGGCGACGAGCAGGGGCGTTCCGCCCTTTGCCGAGATTTCCGTTACCCGGTGGTCGACTTCCGCCGGGGAGTGCCCGCCGTATTCGGCAACGAAGGCCGTCACCGTGGAGGCGGCGCCTTTGCGGATCTGCCGGCCGTCAAGGTCCAGTCCGCTCATGCGCGTGCTGGCGCTGAAGGGGACCACGGCAAAATTGCCGGAGCTGCGTTCGAGGGTGGCCAGATCGGACCCGGTCACGCCCTTGTCCGCGGCGAGGTCCACAATGGAGCGGCCCTCGGGGGTCTCGTCGGCCAGGCTGCAGACCCGGGCCGCTTCGATGAGTTGGGTCCTGTCCACATGATCGGCAGGGAAGAAATTGACGGCGCGGCGGTTGCCGTAGGTAATGGTGCCGGTCTTGTCCAGCAGCAGTGTGGTGATGTCTCCGGCGGTCTCCACGGCGCGGCCGGAGGTGGCCAGCACGTTGTGCTGGACCAAGCGGTCCATGCCGGCGATGCCGATCGCCGGGACCAGCGCCCCGATGGTGGTGGGGATCAGGCAGACCAGCAGGGCCACCAGCACGATCGGGGACGGGGTGGCGCCGGCCAGGGCGGCAAACGGGGCCAGGGACATGGTGACGGCCAGGAACACGATGGTCAGGGACACCAGCAGGACGTGGAGGGCGATTTCGTTCGGGGTCTTCTGCCGCACGGCGCCCTCGACGAGCTTGATCATTCGGTCGATGAACGTTTGGCCCGGCTCGGCGGTGATGCGGATGACGATCCGGTCCGAGAGGACCTTCGTCCCGCCGGTGACGGAGGAGCGGTCGCCGCCGGATTCGCGGATCACCGGGGCTGATTCGCCGGTGATGGTCGATTCGTCGACGCTGGCGAGACCTTCGATGATTTCGCCGTCCGAGGGAATGACGTCCCCGGCCTCGCAGATCACGATGTCATTGAGCCGCAGCTCCGTGCCGGGGATGTCCCGGGTGGTGCCGTCGGGCTGCCGGAGCCGGGCCGTCACGCCTTTGCGGCTGGCGCGGAGGCTGTCCGCCTGGGCCTTGCCCCGGCCCTCGGCGATGGATTCGGACAGGGTGCCGAAGAGCACGGTGAGCCACAGCCAGGCCGTGACCGCGATGCCGAACACCGACGGCCTGTACAGGGAGATCGCCGTGCACAGGGCGGCCCCCACCAACACGGTGAACATGACCGGAGAATGGATCATCTGCCGCGGGGAAAGTTTCCGGACCGCAAGTGGCAGGGCGGCGGCGACGGACGTGATCGTCAGTTTTGCCGGGGCTTTGGTGTGGTGCTTGTGCTCGCCGGGGGTGCCGAGGGGGTTGCCGTCGGCGTAGGTCTGGGCGGCGAGGTCCGAGGCTGATGCCGTGCTAGACCGGGTCATTTCAGGAGTCCTTCTGCGAGGGGGCCCAGGGCAAGGGCCGGGAAGTAGCTCAGGGCGGTCAGGATCACTGTCACGCCGAGCAGCAGCCCGCCGAACAGGAGACCGTGGGTGGGGACGGTGCCGGCGGAGGCGGGAACCTTGCCCTGACGGGCGAGGGAGCCGGCCAGGGCGAGGACCAGGACAATCGGGAGGAATCGGCCCAGCAGCATCGCCAGGCCCATCATGACTGAGAGGTAGGGGCCCGAGGTGGTGATGCCGCCGAACGCAGAGCCGTTGTTGTTGGCCCCTGATGTGAAGGCGTAAAGCACTTCGCTGAACTGGTGCGGGCCGGTGGCCGGGGCGTTGGCCATGGCGTCCGGCAACAGGACGGTAATGCCGGCCAGGGCCAAGACCACGGTCGGGGTGACGAGGATGTACATGGCGGCGAGTTTCATTTCCGTCGGGCCGATCTTCTTGCCCAGGTACTCCGGGGTGCGCCCGACCATCAGCCCGGCAATGAAGACGGAAATGATGGACAGGATCAGCAGCCCGTAGAGCCCGGACCCGGTTCCACCCGGGGCGACTTCGCCGAGCATCATGTTCACCATGGCCACACCGCCGGCCAGCGGGGGCAGGGAATCATGGGCGACGTTGACGGCGCCGGTGGAGGTCAGCGTGGTGGACGTGGCGAAGATCGCGCTTTGCACCGGTCCGAAGCGCTGTTCAAAGCCTTCGCCCAGGCCGCCGGCCGCCGCCGTCGCGGTTCCCTGGCCGGAAGCCACGGCCCATCCCATCAGGGAAACCGATGCCAGCCACAGGGCGCCCATCACCGCGGCCACCGTGTAGCCCTGCTTCTGGTCACCCACCATCCGGCCGAAGGCGTAGGGCAGGGCAGAGGGGATGAGCAGGAGCAGGAACACCTCGAAGAAGCTGATGAGGGCATTGGGGTTCTCGAACGGGTGGGCGGAGTTGGCGTTGAAGTAGCCGCCGCCGTTGGTCCCGAGCTCCTTGATGGCTTCCTGGGACGCGACCGGGCCGCCGGGAATGGTCTGGTGGATCCCGGACGCCTGGTTGGTGACGTCGGTGGGCCAGAAGTTCTGCACCACGCCGCCGAGGACCATCACCACTGCCGCGACGAACGCGATCGGCAGCAGGATCCGGAAAGTGGTCCGGGCTAGGTCCACCCAGAAGTTCCCCAGCCGCTGCGTCCTGGTTCGGGCGATGCCGCGGATGAGGGCGACGACGACGACGATGCCGACCGCGGCCGAGAGGAAGTTCTGCACTGCCAGCAGAGTCATCTGCACGAAGATGCCCAGCGTGGTCTCCGGTACATACGTCTGCCAGTTCGTGTTGGTCACAAAGGAAATGGCCGTGTTCATGGCCACCCACGGGTCGACGCCGGGCAGGGAACCGCTGCCGGGCAGGACGCCCTGCAGCCGCTGCAGGCCGAACACGGCCAGGATGGAGACAGCGGAAAACGCCAGGACGCTGCGCAGGTAGACGGACCAGCTCTGCTCGGTGCCGGCGTCGATCCCGGCGAGCCGGTAGAAAAGACGCTCGGTTCGGCTGGACGTCGTGCCCTCGAAAACCCGGGCCAGATAGATGCCGAAGGGCTTGTGCAGGGCTGCGAGGACAATGAGCAGTCCCGCCACCTGGACTACAAAGGATGCGGAGTTGAAGGTCATGATCCGTTCACCATTTTTCCGGATGGATCAGGACCGCCAGGAGGTAGCCGAAGAGGCACAGCCCGGCCAGCAACAGAACGAGCCACATGATCGCGTCCGCGCTCAACGTCCACCCTCCGGCCTGTCATCGGCACCCCCGACCATCCCGGCCAGGACGTGGCCGATCCACATGACGAACCCCATGGACACCATGAGGATTCCGATAACAGCCAGGTCGGCCATAGCAGGTTCCTTTCATCTGTGCCCCGTTTGCGGGGCTACTGAAAGTCAACTCCTCTCCAGAAGGAGAAGGCCGGTTCCTGATGGTTTCTTAACGCCCTGAGGAGGGATCTTGACGCAGCCTTAATGTGCGCGGAAATTCCGGACCGTCCTGCATCCGTACTCGGCCTGTTTGGCTGCGGCCGGAGCCCGTCTTGTCCTCCGGGCCGCGGCGCTCAGCCGACGTGGACCCAGGGCCGTTTGGTGACATCGGGTTCTGCTTCGCGGAGCACTTCGCGGGTGACCGGGGCGATTTCGCCTTCGCCGAACGCGAGGAAGCGCAGCAGGTTCGTGACCGGGTTCCCTTCGGTCCAGCGGAAGTAGATGTGCGGCATCAGCCCGGTCACGTCCCGGATGTGCAGGAGCACCGAGGCGATGGTGTTCGGCACGACGGGTCCGTGGACTTCCAGGACATGGTAGCCGTGCCGGGTCACACCGTGGACCTCCAAAGCCGTCTCAAAGTCGGAGGAATCGTCCACGGTCACTTCCAGGAACAATGCCTGGTAGTCCACGGGCAGGTGGCTGACCTCGATCGCAGACGTCAGTTTGTCCCGGTACGCCTCGGCGCTGAGGCGCAGCGGTTCGTGGGCGATGATCGCTATGGGCCCTTCCAGGTTGGAGGACATGAACTCCAGAGCCTGCCGGTCCATGTGGACATGGGTGGCGTGGAGCTCGAAAGAACGCCGGATGCGCGAAAGCAGCGAAATCACGATGATGCCCACGATGAAGAACGCTGCGATCCGGATGCCTTCGGGGCGTTCAATGATGTTGGCCACTGTGGTGTATATGAAAACGACGGCGATGATGCCGAACCCGATGGTGCGTTTGCGCTGTTTCCCGCGCCGGGCGGACAGCGCCACGGCAACCGCGGCTGAGGTCATCAGGACCAGGACGCCGGTGGCGTAGGCGCCGCCCTGGGCGTCGACGTCGGCGTTGAAGAGCCAGGTGATCAGAAACCCGACGGCGGTGAACACCAGGACCAGCGGCCGGACGGCCCGGGCCCACCCGGGGGCCATGCCGTAGCGGGGCAGGTAGCGGGGCACGAGGTTCAGGAGCCCGGCCATTGCGGAAGCGCCGGCGAACCAGAGGATGGCGATCGTGCTGATGTCGTAGACGGTGCCGAATCCGTTTCCCAGATATTCGTGGGCCAGGTAGGCCAGGGCGCGGCCGTTGGCCTGGCCGCCGGGCTGGAATTCCTGTGCCGGGATCAGGATCACCGTGGTGAAGCTGGTCGTGATGAGGAAGGCGCTCATGATGACGGCGGCGGTTGTCAGCAGCCGGCGGGCGCCCTCGATCCGGCCTACGGGCTTCTCTTCGGTGTCACCGGGGCGTCCTTGGATCTGTGGCATCACGGCCACGCCGGTTTCGAAGCCGGACAGGCCAAGGGCCAGCTTGGGGAAGACGAGCAGGGCGATCCCGACCACCATGAACGGGTTCCCGTGCGAGGTTGTCAGGGCGAGCCACCAGTTAGCCACGTCAACGGGGTGAGTGAATAATTCCAGGATGGTGGTGATCACGACCACGACATTCAGGCTCAGATAGATGCCGACCAGGACGACCGCAACGCCGATCGCTTCTTTGAACCCGCGCAGGAAGACGGCACCCAACAGGGCGAGCAGGAAGAGCGTGACCGGCACGTTTTGGCCCTGCATCCAGCCCGGAACGAGGGGGTTCTGGATCGCGTGTGCGGTGGCGTCGGCGGCGGAGAGCGTCATGGTGATCATGAAGTCGGTGGCCGCGAACCCCAGCAGGACCAGCACGAACAACTTCCCGCCCCAGCGCGGCATCAGCCGTTCCAGCATGGCGATGGAGCCCTCGCCGCGGTGGCTCTCACCGGCAACCCGGCGGTAAACCGGTAGGGCCCCAAGCAGGGTGACAGCCACCAGGACCATGGTCGCCAGCGGCGAGATTACGCCCGCAGCCAAGGCTGCGATGGCCGGCTGGTAGCCCAAAGTTGAGAAGTAATCAACGCCGGTGAGGCACATGACCTGCCACCACGCATGCTTCTTCAGATGCGAGTCGCTCACTGCGCCGGGTCCCTGATGGACACCTTTGGCGTCCTGCAGGCCGAAAAGCAGCCATCTTCTGAAGTTGTCCCCGGCTCCCGGCCGTACCGCTGAGGGATCCGAAGGCGGTCTGCTCATCGTGGTCATCTGTGCCTCTCCGCGCGATGCCCACCATCGTGTTTAGTGCCGACGATAACACCGGAGCCGGACGCCGTTCCCGACCCGGGAACGATCTTGACGGATCCTTAACGCCGGGCCGGCCCGCAGGGCACCGCGGTCAGCGGGCCGTGACCGGGGCCGGGACTTCGACGTAAAGGATGGCTCCGGCGGATGCCGGCAGATACCAGTGACTCCGGTGTCGCGCCGGCCGGTAGATGTGTCCGAACGGGTCCGTCACGTGGACGTGCACCAGCCGTTTCTGCCGGGCGAGCAGACGATCGAGTTCCCCGAGGCTGGACGGCCGCGAGGCAAAGCCGTGGATGTCCAGAGACCATGCTCCCTCGGCCGGTTCCCTCGGGCGTTCCAAGGCAAGGGTTTCGAACAAGTCCGACACCACTTCGTCGCTCGTGACGGGGTAGAAGCGCCGGAGCCGGTGCTCGTCCGGATGGGCATTTTGAGCGTCCAGCCACGCGTGACGGAGCCAATGGAATTCCACCGGTCCCAGCGCGGGCCCAACGGACAGGTGACGATTTCCATCCAGCACCAGGCGGTAAGAGCTGCCGCCGCGGTCGATGATGCATGCAGCTTCCCCGACGTATTCAAACGCCGTCAATAGTTCCTCCTCCGATCGGTGGTAGGAGAAATCCCCGCTGTCGTCGACGGCGACGAAATCCCGAGCGCCACCGGCACCGGCCGGAAGTCCTGATGCTTCCCGCATCCGCCGGGACTTGGTGTTCATTTTGTTTAGCTCCTGCCGAGGATCTGACCGCGACCACAGTGGCCGCAGTGTCCCCTTGTTTCATGACATCACCGCCGAAGCCCGACCGGATCGGGCCTTAATGCTTTCCATATGCAGGCGGCCCCAGAATTTGCGTTATCTTAATGCGGCGGCTCGTCCGGGCCAGCAGGAAGGGCGGCCGCGGGGAGTCAGGCCGGGTACACAAGCGCCGCGTTAAGGAACCGTCAGGATTGTCCGCTGGACGGCGCTGGACGGCGCCGGCGGTTGCGGGGGCTGGTACTGTCGCGGACGGAAGCGGCGCGGTGCGTCGTGTGGAAAGGACAAAATGACCACGCTCAGCCGACCCCCGGCAGACCCCTCCGCGCCACGGCCCGGCGCCGGGGACCACTTCAGGAACTGGCTCCTGTTCGGGCTGCAGGACAGCAAGGGAACCCACCAGGGGCCGGGGGCCGTCAGTGACAGCCACCTGAAAAAGCACACGTGGTGGCAGGTCATGTGCCTGACCGGTGTGGACTACTTCTCCACGCTGGGCTACCAGCCCGCCATCGCCGCGCTCGCGGCCGGTGTGATTTCGCCGTTGGCCACTCTGGTCCTGGTTGCCGTGACCTTGCTGGGCGCACTGCCCGTGTACCGCCGGGTGGCCGCCGAAAGCCCGCGCGGCGAAGGGTCCATCGCCATGCTGGAGCGGCTCCTGCCGAGGTGGGGCGGAAAACTCCTGGTCCTGGTCCTGCTGGGGTTCGCGGCCACCGACTTCATGATCACCATGACGCTCTCCGCAGCTGACGCGACCGCGCACGCCATCGAGAACCCGTTTGCGCCCGCCTGGATGCAGGGCCAGAACGTCCCGGTCACCTTGTTCCTGCTCGCCCTGCTCGCCGCGGTGTTCCTGCGCGGCTTCAAAGAGGCGATCGGCGTCGCCGTCGTCCTCGTGGGGCTCTATCTCGGCCTGAACGTCATTGTGGTTATTACAACCATCTTCGAGGTCATCGCGCACCCGGTGGCGGTCGACAACTGGTGGCTGGCCCTGACCACCCAGCACGGAAACCCCCTGATGGTCGTGGGCATCGCGCTGCTGGTCTTCCCGAAGCTGGCCCTGGGCCTGTCGGGCTTCGAGACCGGCGTCGCGGTCATGCCGCAGATCCGCGGCCACGCCACGGACACCGAGGCGAACCCCGAGGGCAGGATCAAGGGCGCCCGCCGCCTGCTGACCACGGCCGCCGTCATCATGAGTGCGTTCCTCGTCACCACGAGCTTCACCACCGTGGTGCTCATCCCGGAACAGGAATTCCAGCCGGGCGGCCAGGCGAACGGGCGCGCCCTGGCCTATCTGGCCCACGAATACCTGGGCGCGGGCTTCGGCACCGTGTATGACATCAGCACCATTGCCATCCTGTGGTTTGCCGGCGCCTCCGCCATGGCCGGGCTCCTGAACCTGGTTCCCCGCTATCTGCCCCGGTACGGCATGGCGCCGGAATGGGCACGCGCCGTCCGGCCGCTGGTCCTGGTGTTCACGCTCGTGGGGTTCCTGATCACCTGGCTCTTCGACGCCGACGTCGACGCCCAGGGCGGCGCCTACGCCACCGGCGTCCTCGTCCTGATGACCTCTGCCGCGGTCGCCGTGACCTTCTCGGCGCGCAGCAAACGGCAGCGCAAGCGCAGCATCGGGTTCGGGATCATCGCCGTCGTATTCATTTACACCACGGTGGCCAACATTTTCGAGCGCCCCGAAGGCATCCGGATCGCGGCGCTGTTCATCCTCGGGATCATCGTCATCTCGCTGCTCTCCCGCATCCGCCGCTCCTTCGAGCTCCACGCCACCCATGTGCGCATGGACACCCCGGCCCTGGAATTCCTGGCTGCCAACGAAACCGGGCCCATCGCGATCATCGCCCACGAACCGCTGCGGCTCAGTGCTGAGGCGTACCGGGACAAACTGACGTCGGCCATCGAGGTCAGCCACCTGCCGTTGGACTACCAGGCCCTGTTCCTGGAAGTGGTGGTCGACGACTCTTCGGACTTCGAGACCGAGCTCGAGGTCCGCGGGGTGATCCGACACGGGTACCAGATCCTGGAAGTCCATGGGCCCGTGGTTCCCAACACGATCGCCTCCGTACTGCTGCACATCCGCGACGTCACCGGGCTGATGCCGCACATCTACTTCCGTTGGACGGAGGGTAACCCCATCACCAACCTCATGCGGTTCCTGGCCTTCGGCGAAGGTGAAATCGCCCCGGTAACCCGTGAAGTGCTGCGCGAGGCCGAGCCTGACGTCACGCGGCGCCCCTGGGTCCATGTCGGCTGACGCTCCCGCAGATAGTTGCCATCGGGCATAAACGCTCCCGCACACAAACAACCCTCCGGAGGAATCCTCCGGAGGGTTGTTGTGGTCTTCGGGGACGGTGTCCCGGCCGGGCGGCCGGGGCTTGTCCTGTGTACTTAGAGCGGGCGGATGTTCTCAGCCTGCGGGCCCTTCGGGCCCTGCGTGACGTCGAATTCAACCTTCTGGTTCTCGTCCAGCGAGCGGTAGCCGCTGGTTGCGATTGCCGAGTAGTGGGCGAAAACGTCGGCCGACCCGTCATCCGGGGCAATGAAGCCAAAACCCTTTTCGGCGTTGAACCATTTAACTGTGCCTGTAGCCATGCCTTTATCCTTCTGAAATGCTGCTGATCTCCGGCGGCCATGAGGCCAACGGCTGCGGAGACATTCGTCCGCTGTCCCCCAACGTACGGGGCCGGGGGCCATGGTGCAAGAGGCCGACGGGGGCATTTCGTCCCGTCCCGGGACTATAGTCGGGGCACGATGACAACAATCTCGGTGGTTATCCCGACCAGGAACGACGCCGGCATGCTCGCCGCGTGCCTGGCTGCGCTCGTCGGCCAGACCCGCCCGGCCGACGAAATCGTCGTCGTGGACAACGCCAGCACGGACAACACCGCGGAGGTCTGCGCCGCTGCGGGGGCGCGGCGGCTCGCCGTCGAACTCCCGGGCATCGCCGCCTGCACGGCACACGGCTTCGATGAAGCCTGCTCCGAGCTGATTGCCCGGCTGGACACCGACTCCATCCCGCCCGCCGACTGGCTCGAACGGGTTGAAGCAATTCTCGAGAAGGCAGGACCGTTGTCCGCCGTGTCCGGCCCCGGCGACTTCTATGGCGAGACCCGGTTCGCCCGGTGGGTGGGCGGGAGCGTCTACATTCCCGGGTATTTCTGGGCCATCGGGTGGCTGCTGGGTCATCCTCCGCTGTTTGGCTCGAATTTCGCCCTGCGGTCCGACGTCTGGGACCGGATCCGGGGCTCCGTTCACCGGGGCATACCGCCGGTCCACGATGATCTCGACATTTCCTACCAGATTCCGCCCGACGTGAAGGTGATCGCTGACCCCGGGCTGCGCGTGCGGGTCTCCGCGCGGCCGCTGGCGAGCTGGCACTCCGTCGGGCGCCGGTTGTCGATGGCGTGGACGACGTTCGGCATCGAATTCCGGCAGGAGGGACCTTTCCGGCGCCGCCGGCGCCGGCGGCAATGGGAACGAACCCACTCGCGTCAGACGGAACCGTAAAGCGCGATCAGGTCTCGGCTCATTTGGTACGGCGAGGTCTCACTCGGGCTGTGCCCGCCCCGGTAGACCGCGATCCGCGCGCCGATGGACTGTGCGAAGCGGCGGTGCAGCGCCAGCGGCCAGAGGTCATGTTCGCCCACCGTGACGAACTTAGGCAGCGACGCGGCGGCCAGAGCCGCCCGAAGGTCCGGTGCATGCTGCATCAGCCCGATGATGTCACTCACAGAGCTCCGGCGGGTGAACCGGAACCGGTATCGCACAAACCGAAGCCGGTTGGGCGCCACGTGCGCGACGTTGATGCGGATGCCCCAGATCATCAGCGCGGCGCCGATCCGAGGGTTGACCCAGCGGCTGACCCGGCCGACGCGCTGGACGCCGCGGAAACTCTGGCCGGGCTCCGGCGGGCAGCTGATCAGGGTGAGGCTCCGGAACTTTTCCGGGCGCCGGGTGAAGGCCAACTGGGCGACGATCGCGGCGAACGAATACCCGACGACGTGCGCGGGCCCGGCCTCGGCGTCGAGCATGGCGATCAGGTCATTGGTGAACAAGTCGTAGTCGTAGTGGGCGCGGGGAGGCACGAGGTTTTCGGGGCCCGCCGCGGCGGATTCGAACTGGCCGGCAATGTCGCAACTCAGGACGAAGTACCCGGCCGCGGCGAGTCCGGGGAGCATCAGCACAAAGTCCTCCTTGGACCCGGTCGCCCCCGGAATCAGGAGCACCCGGGGGTTTCCCGGTGTGCCCATGGAGATGGTCGCGAGTCTTCCGCTGGGGGCCTCGAAGGCGCCCCGGACGGCGCCTTCTGGCAAGGAAGCCCAGTCCACATCGCCCAGGGCGGCGTCCCGGCGGGCGGCTTCATCGACCAGCGCGGATCCGAATCTCTCGGGTTCCTGCTCGCCCTGCGCGTTGCTGTCGGCGGACACCATGGACTAAACATAGCCCGGTCCGGCCGGGGCCGGGTCTGATTGGGCAGGAGCGGCGGCGCTCAGGCTACTTTGCGCACGAAGGCGTGGAGCCGGCGGTAGACCTCCTGTGATTCGGGGTAGCGGAAGTTCTGCTGCCAGGTGTGTTCGGTGTTGGAGTTGTCCCAGCCGTAGATGAGGCTGTCCACGGGGACGGAGTGTTCGCGCAAGCGGGCAATGAAGTTCACGTTGGCGGCGTAGAAGAAGTCCCGTTCCGAGGTGGTCACAAAGACCGGGGGGAAGCGGGAATCCAGCCACTCGATCGGCGAGAGGAAACCCGCGCCCTTGCGGAGGGCCTCCAAGTGGCCGGTGCCGTATCCCAGACCGAACAGGCCGCCCAAGCCGCGGCGCAGGCGTCCACCGATGCCCGCGTTTTGGCCGCCGGAACGGAGCGCGGGCAGCAGCATGCGGACGAAGTTCAGGCTCAGCACGAAGCCCTTTTCGAAGAAGACGGAAAAGTCCACCACGCTGCAGTGCTGGACAAGGCCCTTGAAGTCGGATGCAGGGACGGCCGGTATCAGACCGTGGTGCCGTGCCAGTTCCGGACGGAAGCTTGCAGCGGTCAGGAGCGCCGCGACTTGGCCGCCGGCGGAGTCGCCGCCCAGTACGAGCCGCGATGCGTCGCCGCCATAGCCGGCGATGTTCTGCCGGACCCAGGCCAGCGCGGCATTCGCATCCGCCAGGACATGGGCCATGTGGAAACGCGGCGCCTTCCGGTAGTTCACGTTGACCACCACCATGCCGCCCTCGGCCTGGCTCGCGCAGTACTTGGTTAGCGAGGACTTGTCCCCGGAGGTCCAGCCGCCGCCGTGGAAGTACACGTAAACGGGGAGCACGGCGCCGGACTCGCCGGGCGCGGTTGCATCGGCCGCGGGGGTGCCGCCGGCAGGGGACGGGGTGATGACATCGAGGCGGTGGGCCCGAATGCCGTCGCCCACGAAATCGATGTCGTGGACATATGCGACGCCGGTAATGGGGTCAGCGTTGAAGCGGGCGTTCTCGCTGGCTCGTACGCAGTGCATCAGCACCCGCCAGGTCCACACCGGAACCCGACGCAGGACGTTCCTGGCCTTGCGGGCCAGAGTGAAGGTGTTGCGCTGCTGCGCTCTCCGTGGCCGGGCCGCCTGAAAGGATGACTCATGGCGGGTTGGCCAGCGGGCCGGGGAGGTCATGCACCAATTCTATCTGGCACACCCGTGCTACAGCTGTGAAGCCAGCCTGCCCTCAGGCTACGGCCCGGTTCGCCACCCGGAGGATTGCCCGGCGCCGCCGGTTCAAGGCTCTTCGACGATGGTGCCCGCGGCCCCGTCAACGGTGACTGTCTGGCCGGTCCGCAAGCGGGTGGTCGCGTCCGGCACGCCCACCACGGCCGGGATACCGTATTCGCGGGCCACCACGGCTCCGTGCGAGATCACCCCGCCCATCTCCATGACCAGGGCGCCGGCGGTCATGAACAGCGGAGTCCAGCCGGGATCGGTGGATGGTGCCACGAGGATTTCGCCGGGCTCGAGGTGGGCGCCCACGGGGTCCATGATGACCCTGACCCGTCCGGTGGCGGTGCCTGCCGAGGCCGGTGTCCCGGCGAGGGCGCCGGACGCCGGAGACTTCGCCAGCATGGCGGCCTCGACGTCGGTGCCGTCGGACAGCAGCAGGCGCGGGATGCGCCGGCGTCGCAGTTCCGTATCGTACAGTCGCCGGCGGTCCGCGACGATGCCGTGAAGGTCAGCGCCGCGCAGGCCTACGCGAATCTCGTCGAATTCCAGGAAATAGACATCGTCCGCGGCGGCGATCGAACCGGATCGGGCCAGTTCGGCACCCACCTTGTTGAGCTGGCGGCGCATCTCGGCGAGGGCGAGGACGATGTAGAACTTCGGCAGTTCGCGCAGTCCGGACAACTGCCGGGTCCGGCGCAGGCAGAACTCCACCTGCCGGGCCCGGAGCCGGCTGCGCGCCCGGGTCCGTTCCACGAGGTCGCGGATTCTGGCTTCGGCGTGTTCTTCCGCGCGGGCAAATTGCCGGTCGGGGGCCTGTTCGGGGTCCTCCACATGGAGGTAGTTCGAGATCATGCCGAGGATGTGGTCCGGCTTCTCCGACCACCGGGGCATGCCGAGGTCAATTTCCGCCACGGCGCGGTGGCCGTAGCGGTCCAGGAACCCGCGCAGGCCGGTCTGGGCCACGGCGGGGAGGGTGCCGGCCGCGTACCGGGCGGCCAGTTCCTCCGGGCTGTGGGCCAGGAATACCTCACGGGACGCGGCATTCGCTCCGATGGTAACGGCGAGATGCCAAAGTTCAAGATCCATCTCGGTGGTGACGTTGTTGGGCAGCCCCCGGAGCACCGCTTCGAGTTCCCGCGGTTTCGCGATGCCGCGCAACAGTCTGCGGGCGGCCGCCAGCATGATGTAACCAACGGAGGGCCCGGGCAGCGTCGCCAGGATCAGCCCGTCCACGGTGCGGTCCAGGATGCGCTCGGCGTAATCGAGCCGGCCAAACGAAGTGGCGGGTTCCGGCAGGACGAGGTCGGCCTCGAGCTGCTTTCCGTAGTCGAAGGCGCGGCGCAGTTCCGCCGCCGGCCGCACCCCGGCCCGCAGCAGGGCCGGGATCAGCCGGCCCACCAGGGCCACGCTGCCCCTTGCTTCCGTGCTGCGGGCTGCAGCGCTGCCGGGTCCGGGCTTCCGCCGGGGCCGCCGCTGGCGCAGGCCGAACCGTGGATCCTCCAGCAGCGCCGGGAAGACCGCGCCTGTCCTCCCGTCGGCCAGCGGGAGCATCCGCAGCAGGTAGCGGCGGCCGTACTTGTTCCGGATCGCGGGCGTCACGTCCACGTACATGCGCAGCCCCGGGTTAACGTACTTCCACGGTCCCTTGCGGTTCCGCATTGAGCCGAGCACGGAGAGTCCCAGCGGGGTGAGTGGCCGGGTCAAGCCCTGGAACAGCGTGCCGCACAGGTAAACGCGTGTGTCAGCGGCGGCCCCCGATTCAGTGCCCAGTGGTTCGGCGGCGGCGGGGTCCGGCAACGGATACAGCGTGGTGATGGGCCGCGACTGGGTCAGCCAGATCTTGCCCGCGTCGATCACCCATTCCACGTCCTGCGGTGCACCGAACAGCCGTTGGACGGTGTCACCCAGCGCCGTGAGTTCGCGGACCCGGGCGTCGTCCAGGCTCGGGGCCCGGCCGGCCCCAGCCCCAGTCTCGGCCCCAGCCCCGTCCGGAGAGCGGAGCAGGACGCGTCCCGTGGCCGTCTCGACGACGAAATGGTCCGGGTTTACGCTGCCGGAGACCACCGCCTGGCCCGGTCCGGCGCTCGCGTCGATGACCGTTTCGGTCCGGGTGCCCGTGACGGGGTTGGCGGTGAACAGCACGCCGGCGGTGACGGCGGGGACGACGTCCTGGACGACGACGGCGAGCCCGACGTCGCGGTGGCTGATGCCGTTGGCGGACCGGTAGGCCACGGCGCGTTCGGTCCAGAGGGAGGCCCAGCAGCGCCGCACCGACTCGACGACGGCATCTGCCCCGGAGATGTTGAGAAAGGAATCCTGCTGTCCGGCGAAGCTGGCGAAGGGCAGGTCCTCGGCGGTGGCGGAGGACCTGACCGCGACGGCGGCCCCGCTGCCTAGCGAGGCATAGGCGGCGCGGACCGCGGCATCGACATCGGCGGGAATTGGGGCGGTCACGATCATTTCCCGGGCCTGCCTCGCCAGTTCGCCCAAATCAAGCTGGAGATGGTCCAAATCGGGGCGGTCCAAAGCCGGGTGGGCTGTTCCGCCGTCGGGGGACCATCCCGGCAGCTCGGCGTCCAGCCGGGCCGCCAGGGCCTCCAGTTCCGGCGGGGCGGCCTTCCTGTAGGCGACGGTGGTGAGGCAGAAGCCGCGCGGCACGGGGAATCCGGCCGCCGCGAGCCTGCCGAGGTTCATGGCCTTGCCGCCCACGAGCGGCAGGGGAGCGGAACCCAGTTCACTGAGATCCGCCACAAGAGTTTCCGGCGCTCTGCCCTGTGCAGACCCCATTTCCCTGTCCCACGTCCTGTCCGCGTATTCAATTCACGGCCGGCTGCCGGCTCCGTTTCCGGCGGCAGGGCCTTTCTGCAGAGTGAGGCTGCAGGCCTACTGTCCGGCGTCGGTCTCGCCGGTGTCCTCCCACATCACATCGAGATTGCGGAAGACCGGCGGGCCGTCGCACAGGGCGGCCATCTTCGCGGCGAACTCTGAGGTTTCGGGCCTGTTCGAGTTCTCCATGGCCGACTCGTAGGACTCGAATTCAACAATGGTGAGGTAAGTACCGGGGCGGTCGCGGTCGGCGGTGGCCATGATGCGTCCGAAGGTCGGGGCAGTGGACCCCTCGGTTCGTGACGGGCGGCCGAGTTGCTCGATCTCCTCGATGCGGGATGTTTGGAATTCAATGATCTGCACAAACCTGGCCATGACGGCTCCTCGACGGCGGCGGATGCTGATGCGCTTCACGCTAGACCCTCGCTCCTGCACGTGCAAGGGCAGCCGCAAGAGCAGGGGCACGCAGCCGCGCAGGGGCCCGGGGCGCCGCCGTCGAGAGCCCGGCTACGGGGTCAGCAGGACCTTGATGGCGCGCCGTTCGTCCATGGCACGGTAGGCCTCGGGTGCCTCCTCGAGGGGCATGACCGTGTCGAACACCCGGCCCGGGTTGATGGTGCCGTCCAGCACGTCGGCCAGCAGTTCCGGGATGTACGTCCGTGCCGGGGCCATGCCGCCGGCGATCGAGATGTTGGTGTCGAACAGGAAGCGCAGTGGGGCCTCGGCGCCGCCGGTGGGGACGCCGACAAAGCCGAGGGCGCCGCCGGGGCGGACACTGTGCAGCGCCTGGTCCATGGATTCCTTGGTCCCCACGCACTCCAGCACAGAGTCGGCCAGTACGCCGCCGAGCAGTTCGCGGACCTTGGCGACGCCGTCGTCCCCGCGTTCGGCGACGATGTCCGTGGCGCCGAATTCGCGGGCGATCGCCTGACGGTCCGCGTGCCGTGACATCGCGATGATCCGCTCCGCGCCGAGGCGCTTGGCGGCGAGCACGCCGCAGAGTCCGACGGCGCCGTCGCCGACCACCACCACGGTCCGCCCGGGGCCTGCCTTCGCGGCGAGGGCCGCGTGGTGGCCGGTGGCCATGACGTCAGAGAGCGTGAGGAGGCTGGCGCGGAGGGCATCGTCCGGATCCGTGACGCCCGGAACCTTGACCAGCGTGGATTCGGCGAGCGGCACGCGGACCGCCTGGCCCTGGCCGCCGTCGATCCTCAAGCCGGTGTCATCCTTGCCGCCCCAGCCGGCCAGGTGGTCGCAGGCCACCGTGACGCCGTTGAGGCACTGGGGGCACTGGCCGCAGCTGACTACGAACGGCGCGATCACGAAGTCGCCCACGGCGAGGTCTTTGACGTCCGCGCCGACGCTTTCGACCGTGCCGATGAACTCGTGTCCGATCGCGGAGGGCTTGTGGGTGGGCTTGACCCCGCGATAGGGCCACAGATCCGAGCCGCAGACGCAGGAGGCGGTGACCTTCACGACGACGTCGGTGGGCAGCTGGACCGTGGGGTAGTCGCGGTCTTCGACTCGGATGTCGCCGGGACCGTGGATGATGGTGGCGCGCATGGGTGCTCCTCGCATGATGGTGGGTGGGCTGGGACCGAGTTTAGTCCTCCTGGTCCGCCGAGGTCTCCTCGGGGCGCAGCAGCCGGGCGATCCTGTCCCGAACCCGCAGTTCCGGGGCGGATTCGTGGTTGAACAGGATCCGGTAGATCACCGGGGCCACCACGACGTCGATGATCTCCTGCGCCGCCGGCGCGGTTTCTCCGCGTGCCCGGGCGAGGTTCCTGATCTCCTCGACATGGCCTTGCATCAGGGCGAAGTAGTCCCGGGTCACCGCGCCGTCGGCGAGCATGTCCCGCAGCACTTGGCGGCCGAGCGACGAGGAGAACTCCTCGACGTAGGGCACGAACCAGGCCTGCATGTCCCCTTCCAGGGTCCCGGTGTCCTCCACCTGCTCGGGCAGCATCCGGTTGGACGCGACGGCGGCGAGGAGCCGCGGCAGATCTCCCCAGCGTCGGTAGATGGTCGATGAATTCACGCCGGCGCGTTCGGCCACGACGGGCACCGACAGGGCCGCACGGTCCCCGCCGTGCTCCTCCAGCAGGGCGCGGACAGCTTCGTGTACTGCCTGCTGCACCCGGGCGCTGCGTCCGCCGGGCCGGGGTGTCGCTGTAGCCATCATCACACCAGCTTAATGCAGATTATTCGCTTTAGGTGGTCGTGAGGATACTAGACTCTTAATGCACAGATTGTGCTTTTAGTAGGTAGGGAAGAGCTTTGAAGAACACCCGTACCGCGTTCTGGCTGCACGCGGCCCTCCTGACGGTCTTCATCGGGGCCTCGTCTGCTCCGTCGCCGTTGTACGAGTTTTACGCCCGGGAATGGGGGCTCGGCCCGGCGGCCGTGACGGTCGTGTTTGCCGTCTACGCCGTGGCGGTGCTCCTGACGCTGCTGGTTGTCGGATCCCTCGCGGACCACGTGGGCACCCGTCCGGTCCTGCTGGGCGCGGTGGGGCTTCAGGTCGCGGCCATGATGACCTTCGCCTTTGCCTCCGGGCCGGGAGTCCTCGTCGCCGCCCGGGCCTTGCAGGGGATCGCCACGGGAGCGGCCATGGGGGCCGCCGGGGCGGCGCTGCTTGCCTTCGAAGGCGCCGGCGGGAACGGCCGCGGATCTCTAGTGAACAGCGCGGCGTCCCCGGTGGGTTTGTCCGTCGGGGCGCTCGGCTCGGCGTCGCTGGTCCGGTTCCTGCCCGAGCCCACCAAGGCCGTGTACTTCCTCGTGGCCGCGCTGCTCCTCGGCTTGGGCGCGGCCCTCGTGTGGCTGCCGAGTGCGGGCCGCAAGGCGCCGGGCGCCATCCGCTCCTTGGTTCCGGAGGCGAGGATTCCCAGATCCGCCCGCCGGACGATGGCCGCCACCATGCCTGTCGCGGCGGCCACGTGGGCGCTCGCCGGTTTCTACCTCTCGCTGGGGCCCGTCCTGGCGCACGCCATGACGAAGGATGGCTCGGTCCTCGTCGGCGGCCTGGCGCTCGTCGCGCTCTTCGTGCCCGGTGCCCTGGCCATCCTCGTGGTCCGGCGCTGGTCGGACCGGAAAACCCTGCTTACCGGCGTCATCGCATTGATTTCGGGCATTCTGCTCACCGTGCTGGCGGTCCAGCTTGGCTCCGCGCCGCTGTACTTCGGCGGCACGGCCGTCGCCGGCGTTGGGTTCGGCAGCGGCTACTTCGGTGCGATGCGCATGACGCTGCCCTTGTGCGGCCCGCACGAGCGCATTGGCATGCTCTCCAGCATCTACGTCATCTGCTATCTCGGCTTCAGCGTCCCGGCCGTGGCGGCGGGCCTGCTGGTCCCGGTCGCCGGCATGAAAAACACCACGCTGATCTACGGTTTGGCCCTTGTGCTTGCCGCTGTCCCTGCCCTTGTATTGATCGCCAAGGGCACCCGTACGAATCGCATCAACTTGGCCGCTGCGCCGTCAGCAGCCTCCTGAAAGGAATCGACATGACCTACACGCTCCCCGCCAACATCGCGGACCGGCCCATCACGATCATCGGCGGCGGAACCCTGGGCCGGCGCATCGCCTTGATGCTGTCGCTCCAGGGTGCCGAGGTGCGTGTCTTCGACACGGACCTCGCCGTGGCCAAGGCCGCCATCGAGTACATCGCCACGCAGCGCCACCGCGCCGTGGAGGAGCTCGGGGGCAACCCGGCGGTCCGGCTCGCCGCGAAGGACAACCTGGTGGATGCCCTCCGCGATGCGTGGCTCGTGGTCGAGGCGGTTCCGGAGAAGCTCGGCCTCAAACAGGCCCTCTTCGCCGACCTTGACCAGTTGGCGGCCCCCGACGCCGTGCTGGCCAGCAACTCGTCCTCGTTTGCTTCCTCCGAATTCATCGGCGGCGTGGGCAGCCCGGAGCGGGTCCTGAACATGCACTTCTACATGCCGCCGGCGGTGCGTTCGGTGGAGCTGATGTCCAGCGGCCACACCGATCCGCGGATCATCGAGCTGCTCATGGCCGAGCTGCCCAAGTACGCGCTGATGCCGCACCGGGTGCGCAGGCAAAGCACCGGCTTCATCTTCAACCGGATCTGGGCAGCGATCAAGCGCGAATCCCTCCTGGTGGTGGCCGAGGGCGTCGCGGACCCCCAGGACGTGGACGCACTGTTCGCCGACGTCTTCAAATCCGAGACCACGCCGTTCCGTTTCATGGACGAGGTGGGCCTGGACGTCGTCCTGGACATCGAGAACCACTACTGCGAGCTCGCCGGCATGGAGAACAAGTCGGCCCCGATGCTGGAGGAGTACATCGCCAACGGCTGGCTCGGGATCAAGAGCGGCCGCGGCTTCTACAACGACTACGCCTGACCCCGACACCCGACCCGCACCACCAGCAACGCGCGGTCAGAACCGGCCCATTAAGCCGCCCGGCATCGGCCGTATCCCCGCGTTGCTTTTTGGCGGGCTTCAAGCCCGCTGACGTAATTCGTGATGCCCACGCCCGCCCACCCGGGTAGTCGCTCCGGCCCCGCATAGTCCACCCGGTCAGGTGGTTGCGGGCCACTCCGGCTGCTGAGCCACACTGAGACCAGTCCTCGGTGTGGCTTGGATCACAGTCACAAGTTGAGGAATACGCCGCTGGTGTCACCGCGCCTCAACATACAAAGGAGTATCAATGGAACGGCTCATTAACATCGACAACGGTGGGACGCTGACCGATATTTGTGTCTGGGACGGTGAGAATTTTTCGTTCACGAAGACCCTCACGACGCCCTTTGACCTCTCCCAGTGTCTCTTCGACGGCATGGCCAAAGCTTCGAAGGAGATCTTCGGCGAAGAGGATCTCCCCGGGCTTCTGCACTCAACCCGTCACATCCGGTACTCCACCACCCAGGGAACCAATGCCCTCGTGGAGCGCAAGGGTCCCCGGATTGGCATCCTCACAGACAGCCCCACGCTGGCCGGCGAGCTCCGCAATAGCGGGGCGGCAGCTGAGCTGTTCGAAGACCTCGTTGGCACGCGGGTGGCAGTCATCAACGCTGAACAGGACGTGGAGGAGCTCGCCCAGGAAATTGTGAAGCATGTCAACCGGCTGACGACCGACGGCGCCGCACGGCTTGTCATCGCCATGGCGGACCGCAACAAGGAGAAGGCCGTCAAAGGCGTTCTGCTCCGGAAGTTCCCCCGCCACCTGCTGGGCTCGGTACCCATGTTGTTCTCCTGGGAATTCACGCCCGACACCGTCCAGGCCCGCCGGGTGTGGTCCGGAATCATCAACTCCTTCCTGCATCCCACCATGGAGCGGTTCCTCTACAGCACCGAGCACCGGCTGCGGGACCACAAAGTTAAAAACCCGCTCCTCATCTACCGCAATGACGGAGCTTCGTCACGGGTGGCCAAGTCCGTCGCGTTGAAGACTTACTCCTCCGGCCCCCGCGGCGGGCTGGAAGGAACCAAGGCCCTCTCGGAGGCCTATGGCCTCGCGCACGTTCTCATGATCGACGTCGGCGGCACCACCACGGACGTCGGCTCGGTCAAGAACTCGACCATCTCGACGGACCGCAGGGGCTCCATCCAGGGTGTCCCGGTGTCCTTCGAGATGAGCAACGTCCACTCCAGCGGCGTCGGCGGCAGTTCCGTCATCGCCGTCCGCGACGGCGTCATCACAGTCGGCCCGGAGAGCGTCGGAGCCGCCCCTGGCCCTGCTTGTTTTGGTTTTGGGGGCAAGCAGGCCACCATCACGGACGTAAATCTCCTGCTCGGGGTGCTCGATCCGGACACGTACCTCGATGGAGGCTTCAGTCTGGACGCGGAACGCTCCCGCGCCGTCATCACCGAAGTCATCGCAGAACCTTTGGGGATCACCCTGAATGACGCCCTGATCCGGATGGAAGCAGCCTACTTCGAACGCATGTCGCAGTCCTTTGCCGCCGACGTCGAGGATGCGGATGCCACAACGGTGGCCGCATTCGGCGGTGCCGGACCAATGAGCGCCTGTGGTGCCGCGCGGATCGCGGGCGTTCGCCGTGTCCTGGTGCCCAAGATGGCGGCGGTCTTCTCAGCCTTCGGAATCGGCTTTTCCGACATTGCGCAGACCTATGAGGCGAATGTCGCGGGAATGGGCGCGCAGGACTTCGGTGCAACCAAGGCGATGCTGCTGGCCCGGGCTGCGCGGGACATGTTCCAGGAGGGCCACGAAATTGACGACTGCCGGCTCGAATGGAACGTAGTGCTTGAAGATGCCGAGGGGCAGCTGGTTTCTGAGTTGCCGTACCTGGCTTCCGATCCGCAGCCCGGCACCAGCGAACACAACACCATGCTGACCCTGACCGCCCGGTACGAACTGCCGCACGCATCAATCAGGCGGGCCGAATCAGTGGCGAAGACGGCCGCCGTCGCCGCCTCCACCCGAAAGGTTCGCTCCGCCGTGGACAAAGTGGACGAGGTTCAGGTCTTCGACCTGGACAGCCAAACGGCCGGAGCATCGGCGTCGGGCCCGGCAATCGTCGAAGGCCCCTACTTCACGGCCCGCGTGCCCCATGGCTGGGTCTTCGACGTGACGGTCTCCGGCGACCTCATGCTCACAGACTCCCTTCAGAAGTGACCCCACACAACCAGCAAGAACAGGTGAGACACGCTATGCGAATTCCAATGACGGAATATCTGATCATCGATCTCGAGACCGAGCGATGGAACTGCAGGGTATGCAACCAGGATCTCGGCGAGGCCAGAGGCAACTACAAGGAGGGGACACTGGTCTACGACCGGGACCCCACGGAAATCCACCAGTCGATCCTGGACCCGGAGAAGTACGAATTCACGTTCGCTCCGGACCCCACTTTCTGCCGGATTCTCGAGTTCTACTGCCCGGGCTGCGGGACGCAACTGGAAACGGAGTACGTACCGCCGGGACACCCGCCCACGGTGGACATGCTGTGGGACATCGACTCGCTCCGCGAAACATGGATCAAGCGGGGCACCAAGCCTGAGGTCGTCATCAATTACGGACCCGGGGAAGAGGCTGTTGCTGATTTCACCCCGGCCCTCGGCTCGTACAACACCCACAACCATTCGCCCCATTCGTTCAGCTAGTACTTGGAATAAAGGAGACCACTGGTCATGAAACGAATCTCCGTCGACATCGGCGGCACATTTACCGACTGCTTTTTTGCCTGGGAAGACCAGTACGTTGAAGCAAAGGCGCTCACAACGCACCACAACCTGGCCCAAGGCTTCAACGAAGCACTCGACCTCGCCTGCTCACGCGCCGGGCTGGACCGGGACCTCGTCCTGAAGGAAGTCGATTCCGTCCGGTATGCCACGACGCTCGGCACCAACGCCCTGATCGAAGGCAAAGGCCCGCGGGTGGGGGCACTGGTCACCCACGGCTTTGAGGACACCATCCCGCTGTCCCGCGGCCGTGGCTACGGTGAAGGACTGGACCCTTCCAAGCAGCAGAACATGCCTGATGCCACCCGCCCTGATCCGCTCGTTCCCCGCGCCCTGATCCGCTCGGTGAAGGAGCGAATCAACTCCGCCGGCAAGGTGGTCGTTTCGCTGATGGAGGACGATGTCCGCACCCAGGTGCGCGAACTCGTGGACGCCGGTGCGGAAGCGATCGTGGTCTCCCTGGTCAACTCGACCGAGAACCCGGTCCATGAGCAGCAGATCCTGGAGATCATCCTGGACGAGTACCCGGCCCACGAGCTCGGAGCCATCCCCGTCCTGCTGGGAAGCCAGGTGTCGGGCCGAAAGGGCGAGTACGTCCGTGCGACGTCGACGATCGTGGACGCATTCCTGCACGAGATCATGTTCCACGCGCTGGGGCAGCTGTCCAACAACCTGCGTTCGTCCGGTTACGACAAGCCCATGCTTGTCATCCACAACTCAGGCGGCATGGCGCAGTCCAACTCGACTGATGCCCTGCAGACCATCCATTCCGGCCCCATCGCCGGCGTCGGCGCCGCACAGCACCTGGCCGACAGCACCGGCCTGGGAAACGTGATTTCGACCGATATGGGCGGCACGTCCTTCGACATCGGCCTGGTCCCGGAAGGCGGAGTCAAGCACTACGACTTCCAGCCGACCATCGGCCGCTGGCTGGTATCGGTTCCCATGATCCACTTGCTGACGCTGGGCGCGGGAGGCGGCTCGATTGCCAGCTATGACCGCATCCACCACGCGGTACAGATTGGGCCGGAATCAGCCGGCTCGGATCCAGGCCCCGCGTGCTACGACCGCGGCGGCCTCCGACCGACAGTCACGGACGCTGACCTGGTCCTGGGGTACCTGGATCCGGACAACTACGCCAACGGCTACATCAAGCTGAACAAAAAGCGCTCCGCCTACGCAATCGACGAGGTCCTCGCTGATGACCTGAACATGGATACCATCCCGGTCGCCAAGATCATCAAGAATGCGGTCGACGAGCAGATGGCGATCGGAATGGCCAAAGAGCTGCGGGTCCGGGGATACCTTCCGGAAGACTTCACCATGCTGGCCTATGGCGGCAACGGACCCCTGCACGCCTGCGGCATCGCCGATCACGCCGGCATCCGCAGGATCCTCGCGCCGCCCTTTTCCTCGGTGTTCTCGGCCTGCGGCGCCGGCAACATGAAACCCCTCCACATCCATGAGCGCGGCTCCCATGTGGTGCTTTACAACCCCACGGACCGCAGCCTCTACCAGAGCTACGACGAGCTGAACAACGTCATCCAGGAGCTGGAAGCCAAGGGCAAGGAAGACCTGATCCGCCAGGGGTACGACGCCGCCGACATCCGCTACAGCCTCGAAATGGACATGCGCTACGGCAATCAGCTGGTGACCACGGCCGTCGTTTTCGACATCAACCGTGTGAACGGCGTCGCCGACGTGCTTCACCTGATCCGGACGTTCTCGGACATCTATGGCAAGCGCTACGGTGCCGGCAGCCAGGCTCCCGAGGCCGGCATCCGTGCCCAGACCGTGCGGGTGTCGTCCTACGTGGACGGGGACGTGGTTAAGTTCGATTCGATCGACTCCGGACACGACAGGACCATGCCCAGCCCGGTCGGCACCCGGCAGGTCCACTTCGTGAAGATCGACGGGGCCGTCGACACCCCGGTGTACGACGCCGAGGCCCTCCACCACCAACACGTCATCCACGGCCCGGCCATCGTCACCACGGAAAACACCACGTATCTGGTGGAACCGGGATGGCGCCTGGAACCGACATCCCAGGGAGCCGTGTGGTTCCTCAAAGACTGATCCCGTGCCTCACGGATCCCATCCAGGCCTTCCAGCTAATCCCATTGAAGGAGCTCGACAGCAATGACGCTTACAGCAAATGAACCCAGCACGTCCGGCGAAGCCGACGACGCTTCCCAGCCGCTGACTGCCCAGGAGCAGCAGTGGGTGGACCAATTCATGGACGAAACAACCCTCTTTCTCGGCCCGGACCCGGCCATCATGCGAAGCCACCAGATCACGTCCCGCTCCGCCTACGAGGAAGAGTGCATCTCCAAGGGCGTGGACCCCATCAAGGTAGACCGCATCCGCAAGCGTCTGGCCGGCGCCCTGGATGAGGGCTACGAAATGTGCGAGGCCATGGGTGCCGCTCCCGGCGCCAAATGGGGGGACCTGACGACGGCGATCTACACCGCCGAAGGGGATGTCACCTACCTGTCCTGCCACGGCGTGATCGCGTTCTCGGCGATCCTGCATCACCCGATCCGCTACATCATGAAGTATTGGAAGGACGAGCCGACGGTGGGGATCAACCCCGGCGATGGGTTCATCCACAATGATGCCCGGTACGGAAACGTCCACAACACGGACCAGTCCATGATCATGCCGATCTTCCGCGAGGGAAAGATCATTGCCTGGGTCGCCGCGACCATCCACGAAGGCGAGAACGGGGCCTGCGAGCCCGGCGGAATGCCGTCAGGTTCCGAGACCCCGTTCGACGACGGACTCCGGATGTCCCCGTTCAAGATCGTCGAGAAGGGCGATCTGCGCCGGGACCTGCTGACATTCCTGCAGCACTCGGTTCGCGACCCCAAGCTGCAACTGGCTGACCTCAAGGTCAAGATCGGCGCCGTCCAGCGCATCCAGGAACGCGTCGACAGCATCATCGACGAAGTGGGAGTGGAGACCTTCGTCGCTGCCCTGCGGGTCACCGTTGAAGACGTGGAGCAGGAAGTCAAGCGCCGCATCAGTGAACTGCCGGACGGGACCGTGTCCTTTAACCAGTTCATGGACTCCACGCTCAAGGAGAACATCCTGATCAAGTTCGCCTGCAAGGTGACGGTTAAGGGTGACAAAATGACGGTGGACCTGAGGGGCACGGGTCCCGAAATCCTCAACCGGGCCATTAACTCCCCGCTGTGCTCGGTCAAATCGATGATGATGCAGGCAATCCTGGCGTTCTGGTGGCCTGACCTGCCCCGCTGCACCTCGGCGATGTCTCCTATCGACATCATCTCGGATGAACACACGTGGGCAGACGCTGGTTACGATGCTCCGATGGGGCAATCGCTGCAGGCGTCGTTCCGCGGATTCTCGGCCCTGCAAACAGCTTTCGCCAAGATGCAGTTCTCCAACCCGGAGAAGTTCTCCAATGTCCTGGCTCCGTGGTTCAACCAGATCAACACCTTCCTGTGGGGAGGCCTGACCCAGCACGGCGACCAGGTAGGAAACCTGTGTGCCGACCTCAACGGCATGGGTGGCGGTGCCAAGGCATTCCGTGACGGTGAAGACGCTGTCTCACCGCTGTTCTGTGCCATGGCTGACACTGCCGAACAGGAAGTCATGGAAGAGGAAGTTCCTTTCATGCAGTTGGTCAGCAAGCGGATCGTCCGCGACAACCAGGGCTTCGGCAAGAACAGCGGCGGCATGGGCTATGAGATGATCGTCGCCGCCGAGGGAACGCCGATGTGGGGCTTCATGACCGTTACCTCGGGATCCAAGTTCTCGTCCGTCACGGGAATGTTCGGCGGCTACGGCTGCAGCACGACACCGCTGGCCATGGTGAAGGGCATCAACATCTACGACGTCATCCGCAAGGACTCCAGCAAATTCGATTTGTCCATGGAGCGGATCATGAACGAGCAGCCCTACGAGGGCGGTAAATACACCACTTCCCATATGGGGTTGCAGTTCGACGTCGCCAAGGACGGCGAGATGTACATGATCGCCCAAGGCTCCGGCGGCGGGTACGGCGACGTTCTGGAACGTGATCCGGAAGCAGTGGCCAAGGATCTGGAACTCGGCCGCATTTCACCGAAGGTCGCCACCAGCATCTACGGCGTCGTCTGGGATCCTGAAACGTTCGTGGTGGACCAGGAGGCAACCACCCGGCTGCGCCACGACTCACGGCAGGCCCGGATCGCCCGCGGCAAGCCGTACAAGGAGTTCCTTGAGGGCTACGTGAAAACCGAGCCCCCGAAGGACCTGCTCTACTACGGGTCCTGGGGCGACGACACGGAGGAGCTCACCGCCACGCACTTCACGAATAACGGACCGGAACGGGTCAAGGCGACCATCGACAAGCTGCCGCTGATCATGCTTCCGGACCGCAGGGAAGTGAAGATCAGCGCCCTGGAGGACCGAATCCGCGAGCTCGAGCAGAAGCACGGGGAAGTTGTCCACCGTAAGTCCTAGCCCGTTACGGCACGTCCCGGGCTGCGACACAGCAACCCCAGAAGCCCTCAGCGCCGCATCCTCCCCAGCCAGGACGGTGCGGCGCTGAAGGCCTATATCAGCCAAAGTATGGAGAAAGACGTCATGACCACTTCCACCGCCACCACCCTCGCCAACGTTGTTGCCTCCCCTCCGTCGGGGCGGCCGAAAGCCATGGTGTTCGACCACCACGAGTACGCAGCTTCCGTGATTCTTCGTGGCCGGCCCGTCCCGTGGGACAACGCCACGGCGTATGCGGCTTTCTTCGCCCAGGCACAGGGGCTGCTCCGGCCGGACGTGGCGCTCCTGGACCTGGACCGGCTCTACGGTCATTTGACCGCCGGCAACACCAGGCTTGAGACCGGCATGGCGGCCAGATCCCGGACAGGGTTCGCGCTGAGGACTTTGCTGGGCGACGAGGACCTCAACCGGGCGGTGCTGGACTTCGTTACCGTGTTCGCCAAGACAGCCCGCCAGCCTGTGGTGCTTCGCATCCCGTCGCCGATGATGTGGCTCACGGACACGCACCACTTTTCGGGCGCGGACGATACCAGCGCCCTCGACGCCGACAACGCCGAGAATGCCTCCATGTATGTCAGCGACTGGCTGCGGGCGTTCGCGGGGCTGCCCGTCGCGGGACTCTTGCTGGACAACCGAACCTCTGCCGGTGCCTCCCGCGGCGTGCACGTTCCGCTGGAGACCTACACTCCGATTGCCAATCTGGCCGGCAACTACCGTTGGACGCTGGGGCAGCTCGACGACGATCAGGCGCGTCTGCACGGGGACGCCGCGGTTGGCGCCTATATTCCTGCAGGGTTCTGGCTGGGGTCGGATGCGGAACTCCCGGCCGGGGACTTCTACCTGGGCGAGATCCCCAGCGCCGCATCGCCGGAGGGCGTGCTGGCCAGACTGGAAACCCTGGGGTAACTGACGTCGGGTTACTTCGGCGGGAGCAGATGCCGCCGTCGGGCCTCTATGACGCAGGCCCTTCGGTCACTGACGCCGAGAGTGTTGAACAGGCTCTTGAGATACCACTTGACGGTGTTGATGCCCAGATGCAGCTCCTGGGCGATTTCGCGGTTGGACCTTTCCTTCTCGACAAGACGCAGGATCATCTGTTCGCGCTGCGACAAGCCCGGTTCCGGAACGGTGGTGCCCGCGCCCGTGGGGGGAGAGACGGCCTCTGCAGACCACCGGGCATCACGGTTCGTCTTGGCCTGGGAATCCAGCCGGATGAGGATACTGAGGAAACGCGGTAACTCGTGGCTCCTCACCTCCGGGCCGGGCTCCCGCCGCAGCCTGGCCGAGGTGGCGCGCACCAGATCCAGGCAGCCTGAGCCGCCATCGAGGACGGGCCGGACCAGGCCCAGCCGGCAACACGTCTCGAGTGCAGGCCAGAGCGTCGTTTCGGCTTCCTCACGGTTCCCCGCCTGTTCCAGAGCGGCCGCCAGCAGGATACGGGCATTTAGCTCCGCCCTCGGCCCCAAATAGGCTGCGGCCCGTGAAAGCAGGCGGCGGGCGCCTTCCACCGTGGCCAGTGGCCTGGGGGAGGCCGGTCCCTCGTGCTCGGCGTCAGCCATGGCGGACCGCAGCTGCGTGGCCAGCTGGATCTGGTGCCTGGCCTCGGCCAGCCCTTCCAGCCGTGGCCCGGTAGTGTCCGCCGCTTCTTGGGCAACTGCCGCGCCCAGCACGGCATTGTGGGGTTCGGCGTCGATGGTCCGGGGGCTGATGCCCAACTGCACGCGTTCCAGATTCATGACCAATTTGAGCCGGTCCAAGCCGAGGCTGTCGGCCACCAGATCGCCTTCATCGAGTATTTCCCTGGCCCGCGGAGTGTCCCCCCGAAGTGCTTTTATTCTTGCCAGCGTCCCGTATGTGGACAACATGAAGTCAACCACCCCGCCTTCGGAGCCCAGCTCGCGGGTTTCCTCCAGTAACTTCTCGGCCTTGTCGAGTTCGCCGCGTTCATAGAGGAGCTGGCCCATCATTGCTCCCGCCAGCCGCGCCGCGTGCGAGTATCGCCCGGCCTTGCGCCGGCCGAGTTCCACAGCCGCGGTGAAGTGCTGGTCCACGCTGTCCAGATCGAGCAGGGCGTAGGCGGCAAGCCCCGCGAAACACTGTCCGTACACGCCACTGAAGGGCCCCGAGGTGAGACCGTGGAACTTCGCGGCCCAGCGCTGTTGTTCCAAAGCGAGAGGGTAATCGCCGTCGTGGATCTTCTTGAACGTGGAGACGTTCGCTGCCACCGACACGATCCAGGGCCGGAGCAGATCCGCCTGGGCGAAGCACTTCTCGTCCAGTTCATCCACGTGGTTTACTCTGTCGCCATACATGTCGATGCAACTCTGCACAACGAGCCCTTCGACGCCCAGTTCAAAGCGGTCGTGTTCGGTCAGGGTCGCATCGGCGGGCATCACGGCTTCAGCCCGGTCCAAGGCACTCTGCGCCGCTGCGGATTGGTGAAGCAGGGTATGGGCCCAGGCTATCGCCGTCTGGAGCCGGGCTTGCCCGGCCACATGGTCAGCCGGGATCTTGCCGACGAGAGCCAACAGGGTCGACATGCTGGAGTGTTCCACTAGCCACATGGCGCGGAATTCGACGATCTCCACCGCGAGCTCAACGTCCCCGGCGGCGAGGGCATGGTCCACCGCGTCGCTGGGGAATCCGTTTTCCGAATACCAGCGGGCAGCGATCAGGTTCAGTTCCTTGGTCCGGCCCGGGTAATCCCGCTCCAGACGTCGGCGCAGGTAGTCCTCAAACAGGTGGTGATAGCGGTACCACGTGCCGTCCTCGTCGAGGGGCTGCAGGAAAAGATCCTGCGCCTGGATCTTCTCCAGCATCGCCTGGCCCAGTTCGACTCCCGAGAGGGCGGACGCCAGCCCCGCGCACAGCCGTTCCGGAACCGACGTCGTCAGCAGGAAATCCAGCGTTTCGGGGTCGAGGGTGTCGAGGACGTTTTCGGCCAGATATTCACCGATCGAGGCGTGCCTGCCGGAGAGCCGTTCGATCAGTTCTGAGGCCTCGCGGTGGTCCCTGAGTGACAGGGAGACCAGTTGCAGCGCGGCGATCCAGCCCTCAGTCGTCCGGTGGAGGCTGGCCACGTCTCCCGCATCCAGATCGAGCCGGTTGATGCCGACCAGGAAGTCCTGGGATTCGTTTTCATCGAACCTCAGTGCGACCGCGTCCACTTCGAGCAGCTGGTCCCGCACCATAAGCCGGCCCAGTGGCAGGCCTGAGCGGGTGCGGCTGGTGATGATGAAGGACAGATGTGAGCCGCCGGCATCGAGCAGCCGTTCCACTACCGCCCTGGTTCTGGGCTCCGTGACCAGATGCCAGTCATCCAGGGTGATGACGATGTCCTCGCCGCCCTCATCGATGGCGTTGATGAGGGCGGGAACCACGTATTGCTCAGCGTCGTCGGGGCGCTCCTCCAGCAATTGCTGCAGCTCCTCCTCGAGTCCGGGCCGGGCTTTGCGGATTGCCTGGAGCAGATGGGAAAGGAACCAGATGGTGTTGTTGTCGTCCCGGTCCAAGGACAACCAGACGGTGACGAGCCCCTGGGACGCGAGGCTTTCCATCCATTGGGCGGCAAGGGTCGACTTGCCAAAACCGGCCGGGGCGTGGATCAACGCGAGCCGCCGTTTCCGGTCCGAGTGGAGCATCTCGGTCAGCCGCGCACGGTGAACCCACTGGCCAACAGGCTCGGGCGCGCGGAACTTGCTTGACGCACTGGGTGGTCCTGTCGGCATCCGCCACCTCCTTGTGGTCCGGCGGTCGCCGGGAATGCATTTAGCCCTCTGAAATCCTATGGGAACCGCGGCATCAAAGACAGCGGTGACAAGCGGCCGCCCCTTCCCGCGGATTCCTGCCGCCGGCGCCCCCACCACAAGCAACGCGGGGCCAGATGTGGTCCATCCAGCCATGAGGAATGGGCTGCATCTGACCCCGCGTTGGTTCTTCTTAGACGGCTTCGAGGACGCTGACGTAGTTGGCGATGCCGACCCCGCCCATGTTCTGCACCGCGGCCCGACGCGGGCTGGCCAACTGCATGGCGCCGGCCGTGCCGGTGAGCTGCATGGCGGCGATGACGTGCTGCGAGACGCCGGTGGCGCCGACCGGGTGGCCCTTGGCCTTGAGGCCGCCCGAGACGTTGACGGGAAGCTTGCCGTCCTTGAAGACCCAGCCTTCCTCGAGCGCCCGGGCGCCCTGGCCGCGTTCGGTCAGTCCCATGGCCTCGTACATCAACAGCTCGGCGATGGTGAAGCAGTCGTGGACTTCCGCGAAGTCGAGGTCCTCCAGGCCGACGCCGGCCATCCCCAGGGCGCGCTGCCAGGAGACCCGGGTGGCGGCGAATTCGGTGGGATCCCGGCGCTCGGCCGGGAAGAAGTCGTTGGCCTGGCCGAACCCGGCGAGCCGCACCGGCGCGGTGGCGCCCCCGGTGGGGGCGACGCTGAGGACGACGGCGGCGGCGCCGTCGGACACAGGGGAGCAGTCGGTGCGCCGCAACGGATCGGCCACCATCGGGTTCTTGTCCGAGACGGTGCGGCAGAACTCCTCGCCGAGGTCCTTGCGGAGCTGGGCGTAGGGGTTGTCCACGCCGTTGCGGTGGTTCTTGGCTGCGATGGTGCCCAGGACGTCGCCGAGCTTTCCGTTGCCGTCCCCGTAGCGCTTCTCGTAGTGCTTGGCGACCTCGGCGAAGAGTCCGGTGAACCCGGTGGTGGAGGTCTTGCCGGCCATGTCGTAGTCGGCGCCGAGCAGGGCCGCGCCCACGACGTCGGCCCCGGCCTGGGTCATCTTTTCGGCGCCGATCACCAGGACGGTCTTGGCGGTGCCGGCCAGGAGGGACTTGGTGCCTTGCTGGAACGCGGCCGAGCCGGAGGCACAGGCGTTCTCAACCCTGGTGGAGGGGACGTTGGCGAGCTGGTCCGAGACCTGGAGTGCCAGCGAGGACGGGAAGGCCAGCGGCATCATGCCGGAGTTGAACTGGCCCAGGTAGATCTCGTCGATCTGGCCGGGCTCGATCCCGGCGTTGCCGATCGCCTCGGTGGCGACCTGGACGATGAGGGACTCGAGGGTCTCGTCGGTGAGTTTGCCGAAGCGGCTGTGGCCCCAGCCGGTGAGCAGGACGTCCTTGCCGAACTGGTCTTTGAGGCTCATGCCGTGGCTCCTTCGAATGCTGTTGTCTCTTCGGTTACTTCAAGTGCTTCGGGCGCGACGTCGAAGTCGGCTTCGGTCTTCGCGCGAATTTCTTCCACCGTGACGCCGGGGGCGAGGCGGGTGAGCGTGAGCCGCCGCCCGCCGCCTGCTTCTTGTTCATTCTTCACAAGGTCAAACACCGCGAGGTCGCTGATGATGCGGTCCACGCAACTGAGCCCGGTGAGCGGCAGGGTGCATTCCTTGACGATCTTCGCGGTGCCGTCCTTGGCGTTGTGCTCCGTGAGGACCACGACGCGCGGGGTGCCGGCGACGAGGTCCATGGCGCCGCCCATGCCCTTGACCATCTTGCCGGGGATGGTCCAGTTGGCGAGGTCGCCGTTCCCGGAGACCTGCATGGCGCCCAGGATCGCGACCTTGACGTGGCCGCCGCGGATCATGCCAAAGGATGTGGCGGAGTCGAAGATGCTGCCGCCGGGCAGGACGGTGACGGTCTGCTTGCCGGCGTTGATGAGGTCCGCGTCTTCGTCGCCCTCATAGGGGAACGGGCCCATGCCGAGCAGCCCGTTCTCGCTCTGCAGGACCACGCGGACGCCCTCGGGCAGGTTGTTGGCCACCAGCGTGGGGATGCCGATGCCAAGGTTGACGTAGTCGCCGTCGTTCAATTCTTCGGCCGCGATGGCAGCCATTTCATTCCGGGTCCAAGCCATGATGATTCTCCTGAAGAAAGTAGGGCGGCGCTCAGGCCGGCACGGATGTGGCTTCGGCGGTTTCGGCAGCTACAGTGCGGGGACGGACGGTCCGCTGTTCGATGTCCTTGACGCGGGCGCTGGCCTGGACGAGGTGCTGGACGAACACGCCTGGGGTGACGATGTGGTTCGGGTCCAGCCGGCCGGGCTCCACGATCACCTCGGCTTCGGCGACAGTCACGGCGCCGGCCGTGGCCACCACCGGGTTGAAGTTCTGCGCGGTGTAGCGGTAGATCAGGTTGCCGTCGGTGTCAGCGGTGTGCGCGTGCACCAGGGCGACATCGGCCTTGATGGCGCGTTCCTGAACATATGTTTCGCCGTCGAACTCGGCGAGCGGCTTGCCCTCGGCGACGAGGGTGCCCACGCCGGTCTTCGTGTAGAAGGCCGGGATGCCGGCGCCGCCGGCACGGAGGCGCTCCGCAAGTGTGCCCTGCGGGGTGAACTCCACCTCCAGTTTGCCGGCCAGGTACTGCTCGGCGAACAGTTTGTTTTCCCCGACGTAGGAGGCGATCACCTTGCGGACCTGTCCGGCTTCGATCAGGATGCCGAGGCCCTTGCCGTCCACGCCCATGTTGTTGGACACCACGGTGAGGTTTTTGACGCCCGAATCGCGCACCGCCTCGATCAGGTCAGCCGGGATGCCGCTGAGGCCAAAGCCTCCGACGGCGAGCGTCATGCCGTCCCGCAGTACGTCCTGCAGCGCCGCGGCCGCTCCGGATTTCACCTTTGACATCGCATCTCCTCATTGAGCTCTTGACGCAATCCACTTTGTGGACCGTTACCCTGCTGTTGGAGCCTACGGTGCCGAAATGACGGCTGTCAATGGATGATTTTGGCCTCATCCATGCCGTTTTTACAGTGTGGACGGTACACTGGTGAGCGTCCACAATATGGATAGTTTGAGTGGGTCTAACGCAAAATCCGAGGAAAGAACATGTCTTCATTACCTGTCCAGGGCGCACAAGTCGTCAGCCGCGTCGCGTCGCTGCTGCGCATAGTCGGAAGAAAACCGGAAGGCTCCCCGCTCGTGGAACTCGTCAGGGAATCCGGGCTCACCCGGCCCACCGTGCACCGGCTGCTTTCGTCTCTGGCGTCCGAGGGCCTGCTGGACCAGGACCCGCAGGGCGGCAACTGGGTGCTGGGTCCGGAGATCTTGCTGCTGGGGTCCGTGGCCTCGGCCCGTTTCCCGCTTGAGGACATCGCCCGGCCCAGCCTCCGCCGCCTCGCCGAGGAGACTGGCGAGAGCGCCTTCTTTTCCATCCGCCGCGGCAACGAAACGGTCTGCCTGCTCCGGGAGGAGGGAAGTTTCCCGGTCCGGTCCTTCGTGCTGCACGAGGGTGTGCGGTTTCCGCTCGGCGTCGCCTCCGCGGGCACCGCCATCATGGCGTTCCTGCCGGCGGAAGAGCAGGAGGACCTGCTCTCGGATTGGCCAGCCCACGCGGGCAGCTTCGCGGCCGGGCACACGGAAGCACTTGTCCGCGAGAACCTCGAAGCCACGCGGCAGGCCGGCTATGCGGTCAACCCGGGGCTGATCCTGGAAGGAAGCTGGGGGATGGGCGCGGCGGTCTTCGACCAGCGGGGCCGCCCCGCATGGGCCCTTTCCCTGACGGGCATCGAGCCGCGCTTCCGGGAAGACCGTCGCCCGCAGCTGGGACGGCTGCTCATGGACGAGGCCCACCGCATCTCGACGCAGCTGCAAGGCACCCGCTAGGACCCATCGGAGTGTCGCTGTGCTTTATGGGCCGGCCCGGACGCCTCGACAAAACAAGGGCCGCGGAGCACGATGATAACTGCATCCGGAGACTTCAGCTGCCGCTCTGTGAGCTGAGGTTACCCGCACCGATATGATCGCCAGTGCCCGGCCAGCGGGCACGGTCCGGCGGCCGTACTCCCCGACCCCGCCACGGTCCCGGGGAGCAACGGTCCGGCGGACGCGCCCTCCGCCGGCGCCGGCCGGCGCCGTGGTCGACGTCGGCCGTGAAACGAACACCAGGCCGGTCCCCGGCCGTACATTTGGAATTCCCCCAAAGGAGTGAGTCGTATGGCTCCTCACCCCGCAATACATGCAATGCCGCGCCTTGTGCGCACCCTGATAGCTGCCGGGATGGCACTGGTGCTGCCTCTGGCACTCAGCGGCGCCGCCCAGGCGACCGGCAGCAAGCCGTCAAGAACGTGGACCGTGCAGGTCGGCTCCGAATCCGAAGACCAGGCGATTCAAGGCATGGCATTCCTGCCCGAGCATATTTACATCAACGCCGGCGACAAGGTGACGTGGAAGGCCAACTCCGCCGAGATCCACACCGTCACGTTCCTGGCCGCCGGCCAATCACTGGAATCCACACAGCCGTTCAACCCCACGGATCCGCAAGAGATCTCTAAACAGGGCAGCAACGTCTACGACGGGCAGTCATATTTCAGCTCCGGAGTCATGTCCAACGTGTCCAATAGCGGTTTTAAGGAAGCCGCGAAGTACACACTGAAATTCCCGCACACCGGTGAATTCACGTACTACTGTTTGGTGCACGGGATGGCCATGAAAGGCATGGTCCATGTCCGGGACGCAGGAACTGACTACCCGTACACGCAGTCGCAGTACGACCGCCACGCCAAGAAACAGGAACAGCGCATCCTGCGCGACGGACACAAGTCCTGGGACGCGGCCCGCGACCAAGCCACCAACCACACGGTCATCGCCGGCACGGACAACGGGACCTCCATGGTGATGCGGTTTGTGCACCAGGAAATCAGCATCAAGGTCGGTGAAAGCGTGACATTCGTGAACAACGGCATGGGAGCCCCGCACACCGTCACGTTCGGCAAGGAACCGGCCAACATCTTCGCGCCGCTCGGCGACCCCGCTCACTTCACCGGCGGGGACCTGAGCTCCGGGCTGATGCCGCCAGGCAGCCACTTCACCGTGACCTTCCATTCGGCCGGCGAGTTCAAGTACATCTGCGCCCTGCATGACTTCATGGGCATGGTGGGCACCGTCGAAGTCCGGGAGTAGGGGGCCGGAATAGGGCAGACTGGATTCTGCGGCGCCGGCAGGTGACTGCCGGCGCCGCATCAGCCCTTGGGGGTGCCGGCTACTTCCACCAGGTATCGAAAATCGTGACCGGAACCGTGCGCTTGTGGCGGGTCCGCAGGTACATTCCCTCGATCCGCTCGGCAACGGCGTCCGGCACTTCGCGGCCCTCGAGGTAGTCATCGATCAGGTCGTAGCTCAGGCCGAGTTCATCCTCATCCGTGCGGCCGGGCGTCCCGTCCAGAAGGTCCGCCGTCGGGATTTTTTCCCAGATCCGGGCCGGCGCGCCGAGTTCGGCCAGCAGCGCGCGGTTCTGGCGCTTGTTGAGCCCGAACAGCGGCAGGATGTCGGCCCCGCCGTCGCCGTACTTGGTGAAGAATCCGGTGACGGATTCGGCACCGTGGTCTGTGCCGATCACAAGGTAATTGTGCTCGCCGGCCAGGGCGTACTGGGCGATCATCCGGGTCCTGGCCTTGGTGTTGCCCTTGTGGAAGTCGGAAATCCCGGTGCCGACCGTCTTCTCGAACTCGTCCTCGAAGCCGTCCACCGCGGCCGAAATGTTGAACGTCCACTCGGTCTTGGCGCGCACGAAGTCCAGGGCCGCCTGGGCATCGTCCTCGTCGTGCTGGACGCCGTAGGGGAGCCGGACGGCCACGAAATTCGCCTCGACGCCCTCGGACTCAAGCTCCTCGACCGCCAGCTGGGCCAGCCGCCCGGCCAGGGAGGAGTCCAGGCCGCCCGAGATGCCCAGGACAAACCCCTTGGTGTGGGTGGCCGTCAGGTATTCCTTCAGGAACGTCACGCGTTTGCGCACCTCCCCGGCCGGGTCGATCCGGGGCTGCACGCCCATTTCTTCGATGATCTTCGCCTGGAGTTCACGCATGCCTCACAGCCTAGTCAGCGGTGTCAACCACGCTCAACTGTTGCAGCCGGGACGGCGGGTCAGGCGCCGCACCGGGGTCGGAATTGCGCGGCTTTGCCGGACCGCCGCTGCGCTTTCGGACAACCGCCACGCGGATCCCCGGTGCGCACTGCCGGAATCGGTGCACGCGTCCGGAAGCGGCGCGAAAACCACGAATGCCGTGCGGCTCCGGCGCCGTCGATCGCCGGCCTTGCTTATCGATCCTGCGGAGCCGGACCGGTGGAACCGCGCACCGTCAAGTGGGTGGGCATGACCGAGCGGCTGCGTCGTGCCCCGCCGGCCAGGGGATTCAACCGGGCCAGCAGCATGGACACGGCCACCCGGCCGGCCTGCTCGATGGGGGAGGCCATGGTGGTCAGCGGCGGATTGCAGAAGTCCGCGCCGAAGATGTCATCGCAGCCCACAATGCTCATGTCCTCCGGGACGCGGATCCCGCGCTCGCGCAGCCGCTGGAGCATCCCGATGGCAATGAGGTCGTTGAAAGCGATGCAGGCGCTGACCCGGCTGTGCACGGCGGCATCCGCGGCGGCGGCGCCGGACTGTGTTGTCGGGGCGAAGGGCCCGAGCCGATGGGCCTCCACACCGCGCACCTCGGCCGCCACGGACAAGGCCGTCCACCGCCGTTCGCTGGACTGCGACGACACGGGACCTGCCACATAGGCCACCCGGGTGTGCCCCAGCGAGATCAGGTGGTCCAGTGCCTGGCTGGTCGCGGAGGGGGTGTCGATGATGACTGCGGGCACCCCGGGAACGTCGCGGTTGACCGCAACCACCGGGATCTTCGCCGCCGCCGCCAGGAGGACCTCGTCTCTGAGCCGGGAGGCGGCCACGATGATGCCGTCGGCCCCCTTGCGGAGCTGCTCCATGGCGCTGGCTTCCACCTCATCGGATTCCTCCGTGTCCACCAGCAGCTGGGTGTATCCGGCGGCCTTGAGCTGGAGCTGCGTGCCGCGGATGAGATCGAAGTAGAAGGGGTTGGTGATGTCGGGTACCAGGACCCCTACGGCGCCGGTGCGGCCGGAACTGAGTGCCTTGGCCTGGCTGTTGGGTGTGTAGTTGAGCATGGCGGCCGCTTCCTCGATCCGCGCGCGGGTCCGGACGTTGACCCGTTCCGGCGTCGAGAGCGCCCGGGAAACGGTGGAGGCCGCCACGCCGCAGAGCGCTGCAATGTCATGGATGGTTGCGGGCCGCTCGGCCTGGTCCGGATGCGTCGACACGGGGCTCCTCTCTGAGCAAGTGTCTCTGGGCAGTGATGTTCGCGCATTGGGTTTCCGCGCATTAGGTTTTTGAGCACACAAGGAAATCTGCCGGAAACCACCAGGCGCGGATCACGGCGCGTTGCTGGGTAACCGTGCCGAGTGAGCCGTGCTACAGGGGCGCCGTGAACAAAGAATGGCACAGTTGCAAACTTTTGGCAATCGGTTGTCAAGAATTGGCAGTCCGGCTAGACTCGCATCGAGACCATCACTGTGAACTGACTCACCCTGCCCCGGTGGCGGGGCACTTGAATCGGGAGCCCAAATTGACAACAGCGTCAGCATCAACCAGCTTCACCCTCTCCGGCTTTGGCGACGAGGTTGACCCCAATCCCGAGGTCCAGGCGGCAGTGCTGTTGGCGATCGGCGCCAAGCACATTGAGGTGCGCAGCGCCTGGGGAACCAACGTTTCCGAGCTTTCGGCGGAGCAGCTCGTCGAACTCAAGGCAGTTCTGGACGCCAAGGGCCTGAAGGTCTCCGCCGTCGCCAGCCCCATCGGCAAGGTGGAGGTGTCCCTTCCGGTTGAGCATGAAGTGCAGCGGCTGCGCCGGATCATTGAGGCCGCCAAGACGCTGGACACCAAGTACATCCGCATCTTCTCCTTCTACCGGGCCGAGGGACAGAGCCAGGAAGAGATCCGCGAGGACGTGATGACCCGCATGGCGGCGCTGGCGGCGCTCGCCGCGGAGGCCGGCGTCGTGCTTCTGCATGAGAACGAAAAGGGCATTTACGGCGATACGCCCGAGCGGGTGCTGGACATCATGAAGTCCGTCGATTCGCCGTCCCTGCGCCTCGCCTGGGACAATGCGAACTTCGTCCAGGTCGGCGTCAAGCCGTTCACCGACGGCTACGCCATGCTGCGCCCCTACCTGGAATACTTCCAAGTCAAGGATGCGCTGGCGGGAACCGGCGAAGTGGTCCCGGCCGGGGAGGGCGACGGCGAATTGAAGGAAACCGTCGCGGCCCTGAAAGCCGACGGCTACCGCGGTTTCGCCTCCTTGGAGCCGCACCTGGCCAGCGCCCATGAACTGGGCGGATTCTCCGGCCCGGTTGCCTTCGGTTCCGCGGCGCGCGCCTTCGCCGGGCTGGCCGCGACAAACCACATCGACCTCATCTAGCAGGAGCGCAGCAGCACCCAACGAATGAATCAGCCAATGGATGAAGCACTAGATGAATGAGGGAGCTACGGATGCCAAAGGCGGCAATCATCGGCTGCGGCGACGTGTCGATCGTTCACTTTGACGCGCTTGCCGGGATGGACGACGCCGAACTGGTGGCCGTCTGCGACACGGATCCGGAGCGCCGCGCCACGGCGCAGGCGGCTCACGGGGTCCCGGCGTTCGAGGACTACCGCGACATGCTGGAGGCGGCCGCCCCGGACGTCGTGCACATCACCACCCCGCATCACGAGCATGCTGCGATCGCCATCGACTGCCTGCGCCGCGGCATCCACGTGGTGCTCGAAAAACCCCTGGCGCACACCCTGGCCGAGGGCGAGCGGCTACTGGCCGCTGCCGCGGAAAGCACGGCCCGCATTGGCCTGTGCTTCCAAAACCGCTACAACGCCCCGGTGCAGGAAATGCGGCGGCTGCTGGACTCCGGTGGGCTGGGCAACGTGCTGGGGGCCTCGGCCACCGTCATGTGGCACCGTGACGCCGACTACTACCTCAGCCGGCCCTGGCGCGGAAGCTGGGGCGGTGGCGGCGGAGGCCTCATGATGAACCAGGCCATCCACACCGTTGACCTGCTGCAATGGCTGGTGGGGGACATCGTGTCGCTCTCCGGCAGCGCCTCGACCCGCGCCCTCGCAGAAGCCATCGAGGTGGAGGACACGGCGGAGTTCGCCGCCCTCCACAGCAACGGCGCGCGTAGCGTCTTCTATGCCACCCTCGCCAACGCGGTCAACGCACCCGTCACCCTGGATATCAGCACCGAAACGGCAGCACTGAGCCTGCGCGGTGACCTGACGGTGACGTACGCCGACGGGCGCAGCGAGGTGGTGCGCGAACGCGCCATCGGCTCGGGCGGGCGCTCCTACTGGGGCGTCTCGCATGCCTTGCTGATCGCGGACTTCTATGCCGGGCTGGCGCAACCGGGCCCGTTCTGGATTGACGCCGCCGAAGGGGCGAAGTCGCTGCGGATCGTGAAGGAACTGTACCGGCAGTCCTACCCCGGCTCCGAGGCCAAGGTCTCCTAAGCAGAGGGCGCCCGGAGCGCCCCGGCGCGGGCCGCGGGCTCCTACCCGGAACCGCCGGTCCCCAAGAGCTCCGGAGCGCCCCCGCATGCCCGCTAAGTGGCGCCATTCCGCCGTCGTGCTGCGCCTTCAAACGCGTTGTAAAGCAACAAAGCCGAAAGTTAATGACAACCGGTTGCCAGATATGGCAACCCAACGTACGCTGAACCCACAAGCGGCACTGTGGTCCAGGCCACAGTGCCGCAGCAAGCGTCCGGTGACACGGACCTCGTCAAGCGATAGGAGCCAACAATGAAGTTCGGTCCCAAGGCAGCAGCAGCTGCCCTCATCCTCAGCGCGTCCCTCGCGCTCACAGCCTGTGGCGGCGGCGCTGCGGCCGGCGGCGCGGCCGCCGGCACCCCCGCCACGTCCCTGACGCTGGGCACCATCCAGGACGTCCGGTCCTGGGATCCCGCCCAGGCGCACGTGGGCCACCTTCTCCAGCCGTACCAGGCGGTCTATGACACGCTGATCCTGCGGGAACCGGACGGAAAGCTCAGCCCCATGCTGGCGACGGACTGGAAATACAACGCGACCAACACCAAACTGACGGTGGACCTGCGCACGGACGTCACCTTCAGCGACGGCGCCAGGTTCGACGCCGAGGCCGCCAAGGCCAACATCGACCACTTCAAGACGGCCAACGGCCCGCAGATGGCGCAGCTGTCCTCCGTTCAGGATGTGACGGTTGTGGACGCCGACACCATTGACATCAACCTCACTACCCCGGACCCGGCCCTGGAATACTTCCTCAGCCAGGCCGCCGGCCTGATGGGCAGCCCCAAGGCGCTCGGCACCGAGGGCATCAAGACCGAACCGGTCGGCTCCGGACCTTACGTGATGGACAAGGCCGCGTCCGTCAAGGATTCCCAGACGGTCTTCACGGCACGCAAGGATTACTGGAACAAGGATCTGCAGAAGTACTCCAAGCTGACCTTCAAGATCCTGACCGATCTCACCGCCCGCACCAACGCCCTGGTCTCCGGCCAGGTGGACGCCACCCTCCTGGACCCCAAGACCGGCAAGCAGGCCGAGGGCGCCAAGATGCAGCTGGCCGCCAACGAGGTTGACTGGCAGGGGCTGCTCCTGATGGACCGTGACGGTGCCAAGAACCCGGCGCTGAAGGACGTCAGGGTCCGCCAGGCCATCAACTACGCCTTCGACCGCAAGACCATCTTGGACCAGGTCATGCTGGGACAGGGCACGCCGACCTCGCAGCCGTTTGGCAAGGCCAGCGGGGCCTGGACCCCGGCGCTGGAGAACTACTACACCTACGATCCCGCCAAGGCCAAGCAGCTCCTGAAGGACGCCGGCTACGAAAACGGCGTCACCCTGGAAGTCCCGAGCGTCCCCGGGTTCGAAACCCAGATTTCCGTCGTCCAGCAGCAGCTGGCAGACGTGGGCATCACCCTCAAGGTGGGCGCCGCGCTGACCAACACCTTCACGTCCGATGTGGCTTCCCAGAAGTTCACCACCATGTACTTCTCGCTCTTCCAGGGTGAGCCGACGGTTGCCATCAACCAGATCGTCTCCACCAAGGGGCTCTACAACCCGTTCAAGAACGCGACGCCGGAGCTCGACGCCAAGATTGACGCCGTGCGCAACGGCGGCGCCGATGTCGGGAAGCTGGCCCAGGACGTCAACAAGTATGTGGTGGAGCAGGCGTGGTTCGCGCCGCTGTTCCGGGTCAATCAGATGTACTACCACAACGCCAAGGTGAACGTGACCCCGCAGATCCAGCAGGCCGTTCCGTCCATCTACAACTACTCACCCGCCAAGTAGGACGCCATGATCAGGTTCATTGCGAAAAGGCTGGGCAGCGGGCTGGTGGTGCTGGGTGTTGTCTCGGCGCTCACCTTCTTCCTGCTGTACATCTCCAGCGGGAGCATCGCCAGGAACATCCTGGGCGACCAGGCCACCGCTGAGCAGGTGGCGATGAAAGAACACGAGCTCGGACTGGACCAGCCCCTGGTGGCCCGCTACCTCGCCTGGGTGACCGATGCCTTGAGCGGAAACCTCGGAGCCTCCTGGTTCAGCTCGGAACCGGTGGCCAACTCCCTGGCCAGCCGGATCCCGGTGACCATGACCATGGTCTTCGCCGCAATGATCCTGATCGCAATCTGCGCCGCCCTCATTGGCGTCCTTGCTGCCGTCAAGCGCGGCTGGGTGGACCGGGTGGTCCAGGTTGGCGCCATCATCGGCGACTCCGTTCCGGGGTTCGTGATCGGCGTCATCCTGGTCACCCTCCTGGCCATCCAGCTGGGCCTCTTCCCGGCCACCAGCACCATCTCGCCTGACTCCGGACCCGACGCGTGGGTCTATTCCATGGCGCTTCCCGTGATCGCCTTGCTGATCAACGGCGTCACCGGAGGCGCGCAGCAGATCCGCAGCGCCGTCATCAAACAACTCGAGCGGGACTACGTCCGCACCCTGCGCAGCCGGGGCATCAGCGAACGCGAGATTCTCTTCAAGCACGTCCTGCGCAGTGCCGCCCCCGCCGGACTCACCGTGCTGAGCCTCCAGCTGATCGGCATGTTGGGCGGCGTCGTGATCATTGAGCAGATCTTCGCCCTGCCCGGCATGGGCCCGCTGGCGGTCGCCGCCACCGGCCAGTCGGATCTTCCGGTGGTGATGGGCGTCGTGATGTACACGGTGGTCGTCGTCATCGTGGTGAACCTGCTGGTGGACATTCTTAATGGCTGGCTCAACCCGAAGGTGCGTGTGTCATGAGCGATTCTTTAGAAACTGCGGCTGCCGCCGCCCCGGCCCCGGCCGCCCCGCCGGTTCAGGCCGGCGCAGGTCAGAGCGGCACCGTCGTCCGCTCCACCGTCATTCGCCGCCTGTTCAGGAACCCGCTGGGGATCGCTGCCATCGCGATCCTGACGGTGATCGCGGTCCTGGCCCTCCTGGCGCCGGTCCTGGCGCCCTTTGACCAGAACTACGCCAATATTGCCAAGACCCTCGCCGCTCCGGACTCCGTGAACATCCTCGGAACGGACAGCGCCGGGCGCGATGTCTGGAGCCGGCTTCTGTTTGGGGCGCAGCTGACGCTGCTTTCCGCCCTGCTCTGCGCGGGCGTGGCCATTGCCATCGGCCTGCCGGCCGGCCTGATCGCCGGCTACTACGCCGGGAAGTTCGAGGCAGCCTCGAACTGGGTGGTCGGCATCCTCATGAGCCTTCCCGGCCTCATCGTCCTACTGACCATCCGTGCTGCCTTCGGCCCCTCGGTGTGGATGTCCATGATCGCCTTCGGCGTCCTGATCAGCCCGTCCTATTTCCGGCTGACCCGCACGGCCGTGCAGTCGGTGCGCAACGAGCTCTATGTTGACGCCGCACGCGTCTCCGGGCTGTCGGACCTCAGCATCATCGCCCGCCACATCTTCTCCGTGGTTCGGGCCCCCATCATCATCCAGACCGCGGCGATTGCCGGCGTGGCCATCGCCATCCAGTCCGGCCTGGAGTTCTTGGGCCTTGGCGATCCCACCAAGGCGACCTGGGGCGTCATGCTCTCCGAGGGCTTCAAGAACGTCTACCTGAACCCGACCCTGCTCTTCTGGCCGGCACTGGCCATGGCGCTGACCATCGGCGGCCTGGTTCTGCTCGGCAACGCCCTCCGCGACGCCCTGGAAGACGGCGAGAAGATCAACCACCGCAAGAAGAAGGCCGCGCCGGAAGGCACGACGGCGGCACCCGCCGCCGTGCGGACGTCCCGGAAGCCGATGGCCACCGTCGTCGCCGGAACCGAGCACCACCTGGTCAAGGTGACCAATCTCGGCGTCGGGTATCCCCAGGCAGACGGTTCCATCAAGAAAGTCGTTGACGACGTCTCCTTCCACGTGGACCGCGGCGAGATCCTGGGGATTGTGGGCGAATCGGGCTCGGGCAAGTCCCAGACCGCCTTCTCCATCCTGGGGCTGCTGCCGGACAACGCCCGCATTGTGGGGGGCTCCATCCAGTTCGACGGCAACTACACCGTTGCCCCGGGCGATGAACGGGTCAGCCAGGAGCGGCTGTCCAAGCTGCGCGGTAAACGGATTTCCTACATTCCACAGGAGCCCATGAGCAACCTGGACCCTGCCTTCACCATTGGCTACCAGCTGGTGACGCCCATGGTGCGCGTCCTCGGGATCTCCAAGGCCGAGGCCAGGAAACGGGCCCTGAAACTGCTCACGGACGTCGGCATCGCCAACTCTGACCGGACCTTCAACGCCTACCCGCACGAAGTCTCGGGGGGCATGGCCCAGCGCGTGCTGATCGCCGGAGCCATCAGCTGCGAACCGGACCTCGTGATCGCCGATGAGCCCACCACGGCCCTGGATGTCACGGTGCAGGCGGACGTCCTGGACCTGCTGCGCGAACTCCAGCAGCGCCTGAACATCGGCGTCATCCTGGTGACCCACAACTTCGGTGTGGTGGCGGACCTCTGCGACCGCGTGGCCGTCATGCAGAACGGCCGGCTCGTGGAGGAAGGATCCGTCCGCGACATCCTCCGCAATCCGCAGGAACCCTATACACAAACGCTTTTGGCGTCGATGCTCGAAGGCAAGGAACCCATGTCCACGCTCGTTTCCACCCTGCAGAAGGAGCCCGTCGCATGAGCACCGTGGAGAACACGCCGCTGCTCACCGTAGAGCAGCTCGTGGTGGAGTACCCGAGCAAGAAGTTCCGGGCCAAGCCCTTCCGCGCCCTGACGGACATCAACATCTCCATCGGCCGGGGCGAAACCCTGGGACTGGTGGGAGAGTCCGGGTCCGGCAAGACCACCCTGGGCCGCGCCATCCTGGGGCTGGCCCCGGTGACCGCCGGGAAGATCAGCTTCGAAGGCAAGGACATCAGCCACGCCACCCGCAAGGACCGGCGGGTCCTGAGCCGGGAGCTACAGGTGGTCTTCCAGGATCCGTACACCTCGCTGAACCCCGCACTGGAAATCGGCGACATCCTCGCCGAACCACTGGGCGTGCAGGGTATGGAAGCCGCGCAGGCCAAGAAGCGCGTGAAGGAACTCCTGGACCAGGTGGGCCTGCCCTCCGATGCCATCAACCGGCTGCCGCGCGAATTCAGCGGCGGGCAGCGCCAGCGCGTGGCGATCGCCCGGGCCCTTGCACTCTCGCCGAAGCTGATTGTCTGCGATGAGCCCGTCAGCGCGCTGGACCTCTCCACCCAGGCCCGGGTGCTGGACCTGTTCCTGCAGATCCAGAAGGACACCGGCGTGTCCTACCTCTTCGTCTCGCACGACCTCGACGTCGTCCGGCACATCAGCCACCGCGTCGCCGTGATGTACCACGGCGAGATCGTCGAACAAGGCCCGGCCGGCGTCGTCACCACCGACCCCGACCACCCCTACACCCAGCGGCTGCTGCTCGCGTCCCCGGTCCCGGACCCGGACCGCCAGGAACAGCGCCGCGCGGACCGGCACCGCCTGCTCGAAGCGCAGCGGATGCAGCACGAACAAGCGGGCGTCCCCGCCTGAGGGGCCGCTTCAGGCAAAGACCACAGCAAACGGACACAACGGCAAACGAACACAACGGCCGGATTCTCTTCGAGGATCCGGCAGGCAATGGAGGAACAGGCGTGACAACAACAGCCAGAATTGGCGTGCAGGCGATGATGCTGAAGGACAGCTTTGCCGAACTCGGGGCGTTCGAGACGCTCCGGAAGGTCAACGCAATCGGCTACAACGCCGTCGAGGTCTCCCAGATCCCCATGACGCCGGAGAACGTGGCGGAACTGGGCCGCGCGCAGACCGAGCTCGGCATGGACGTGGCCGCCCTCTCGGTGGCCATGGAAACCCCCAAGGGCATGGCCGCCGATTCCCTGAAGGACCACTTCGACAAGATTGTCGAGGACGCACAGCGTCTTGACGCCAAGCTCCTGCGGATCGGCATGCTGCCGTTCCCGGCCATGAAGTCGATCGGCGCCGTGGTGGACTTCGCCAAGCAGGCCAACGAATACGCTGAGCGACTGGCCGGGCACGGGATCGGCCTGTATTACCACAACCACCACATCGAGTTCGCGAAGTTTGACGGCACCTACATGCTGGACATCATCGCCGCCAACTCACCGGCCATGGGCCTGGAAATCGATGTCCACTGGGTCCAGCGCGGCGGCCTGGACCCGGTCCGCACCTTGGAAAAGTACGCCGGGCGCACGGCCATGGTGCACCTGAAGGATTACCGGATCGGCCAGCTGTCCGAGCGCGCCTTTGGCTTCCTGGAAACGGGGGACTTCAAGGGCTTCATGGCCGATTTCAAGGACGTGGTCCAGTTCGCCGAAGTGGGCGAGGGCAACCTGGATTTCCCCGCCATCATCCCGGCCGCGCAGGCCGCCGGCGCCCGTTACCTGCTCGTGGAGCAGGACGAACTCTATGGGCGCACGGTGTGGGACGCGCTGCAGACCTCCCACGACAACCTCGTGGCCATGGGCCACTCGAACCTTTTCTAGATTAGGGAGAACCCCCACATGGGTAAGAAAGTACGCCTCGGCATCATCGGCCTGGGCCAGCAGGGCGGCATGTACGCGAAGTTCATCGCGGACGGACTGGTCCCGAACATGGTGATCGGCGCCATCTGCGACATTGATCCGGCGAAGAAGGAACGTGCTTCGGCAACATACCCGGACGTTCCGTTCTACGAGGACTACATCGCCATGCTGGACAGCGGCGACGTCGACGCCGTCGTCACCTGCGTGCCGCACTTCCTGCACCCGGAGATGGGCATCGAGACGCTCAAGCGCGGCATCCATGCCCTCGTGGAGAAGCCCGCCGGCGTCTACACCAAGCAGGTCAAGGAGCTCAACGAGTTTGCCGCCGGCAAGCCGGAACTGTCCTTCGCGATCATGTTCAACCAGCGCAATAACCCGCTGTACCAGAAGCTCAAGGAAATCGTCGACAACGGCGAAATCGGCGCGATCCGCCGAACCAACTGGATCATCACCAACTGGTGGCGGCCGCAGGGCTACTACAACTCAAGCGAATGGCGGGCAACCTGGGGCGGCGAAGGCGGCGGCGTGCTGGTCAACCAGGCGCCGCACCAGTTGGATCTGTGGCAGTGGATCTGTGGCGTGCCGAAGTCTGTCTACTCCAAGGTTGCCTACGGCTTCCGCCGTGACATCGCCGTCGAGGACGAGGTGACCGCAGTGGTGGACTACGGCAACGGCGCCACCGGCGTCTTCGTCACGGCGACACACGACCTCGTGGGCACCGACCGCTTCGAAATCCTGGGCGACCAGGGCAAGATCGTGGTCGAAAACTCCAAAACGGCCACCGTGACCCGCCTGCACAAGCCGGAGCGGGAACTCAGTGACGGCATGGACATGGATGACGTCCGGAAGCTCTTCATGGGCGAGCTGAACCCTGAGGCGTACTACAGCACCGAGGTCATCGAGTTCGAGTCCGTCTGGGGCGCCCAGCACGCGGGTGTCCTGGAAAACTTCGCCGCCAACATCCTGGACGGCACCCCGTTGCTGGCGCCGGGCTCGGACGGCATCAAGGGTGTCCGGCTGGCCAACGCCATCCACCTCTCCAGCTGGACGGGCCGCGAAGTGGGCCTGGACTTCGACGAGGACGAGTTCCTCACCGAGCTCAACAAGCGGATCGCCGGGGAAGGGAAGTTCCCCGAGCGCGCCTAGTGCACCCAGCCCAACTGACTCGCAGCAGGGGCCGTTATGCGGGCTCAAAACGGCCCCTGCTGCGAGCTACTTGGGCCCGGTTTCATCGGTAGGATGGGGCGGTGACTGAACCCGCGAAGCCCGACGTTGCCGCAACACCAGCACCGGTCAAGAAGCACGCCCGGGACGGGAAATCCAGCGCCACCATCTACGACATCGCCAGGGTCGCCGGAGTCAACCCGTCCACGGTGTCACGGGCCCTCAGCAAGCCGGGGCGGGTCAGCGCCAAGACGCAGAAACTCATCGAGGACGCCGCGGCCGAGCTCAACTACCACGTGAACCCGTTCGCGCGTGCCTTGCCCACGGGACGGACCAGCACCTTCGGCCTGATCGTCGCCGACATCACGAACCCCACGTTCTTCGACATCATCCGCGGCGCCGGCGCCACTGCTACCGCCCGCGACTACACCCTGGTCCTCGCGGATTCGGCCGAGTCCGCCGTCACCGAGCTGACAACGGCCCGGCGGATGATGGCCACCGTGGACGGGCTCATCCTCGCCAGCCCGCGCATGGACGACGACGACATCCGCGCCCTCGCCCGCGACAAGCCCGTGGTGGTCATCAACCGCGAGGTCGACGGTGTGCCGTGCGTCGTCCCGGACGTCAACAAGGGGATCAGCGAGGCCGTCCGTAGCCTGGCCGCGAACGGGCACAAAAAGGTCGCCTACGTGGCCGGGCCGTCCCAGTCCTGGATGTCCGCGCAGCGCTGGGACGGAGTCCGCTCCGCCTGTGAATGGTCCAGATTGGAAGCCGTGCGGCTCGAATCCAGCAAGCCGACGGTCGACGGCGGCCGGCAGGCCGCGCGCGAGGTCCTGGCCAGCGGCGCGACGGCCGTGCTGACGTACAACGACCTCCTGGCCATCGGCCTGATGCGGGAACTCCAGGCCGCCGGACTCATGGTCCCGGACCAGATCAGCATCGTGGGCTTTGACGATATCTTCGGGGCGGATTTCACCACCCCGCCCCTGACCACCGTGCGCTCCCCGCTGGGCGAATGCGGGTCCGGCGCGGCAACGATCCTCCTGGACCACCTCGCCGGCACCGGCGCGGAAACCCCCGACACGCTGCGGGTGGAAACCGAGCTCGTGCTGCGGGGTTCCAGCGGCAGGCTGATCCCGGCCAAGTAGGCGCCGCCGCCTCGCAATCCGCTGCCCTTTCTGCATTCCGCTCCACTTTTTGAAATCCGCGGCCGGGATCCTGGCAGCGGACGTCCGTTTCCGCCGCGGGGATCCGTACTAGGCGCGGAAAACGCCCCAGGGAATCGTTTGGCAATTTTTGGCAACCGGTTGACAAACGCCAAGTGCGGGACAACCATTGAGCTATGTCACAGTCGATTTCTGCCCACCCAGACCGGCTCCTGCCCGCGGATCCCGGAACGCGAAGCATCGCCCGCGATCTCCTGGGCCGGGTCCAGGACCTTCCGATCATCTCCCCGCACGGACACGTCGATGCCGCCGTGCTCGAGCAGAACACGCCCTTCCCCGATCCGGCGGCGTTGCTGGTCAGCCCGGACCACTACGTCACCCGCCTGATCCACGCCAGCGGTGTGCCGCTCGAACAGCTGCGCGCGCAGGCCGGCGCCCAGGCGGACCCGTCCGCCGCGGCACCGGAATCGCGCAGCGTGTGGCGTGCGTTCTGCGAGGCATGGCCGCTCTTCGAGGGCACCGCCTCGGGTTACTGGCTGCGCGACCAGTTCCACAGCGTCTTTGGCCTGGCCCAGGAGATCAGCGCCGCCACCGCAGATGCCTCCTACGACGCCATCTCCGCCCGGCTCCAGGAGGCGGATTTCCGCCCCCGCCAGCTGTTCAAGGACTTCAACATCGAGGTCCTGGCCACCACGGACGATCCCTTGGATGACCTGGCGGCCCACAAGGCCCTGGCCGGGGATGCCACCTTCCACGGCCGCGTGCTCCCGACTTTCCGGCCCGACGCCTATCTGAATCCGGCCAACCCCGCCTGGGGCGGCAACGTTGAACGCCTCATCGCGGCAGCGGGCGACGGCGGCAGCGGCTTTGCCGGCTACCTCACCGCCCTCGAGAACCGGCGTCGTTACTTTGTGGAGCATGGCGCTGTGTCGGCCGACCACGGCGTGCGCACCCCGCGCACCCTCAAGCTGGACGCCGCAGAAGCGGAACGGCTCTTCGAGCGGGCCCGTTCCGGCGAAGCCAGTGCCGCCGAGCGCGAAGACTTCGAAGCTCACATGATGTACCAGATGGCCCGGATGTCGGTGGAGGACGGCCTGGTCATGACCATCCACCCGGGGTCCTTCCGCAACCACCACACGGAGACCTTCAGCAAGTTCGGTGCGGACACCGGGCACGACATCCCCTTTGCAATCGACTACACCGAGTCCATCCGGCCCGTGCTGCAGGACTTCGGCAACAGCAAGGACTTCCACCTGGTGCTCTTCACCATGGACGAGACGGTCTACTCGCGCGAACTCGCACCCCTGGCAGGCTTCTACCCCTCGGTGTACCTCGGCGCCCCGTGGTGGTTCCTGGACGCACCGGATGCGATGCTGCGGTTCCGGTCCGCCGTGACCGAAACCGCAGGGTTCTCCCGGTCCTCGGGGTTCATCGACGACACCCGCGCCTTCTGCTCCATCCCCGCCCGGCACAATGCTTCCCGCCGGATCGAGGCCTCCTTCCTGGCCCGCCTCGTGGCGGAACACCGGATCAGCGAGGACCGCGCCCACGACATCATCGTCGACCTCGTCGACGGCTCCCCGCGAAGGGTTTTCAAGCTATGACCATGACAGAAAATGCCGGAGCCGCTGGCCAGGCAGGATTGGCAGATCCGGCGGCCGCGGCCGCGGCCGCGGCGGTTACCGGGGACCCGGCGGCAGACCTGCCGCGGCTGAACCGCAGCCTTCGTCCCGCGGCCAAGGCCCCGGTGCGGATCGTCCACCTGGGCCTCGGCGCCTTCCACCGCTCACACCAGGCGTGGTACACCCACCGGGCCGGCGACGCCCCGGAATGGGGGATCGCCTCCTTCACCGGCCGGCGCCCGGACGCGGCCCTGGCACTGGCGGAGCAGGACGGCCTGTTCACGCTCGTGGAGCGCGGCGACGCGGGGGATTCCTTCGAGGTGATCGGCAGCATTGTTGCTGCCGTGGACGGGGCCGACGTCGGCCGGCTCGCCGAACTCGTGGCCGCACCCGCCACCGCCATCATCACCCTGACCATCACCGAGGCCGCCTACCGGCTTGGCACCGACGGCCGGCTGGACCTCCGGGCCCCCGACGTCGAGACGGACCTTGCCGTGCTCGCGCGGGGGACCGGCAGCCCCGCGACGCCGCTGGGCCGGCTGGTCTTCGCCCTCGCCGGCCGCCGCGCCGCCGGGGCCGGACCCCTGGCCGTGGTCTGCTGCGACAACCTTGCCAGCAATGGCACCGTCGCCCGCCGGGCCGTCACCGGCCTGGCTGCCGCCTGGGACGCCGGGCTCGCCGCCTGGATCGAGGCCAACATCAGCTTTGTCAGCACCTCGGTGGACCGGATCACGCCGCGGACCACGGAGGCTGACATCGCCGCCGTCGAGACCGCCTGCGGCTACCGGGACACCTCGCCCGTGGTGGCCGAGCCGTTCCGCAACTGGGTCCTCAGCGGCGACTTCCCCGCCGGGCGCCCGCGCTGGCAGGACGCCGGGGCCGTGTTCGTGGACGACATCGAGCCGTATGAAAACCGCAAGCTCTGGCTCCTCAACGGCGCGCACTCGCTGCTGGCCTACGCCGGGCAGTTGCGCGGCCACGCCACCGTGGCCGAGGCCCTGCAGGACGAGCTCTGCCGGCACGCCGTGGAACGGTTCTGGGACGAGGCCGAAGCCAACCTGCACGGCCCCGACCTGCAGATTCCCGCGTACCGCGCCGCGTTGCTGGAGCGCTTCGGCAACGGCCGGATTGCTCACCACCTGGCCCAGATCGCGATGGACGGAAGCACCAAGCTGCGCATGCGCGCGGTTCCCGTGCTGCTGGCCGAGCGTGCCCGGGGCCGTTCCGGCGCAGCGGCTGCCCGCATGATCGCCGCCTGGATGGATTTCAGCGCCTCGGCGGCCCGGTTCCAGGACCCGCTCGCGGCGGAGGTAGCCGCGGCCAACGCGCTTGGCGGCGCGGAGAGCACCCGCGCCCTGCTCGCCCTGCTGTCCCCGGGCCTCGTGGACACTGCGGCACCCGCCGGCGGTCCCGTCGCCGAGCTCGTCGAGAACCTCCGGGGAACCTTCTCCGGGCCGGCTGTCCCGGAGTAAGGGGACCTTCGGCAGGCACTGCTGCCCGGGCGCCGGCCCTTGCCGGTTCCCGGGCAGTGCTATGCCGGACGCGGGGCAGACCGGGTCTAGCAGAAATTTATGGCAACCGCTTGCCAAAAGATTGCCAAGTGACTAGGATTACATCCAGACGAAGAGGCCACCGGGTGGCAACCGGCGCCGCCGGCCGCACCGGAAGGCCCGCCCCGCAACGACGCGTAAGGACTCCCCACGATGCTCAAGCCCCAGGCCAGTGAAACCCGCGAGATCGTCAATCTCGACGGCCTGTACCGCTTCAAGGTGGACTTTGACCGCTCCGGCCACCGGGACGAATGGTTCCGGGCGCCGCTGGACTCGGACCTGGAAATGGGTGTCCCGGCCAGCTACAACGACGTCTTCCCGGATAAAGCCATCAGGGACCACGTCGGCTACGTCTGGTACCAGCGGGACGTGCGCGTGCCGCGCGGCTGGGCCGGGGAGCGCATCCACGTCCGCCTCGACTCCGCAACGCACGAGGGCATGGTGTGGGTTGATGAGACCCTGGTGGCCCAGCACACCGGCGGCTACATGCCGTTCAGCGCGGACATCACCGAGCACGTGACGCCCGGGCAGGTCTTCCGCCTCACCATCTCCGTCAACAACGAGCTCACCCAGGCCACGATTCCGCCGGGCACCATCACCGTCACGGAGGACGGCCGCCGCCAGCAGAGCTACCTCCACGACTTCTACAACTACGCCGGACTGCACCGCAGCGTCTGGCTGTTCAGCACCCCCTCGGTGACCGTCGATGACATCACCGTGGTCACCGGCTTCGAGGCATCGGCCGGCAGCGTCGAGTACTCCATCGCCACCGCCGGCGGAACCGGCAGTGAAACGGTCACCGTTTCCCTCCGGGACGCCGACGGCGCAGAGGTTACCCACGCCGACGGCGTCCGCGGCACCCTGACGATCGCCGACGTCGTGCTCTGGAAGCCCGGTGCCGCCTACCTCTACAGCCTCACCGCCGAGATCCGCGACGGCGGCCGGCTGCTGGACAGCTACACCCTGCCCGTCGGGGTCCGCACCGTGGAAGTCCACGGCAAGGAATTCCTCATCAACGGCGAGCCCTTCTACTTCACCGGCTTCGGCATGCACGAGGACCACGTGGCCATCGGCAAGGGCCACAGCAACGCCCAGATGGTCAACGACTTCCAGCTCCTGGACTGGGTGGGTGCCAACTCCTTCCGGACCTCGCACTACCCCTACGCCGAGGAAGTCATGGAGTTCGCGGACCGGCACGGGATCGTGGTGATCGACGAAACCGCCGCCGTCGGGCTGCACCTGGGCTTCGGCGCCGTCTTCGGCGGCATTGCCAAGAAGACCTACGTCGAGGGCGGTGTGGACGCCAACACCGCCGCCAACCACCGGCAGGCGATTTCCGAGCTCGTCGCCCGCGACAAGAACCACCCGTCCGTGGTCATCTGGTCGATCGCCAACGAACCCAACGGCTCGGAAGAGGGCGCCCGCGAATACTTCGCGCCCCTCGCGGAACTGACCCGCCGGCTGGACCCCACCCGGCCGGTCGGCTACGTCAACGTCATGTTCGACACCCCGGACAAGGAACTGCTCGGGGACCTGTTCGACGTCGTCCTGCTCAACCGCTACTACGGCTGGTACGTCAACAACGGCGACCTCGAAACAGCCGAGCAGTCCCTCGAGAAGGAACTGCGCGAGTGGGACGCCAAGTACGGCAAGCCCATGATCATGACCGAGTACGGACCGGACACCATGCCCGGTTTCCACTCGATCTATGAACAGCCCTGGAGCGAGGAATACCAGGCCGCGTTCCTGGCCATGTACCACCGGGTCTTCGACCGCGTGGACGCCATGGTGGGCGAGCAGGTCTGGAACTTCGCGGACTTCCAGACCTCCAACGGCATCATGCGCGTGGACGGCAACAAGAAGGGCGTCTTCACCCGGGACAGGCGGCCCAAGCCCGCCGCCTATGCCCTGCGCAAACGGTGGACGGCTCTGGCCGGCACCAAGAACACCACTTCCGAGGCGTAGGCCTGACCGCACATTTTTTCGCCGGACCCGGACCAGGGTCTGAGTCCGGCAACGGGTAAAGGAGCCCAATTATGAAAAAGCTGAGCAAGCTCAGCATCATCGGCTATGGCGCCGGCGATGCTGCCAACAACCTCGCATTCACCACTGCCACCATGTTCCTGCTGGTGTACTACACGGACGTGGCCGGGATTTCGGCCGCGGCCGCCGGCACCCTGCTGCTGGTAGTGCGGATCTTCGATGCCTTCGCCGACGTCTTCGCCGGCCGCGTGGTGGACCGGACCTACAGCAAGCGGTTCGGCAAGTTCCGCCCGTTCATCATGTTCGGCTCCATCCCGCTGCTGCTGCTGAGCGTGGCGACCTTCTCCATCCCGGCGCTCGGCGAATCCGGCACCCTGCTCTACGCCTACGTCACATACGCGGCCCTGGGCCTGGCCTACAGCCTGGTCAACATCCCCTACGGCTCGCTGGCCGGCGCCATGACCCAGGAACCGGCCGAGCGCGCCAAGCTGGGCTCGGCCCGGATGATCGGCGGGATGCTGGTCGGCTCCGCCCTGGGCATCTTTGTGGCCCCTTTGATCAAGCCGGGCGCCAACCTGCAGGCCACGTTCACCACCATCACCCTGATCTTCGTCGTCATCGGTGCAGCCCTGTACTTGTTCACCGTCCTGACCACCAAGGAACGCGTCCACCGCGCCGTCCCCAACGTCACGTTCAAACAGAGCATGGACACGCTCAGGGGCAACCGGCCGCTGCTGATGCTGTGCCTGAGCTCCTTCTTCTTCCTGACCGGATACCTGGCCCTCACCTCGGTCCAGCTCTACTACCTCCGTGATGTCCTGGGACGGCTGGACCTGTACCCCGCGCTCTCCATCATCCAACTCGTCCTCACCTTCGTGCTGGCCGGCTTCATGCCCAAGCTGGTGCGGAACCTCGGCAAGAAGCGCGTCTACATCTTCTCGTCGCTGGTCACGGTCATTGGGGGCGCCATCGTCTTCTTCACCCCGGCAAGCCAGGTCTGGATCGGTTTCAGCGGCCTGGTCATCAGCCTCGTGGGCGTCCTCGCGGTCAACATCGTGGTGTGGGCCCTCGAAGCCGACACCGTCGAATACGGCGAATGGAGGACCGGCGTCCGGACCGAGGGCATCACCTACGCCTTGTTCTCCTTCACCCGCAAGACCGGCCAGGCCGTCGGGGGAGCGCTCGCGGCCTATGCCCTGGCCCTGGGCGGATACAAATCCGGCGCTGTCCAGACCCCCGACGCCGTCTTCGGCATCCAGCTGGCCGCCGGCGCACTGCCTGCCATCATGACCATCCTGGCCGTGCTCGTGATGGCCAAGTACACGCTCACCGACACCATGCACGCCCGGATCCTCACCGAAATCCAGGCCCGCCGCACCGCCGGTGCCGGCAGCGCCGTCGGAACCTCCCGGAACGACGCCGACGTCACCGTTCCCGCCGATGCCGCACCGCTGGCACCCAGCAACTAAGCCACCCCACCACCCAGATAAGGACCTGCTGTGAAAATCATTGCCGCTGAAGTCTTCGTGACCAGCCCCTCCCGGAACTTCGTGACCTTGCGGATCACCACGGAGGACGGCGTGACCGGCATCGGCGACGCGACGCTCAACGGCCGCGAGCTCGCCGTGGCCGCCTACCTGAAGGAGCACGTCGCGCAGCTGCTGATCGGCAAGGACCCGCACCGGATCGAGGACACCTGGCAGTTCCTGTACCGGAGCTCCTACTGGCGCCGCGGCCCGGTCACGATGGCCGCGATCGCCGCCGTCGACATGGCCCTGTGGGACATCAAGGGCAAGCTGGCCGGGATGCCGGTCTACCAGCTCCTCGGCGGCGCGTCCCGGAACGGGCTGCGCGCCTACGGCCACGCCTCCGGCGCGGACATTCCCTCCCTGTTCGATTCCGTCCGCGAGCACCTGGAGCTCGGGTACAAGTCCATCCGGATCCAGACCGCCATCCCCGGCATCAAGGCCGTTTACGGGGTCGCCGCGCAGGCACAGGCCTCGGGGGAGCGGTACGACTACGAGCCCGCCGGCCGTGGGGCGTTCCCGCAGGAAGAGGACTGGGACACCCGCGCCTACCTGCGCCACCTGCCCACCGTGTTCGAGGCCGTGCGCAACGAGTTCGGCCCGGAAATCCCGCTGCTGCACGACGGGCACCACCGGATGACCCCGATCCAGGCCGCCAAGCTCGGCAAGGCGCTGGAACCCTACGACCTCTTCTGGCTCGAGGACTGCACCCCGGCCGAAAACCAGGAGGCCCTGCGCCTGGTCCGCCAGCACACCACCACCCCGCTGGCCATCGGTGAAATCTTCAACACCGTGTATGACTACCAGACGATCATCAAGGAACAGCTGATCGACTACGTCCGGGCCGCGTCCACGCACTTCGGCGGGATTTCGCCGCTGAAGAAGGTCATGGACTTCGCCGCGCAGTACCAGATCAAGTCCGGCTTCCACGGCCCCACTGACATCTCCCCGGTCGGGTTCGCCGCGCAGCTGCACGTCGGGCTGGCCATCCACAATTACGGCATCCAGGAATACATGCAGCACTCGGACAAGACCAACGAGGTCTTCGAGCAGTCCATGACGTTCGTGGACGGCTACCTGCACCCGGGCGACAAGCCCGGCATCGGCGTCGAATTCAACGAGGAAGCCGCGGCGGCCTTCCCGTACCAGCAGGCCTACCTGCCCTACAACCGCCTCGTCGACGGCACCGTTCATGACTGGTGAGCTGAACCCCGCCGGTTCCGCCCTCCGCCACATTGTGGTGATGGGTGTGACGAGTTGCGGCAAGAGCACCGTGGGCGCGGCCATCGCCGAGCGCCTCGGCGCGGAATTCCTCGACGGCGACTCACTGCACCCGCAGTCGAACATCGACAAGATGGCTTCGGGCACTCCGTTGAACGACGACGACCGGGCACCGTGGCTGGCCGAAATCGGCAGGCGCTTCGCGGCGTCGGACGCTGGCCTGATCATCGCGTGCAGCGCGCTCAAGCGCGCCTACCGGGACATCATCCGCAGCGGCGATCCCTCCGTGGTGTTCGTGCACCTGCACGGGAGCCGGGAACTGCTCAGCAGCCGCATGGCCGCGCGTCCGGGGCACTTCATGCCGCTCTCACTGCTGGAATCGCAGTTGGAAACCCTCGAAGAACTCCAGGCCGACGAAAAGAGTGTTGTAGTGGACATCGCCACGCCAGTGAAGCAGATCGTTGACGAAGCTGTAGCGGGCCTTGGCGGCCGGCAGGTCGATGCCACCCGGTTCCTTGTGGACCTGAAGGCCGCTCCGTTCAACCTCGACGACGCCGCCGTTGCATGGGTGGGCTCGACCATCGACTCGATGTCGCTCGAGGAAAAGATCGGGCAGCTGTTCATCAACCACAACAACGACTACTCCCAGGAATACCTCGACGGTGTCCTGGAGCAGTATCACGTGGGCGGCATGCGCTACCGGCCCGGCCCCGCCGCCGCCGTGCAGGAACACATCCGCTACGCGCAATCCAAGACCCGCATCCCGCTGCTGGTGGCCTCCAACCCGGAAATGGGGGGAGCCGGAAGCTGCGACGACGGGACGTTCGTCTCGACGCACCTGCAGGCGGGCTCGCACCCGGACAAGGACATCGCCCGCCAGATGGGGCGCGTGGCCGGTGTGGAGACCGCGGCGCTGGGCTGCAACTGGGCCTTCGCGCCGATCGTGGACATCCACTACAACTGGCGGAACACCGTCATCTCCACCCGTGCCTTCGGCAACACCCCGGAGATCGTGGTGGAACGGGCCAAGGAATACTTCGACGGCATCAGCGAATCGCCCACCGTGTGCGCCATGAAGCACTTCCCGGGTGATGGTCTGGACGAACGGGATCAGCACGTGGTCACCTCCTACAACACCTTCGGCTACGAGGAGTGGAACCGGACCTACGGGCACGTGTACCGGGAGATGATCGGGCACGGGGTGCAGTCGATCATGGTCGGCCACATCGGTGCGCCGGACTTGTCACGGCATTTCCGCCCCGGGCTGGCGGCGGAGGACATCCTGCCCGCGACCCTGGCGCCCGAGCTCCTGCAGGACCTGCTCCGCGGCGAGCTCGGCTTCAACGGGCTCGTCCTGACCGACGCGTCCCAGATGATCGGCCTCACCCAGGCCATGAAGCGCAGCGAGCTCGTCCCTGCCACCATTGCCGCCGGGTGCGACATGTTCCTGTTCTTCCGGAACCCGGCCGAGGACTTCGGGTACATGCTCGAGGGGTACAAGTCCGGGGTCATCACGGAAGCACGGCTGCAGGACGCTCTGCGCCGGATTCTGGGACTGAAGGCCTCGCTCGGCCTGCACAAGGCCGCGCGGGAATCCCTCGTCCCGCCGGTCGAAGCGCTGCAGCTGATCGGGAGCGAGGCCCACCGGGCGATTGCCGCGGAGATCGCCGACAAGACCGTCACCCTGGTAAAGGACACGGCCAGCAACCTGCCCATCACGCCCCGGACGCACAAACGCATCCGCCTCTACGGCATCTCGGGCGGCGCGGACTTCACCCGTGCCGACCCGCTGGCCTATCTGGACGTGGTCCGCGACGAGCTCGAAAAAGCCGGCTTTGAAGTCCATGTCTTCAAGACAGCCGAGCAGCGCCAGATTGCCGGCGAGACCGGGGTGAACTTCATGTCCGTCATCTCCGAGGAAGCCACGGGGGATTACGCGCAGAAGTACGACGCCGCGTTCGTCTTCGCCAACGTGAAAGGCTTCGCCCAGGAGGCGGCCATCCGGATCAAGTGGTCAACGCCCATGGCGGCCGAGATCCCCTGGTACGCCACCGAGGTGCCCACGGTGTTCGTCTCGCTCAATCAGCCCAACCACCTCATTGACGTGCCGATGGTGAAGACGGCCATCCACGCCCACGCGGGCACGCCGGAGGCCATCCGGGCTGCCATCGAGAAGATCGAGGGCAAATCGGAGTTCCAAGGCACGTTCAACGAGAACGTCTTCTGCGACTCCTTCGACACCCGGCTCTGAGCCATTTTTCCCTGGGATTCTAGAGGTTTTAGAGCAGGCTCCCTGCCGACTGAATGGCACCAGTCCGCAGGGAGTCGGCAATATCCCGTTCGCCTACGTGTCCTAGGCGTCGTAGCTGGCCGAGTGCTCCTGCGCATCGTTGCGGGCTGCCGCAAGTTCTCTGCGGTAGTCCGCAACGGTCAGGACGCCGTTGACATCCAACACATTCTGGATCCGCTCGATAAGCGCCGGCATTTCGTAGTGCTCAACGACCCGATCGTGTCGGTCATCCAAATGTGTGAGTTTCTCAGCCACGTTCCCCCCAAAGAATGCTGCTCCGCACCCCATGTGCGGTGCCGTGAGTCTACACGCAATGTTTCCGCAGTTTTCCCGCACCCGTAACACACCCACGCCGCCGAGGAGGCGCGCTTGGGCACCACACCGGCGGCGCCATGAGCCATGCCGTCATCATCACCCTGATCACAACCCCAGGCGCTGTGCCCACTGCTGTTCTCCCCCGAGCAATTCCTGGAGCCGGAATGGGCCCCGACCGCCCTCGCGGGTAAAGAAAAGCCCCGGGCCCGTGACAGATGCCGGGGGCAGTTCCTACGCGCGGAGGCTGGCTATCGGCCGGCTAGTCGTCGCAGTTCTGCAAGACCCAGTGCTGAGCCCGCCAGATGACGTTGTAGTTGTTGACCCGGCTCTGAGCCCTCCAGTCGGGCCGCCGCTGCGGTTTCGGACCGGCGCTACGCGGATCCCCGTAGCGCCAGTCTGAAGCCGTAGCGCACACGAAAAACCGACGCGAAAACCACTCCCGCGGCGCCCGTCGCAGGCGTAGCGTGGGGGCCATGGAGAAGACCGGATGCGCGGTGGTGGGCGGCGGACCTGCGGGGATGATGCTGGGCCTGCTCCTGGCCCGGGCCGGGGTGCGGGTCACGGTGTTGGAGAAGCATGCGGACTTCCTGCGGGATTTCCGCGGCGACACGGTGCACCCCTCCACCATCCGGCTGATTGACGAACTCGGCCTCGGCCAGGAATTCCGCCGGCTGCCGCAGAGTCGCCTGAAGAATGTTGCTTTTCCGGTTCCCGGCGGGCCGCCCGTGACCATGGGTGATTTTGATGCCCTGCCGCCGCCGTACAACTACATCGCCATGATGCCGCAATGGGACTTCCTGAATTTCCTCGGCGCCGCCGCGGCCGAGGAACCGGGGTTCACCCTGCTGATGAGCCACACCGCCACCGGGCTGGTCCGCAACGGGGGCCGCGTCCGCGGAATCCGCTTCCGGACCCCGGACGGTACTCAAGGCGAACTCCTGGCGGACCTGGTCGTCGCGACGGACGGACGCCATTCCGTGCTCCGCACCGAGGCCGGCCTCGCGCCGAAGGAGTTTCCGGTGCCTTTCGACACCTGGTGGTTCCGGCTGCCCCGGAACCCTTCCGAAGCAGGCGAGGTGGCCGGGCTCGTGCCGGCATTCGGACCCGGCGAGGCGCTGTTGGCCTTGTTCCGCAATGACTACTACCAAATGGGCTACCTCGCCGCGAAAGGCACCGACGCCCGGATCCGCGCGGAAGGCGTCGAGGGATTCCGACGCCGGGTCGCGGCGCTGCGCCCGGACCTCGCCGACCGCGTTGACGCCATCCGTTCCCTCGATGACCTCCACTGGCTGGACGTGCGCCTGAACCGGCTGCACCGGTGGTACATCAACGGCATGCTGTGCATCGGCGACGCCGCGCATGCCATGTCCCCGGCCGGCGGCGTCGGAATCAACCTCGCGATCCAGGACGCCGCGGCCGCCGCCGAGTCCCTTGCCCCCGCACTGCTCCGGGGCCATGTGACCACGGCAGACCTCAAGAAAGTCGAACGACGGCGGCGGTTGCCCACCGTCATTGTGCAGACTGCCCAGAGGGTGATGCAGCGGGCAATCTTCGGCCCGATCATGTCCGGGAAGCGGACAAAAGTTCCAGCCGCGGCGCTGTTCGTGGCCCGGCGCGTTCCAGCGGTCCGCACCATCATTCCCCGGTTTATTGCCTTTGGTCCGCGGCCCGAGCATGCCCCGGCCTTCGCCCGGCGCGCCGAACCCCGACCGCAGCCGCAGCCCTAGCCGCCCTTTGGCGGTCATGCTGCACCATTGGGCGCTTCACCGCCAGCCACAATGGTGCGCGGGACGCTGGCCGGGCGAGGAAATATGTGACTCGCGTGACGTAATTTTTGCGTGCGGTCCAGTCAAGGGCTACCGTGTGATCAGTATCACGACAAGTCATACATGCTTTTGATCTGCGGCGGGAGAGTCCTGCCGGTACGTTCAGCAGGCGCCGTAGGAGCAAATCCTCCCCAGGAATCTCTCAGGCCCACGTACCGCCGCGGCGAGGCAACTCTGGAAAGCAGTCCGGTCACCGGACTCACCGACGGTGCAAGCGGCACCCTGTAACAGCAGGGTCTGCGGAAACTCTCAGGTCCAATACAGAGCGGGGAGGAACCCGAATCATCGTGGCACCCAAAATGCCACCTGAATTATGGAGTTCCTTCATGGCCATTCAGTCGTCCCCTCCCACCTCTCCAGATGGCCGGAAATTGCTGCGCATTGAGCAGCGCAATGCGGCCACACCGGTGGAGCGTAAGCCGGAATGGATCAAGGCCAAGGTCCAGATGGGCCCCGAGTTCGTCCAGCTCAAGAACCTCGTCAAGAAGGAAGGCCTCCACACGGTGTGTGAAGAGGCCGGCTGCCCCAACATCTTCGAATGCTGGGAAGACAAGGAAGCCACCTTCCTGATCG